>NZ_JBEOSP010000049.1:0-63620 GCF_040303105.1 Kitasatospora sp. NPDC096128 | reverse complement strand
GGGGGGGGGGGGGGGGGGCGCCGCCGGCGCGGGGGGGGCGCGGGGGGGAGCGGGGACGTCGGGCCGCGGCCCGACGGGCAGCGGCGCGGCGGCGGCCGGACGGGCGGGGACGTCGGAGGTGTCGGGGGTGCCGGTCGCCGGAGCGGAGCCGGTCGCGGCGGGCAGCGTCGCGACCAGCTCCCGGAACTCCTCGGCGAGGAAGGCGGCGAAGCGGCGCGGGGTGGGGTACTCGAAGAACACCGTCGGGTAGAGCGCGAGGCCGTGCTCCCGGGAGATCCGCTCGCTCAGCGACACCAGGCCGACGGAGTCGGACCCGGAGGAGAGGAACTCCGTGTCGGCGTCGGCCTCGGCGATCCCCGCCGACTCCAGGAACCAGCCGAGGATCCGCGCGGTCGGGTCCGCACCGCGGGCGGCACGGGCGGCACGGACGGGCTCGGCAGCGGGAACAGGCTCGGGCGCCGGTACGGGATCGGGGGCCGGTACGGACTCGGGGGCCGGCTGCTCGTCGAAGGCCGCCGTGGGGACGCGCTTGGAGGAGATGTCCGCCAGCACCAGCAGTGGCCGCCCCGCCGCATCCGTGACCGTCTGGGTGACGCGGCAGGCCTCCTCGTTCCAGAAGGCGGTCTCGGTGCGGACGTACGCCGCCTCCTCCAGCGGCCCGTGGACCTCCAGCCGCCCGACCGACAGCGGGATGAAGGCCGAGGCGTCGGCGGCGCCGAACACCGGGTTGCCGGGCGCGATCGCGGCGATCGTCACGCTGTCGAGCAGCCCGGGGAACAACTCGACGCCGCGCGGGTTCAGTTCCCGCTGCCGGCCGCCCTCGACCCGGGCGAGGGTGCCGCCGTCGGGCAGGCCGGCCACCCAGGAGATGTTCCGGTAGTAGCGGCCGTGGTGGTAGCCGATCCGCCGGAGCCACCGGTACAGCCGGGAGCCGGCGTGCAGCTCGGCGGAGCAGGCGTCCAGCAGCGCGGCGATCGGGACGGCGTCGGGTGCCGGCGCCCGACGCGCGAGGTAGCGGCCGGTGACGAAGGGCTCATCGGTCTCGCCGTCCCGGACGGTGAAGCGGCCCTCGCCGTCCACCCGGCACACCACCCGGTGGGCGCCGGTGGGAATCAGCGGGCGGTGGAAGAGGACGTCCCCGAGCCCGTGGAAGGCCTCGCCACGCAGCACCGCGCCCTCGCGCAGGAAGTCGAACCAGGCCACGCCCGGCAGCATCGTGCGCCGGTAGACGGCGTGTTGGGCGATCGGGGCCTCGCCGGGGCCGAAGACCCGGGAGAAGCGGTAGCCGGCGGGGCCTTCGTCGGCCTCCAGCGCGGTGGGTGTCCCGGGTTCGGCCGAGCGCAGCGGTTCGCGCAGGTCCAGGGCCGGGCCGGTGGACTGGGCCGCGGGCAGCGGGCGTTTGCGCCAGGCGCGCCCGCCCTGGACGGCCGCCCAGTCGAACTCATGGCCCGCCGCGAAGAGTTCGGCCACGGCCGCGGCGAGCGCCCCGGCCACCTCCTGGTCGTTCTCGGCCCGGCCCAGCCGGGTACAGAGGTCCGCTGCCTCCGGGTCGGGGTCGGCCGTCGCCTCGGCCTCCTGCCGGAGGACCTCGGCCAGCGCCTGCTCCAGGGGGACGCTCCCCCAGGCGAACGCGCGGACGGCCTCCCAGCCCGGCGGCAGGTCCACCGCCTCGGCGGGGACACCGAGGCCGTGCAGCGCCACCGCGAGCGCGACGCCCTCACTGATCCTGAGCAACTCACCGGAGAAAGAGGACAGTTCGGTACCGGTCGCGGTCTCGAAGAGGTCGATCACCTCCCGCACGGCGGGCACCGTCCGGTCCAGCGCCGCCAGCCAGCCGGGCGGGGTCGACGCCGCCGCCGGGCGCAGCCGGACGGTCGCCCGGGGCTCCGGAGCGCCGCCGAGCAGCCACGCCCGCAGGGCGGCGGTCAGTTCACCGGCGTCGGCACCCGTCACGGCGGTGCGCACCGCGCGGTGGGGCCGGGCCAGTCGCGCCGTCGCGCACACGTCGGCCAGGGCCTCCCCCACGGTGGGCAGGAAACCCAGCCACTGGGCGGCGAGTTCGCGCAGCGCGTACGGGGTGGCGGCCGACAGCGGCAGGACGTGCACGGCCCGTCCCGGAGCCGGGGGGTGCGGCTGCGGGACGGAATCCGGGACGGCCTCGGCGACCACGTGGGCGTTGGTGCCGCCGAAGCCGAAACCGCTCACGGCCGCCCGGCGCACCGGCGCCTCGGGCCAGGGGGCGGCGGCAGTGGGCAGGTGGAACGGGCCGGTGTCCAGGCCCAGGCGCGGGTTGGGCGCCGCCACGCCCGCCGCCGGGATGACGCCCTCGCGCAGCAGCACGAGGACCTTGGCGAGCGCCGCGAGGCCCGACGCCGAGTGGAGGTGGCCGATCCGGCGCTTGAGCGAGCCCAGGGCGACCGAGTTGCGCGGCACGCCGTGCCGGCCGAAGACCTCCGTCAGGGCCCGCGTCTCGATCGGGTCCCCGATGGCGGTGCCCGTGCCGTGCGCCTCGACGTACCCGACGGTGGCCGGGTCGACGGTCCGGTAGACCCGGTCGAGCAGCGCCACCTGGGCGTCCAGGTTGGGCGTGGTCACTCCCATGGTGGCGCCGTCGTTGTTGACCGCGCTCGCACTGATCGCGCCGAGCACGTGGTCGCCGTCGGCCAGCGCCGCCGCCATCGGCTTGAGGACGAGCGCGACGGCGCCCTCCCCCGGGACGTAGCCGTTGGCCCGGCCGTCGAAGGTGTGGCAGCGGCCGTCCGGGGACAGCGCCCCGGTGCGGGAGAGCAGGACGAAGGTCAGCGGGTCGATCAGCAGGTCGACGCCGCCGACGACGGCCAGGTCGCAGGCCTCGGCGGCCAGGCTCTGGCAGGCGAGCCAGAGCGCCGTCAGCGACGACGAGCAGGCGGTGTCGACGACCAGGCTCGGGCCCGCGAGGTCGAGGCGGTCGGAGAGCCAGGCCGCCAGGAAATTCTGCGACCGTCCCCACAGCGCCGACGGGCGGACGTCCGCGTCGAGCGGCCCGGCCAGGCCGCGGCCGTGGT
The DNA here is from genome assembly GCF_040303105.1 of Kitasatospora sp. NPDC096128. NCBI lineage: Bacteria > Bacillati > Actinomycetota > Actinomycetes > Kitasatosporales > Streptomycetaceae > Kitasatospora > Kitasatospora sp. NPDC096128. The sequence continues at coordinate 60,576 of NZ_JBEOSP010000049.1, read as the reverse complement.
CGAAGCCGTAGGCGTTCATGCGCGCGCCGATGAACACGCCCGCGTTCAGCCTCCGGCCGGCCCCGAGCTGGCCGGAGTCCTCCAGGGCCCGGGCGCCGACCTCCAGCATGGTGCGCTGCTGCGGGTCCAGGTGGCGCGCGTCCTCGGCGGCGAGGCCGAAGGCGGCGTGGTCGAAGGAGTACGGGTCGAGCAGGAACGCCCCGCGGTGGTGGGAGCCCTGGTGCGGGCCGTCCCCGAGGTAGAGCTCGCGGCGCCACCGGCCGGGCGGGACCTCACCGACCTCGACGGTGTCCTGGTGCAGGAAGTGCGCCAGGTCGACGGCGTCCTCGGCGCCGGGGAGGCGTACCGCGAGGCCGATGACGGCGATGCGGCGGTCCTGACGGTCCACCCTGGTCCTTTCGTCGGAGGGTCGTTCGGCAGCGGTGGTCACGGCGCCACCTTCCCCGGCTCGGCGGCGACCAGGGGGCGCAGCAGGGCCCGCAGCGCGGTGGCTCGCCCGTCGCCTTCCGGAGCGGGCGCCCGGCGGTCGGGCCCCGGCCGCGCGGGGACGGTCGCGGCGAGCGCGGTGGCCAACTCGTCGGCCGTGCGGGTGCGCATCAGCAGGGACGGGTCGACGGTGCGGCCGGTGTGCCGTTCCAGGGCGGTGGCCAGTTCGGCGATGGCCAGGGAGTCGAGCCCGAGCCCGGGCAGGGCCCGTTCGCCGGGGTCTTCGCCGAGGACCTGGACGAACGCCGCGCGGACGGCCGCACGGGCCGCCGTCCGGTCCCGGCCGGTGGCCGGTGCGGGGATGAGGGCGCGGATCGGCTCCGGCTCCGGCGCCGCCTGCTCGGACCGCTCGGGGGCAGGGCCAGGGGCTACGGCCCGGCCGGGGAAGAGCACGGCGCCACCGGTCAGCGCGTGGTCGAGGAACGCGGTCTCCGCCTCCTCGGCGTCGATGGCGTGGGCGGCGGCGAAGGAGGCGTCCGCGGCCATCCCGACTCCCGTCCAGTCGGGCCAGGCGTGGGCGGTCACGGCGGTGCCGGTGGCCTCGTTCTCCCCTTCGGCCAGGGCGAGTTGGTAGGCGTTGGCGAGGGCGTAGTCGACCAGGCCGCGTCCGGCCGGGGCCTGGGCGCCGGCGATCGAGGAGACCAGCACGGCGAAGTCTGCGCCGTGCCGCTGGGCCAGCCGGACGGCGTTCAGCGAGCCGGCGACCTTCGGGGCGAGGATCCGGGCGGCGTCGTCCCAGGGGCGGCGGTGCATCGCGCCGAACGGGTTGACGCCGCCGGCTCCGTGCACCACACCGCGCAACCGGCCCCAGCGGGCGCCCAGTTCGTCGGCGACGGCCGCGAGCGCCGAGGCGGCGGCCGTGTCGCACGGCAGGTACGCCAGCTCCGCCGGGCCGGCCAACTCGCGGAGCAGCGCGGAGCGTTCGGGGTCGAGCGGGGAGCGGCCGACGATGCCGATCCGGCGCGCGCCGCGCTCGATCAGCCGGGCGACCAGGCGTCGGCCGACGGCGCCGAGTCCGCCGGTGACCAGGAGGTAACCGTCCCCGGAGAGTCGGCAGTTCGGCCCGGGCAGCGCTTCGGCGGGCCGAGGTGCGTAACGGACGCCGCCGCGGTAGGCCGCGACCGTGCCGTCCTCGCCGTCGTCCGGCCCGGGCCGCAGGGCCGCGTACTCGGCGGCGAGCTGCCGGGCCCAGGCCTCGGCCGGATCGGCCGCGTCCAGGTGGACGATCGCGCCGGGCCTGCGGCTCTCGGCGCAGGCGGCGGCCACCGCCGCGGCCTTGGCGGCCCTCGTGGGGCGCAGCGCGGCACGCTCCGCCGGGCGCACGGCGGCGCCGTGGCAGACGGCGTACAGGAGGCGGCCGTGCGGCGGCAGTTCCCTGATCAGGTCGCCGAGTTCCTTCCAGAACGGGCCCAGGTCACCACCGTCGTCCTCGTGGGAGGCGATGTCGGTCACCAGGATGGTGTCGGCGGCCTGGCCGGGCTCGGCGAAGTGGGCTCCCCGGGCGCGGAGTTCGGCCGTGACCAGCTCCCCGAGGGCCCGGTCGGCGCCGACCAGGCGGACGGTCCCGGGGGCCGTCGCCGGGGCGGCCAAGCCCTCGGGGTGCCAGGCGGTGCGCAGGGCGCGGGCGCCGGTGGGCCGGGTGGCGCCGGTACGGGTCCGCCAGTGGGTGTCCGGGGCGAACGGGTAGGTCGGCAGTTCGGTGGTACGGGCCCCGGGGAGCACGGGCCAGTCGGCGTCGTTGCCGCTGTGCTCGGCGCGGCCGACCGGCACCCGGCCGGCGGCCACGGCGCGCAGGGCGGTGGCGAGTTCGACGGCGTCCCGGCCGTGGACGGCCGCCTGCCATTCCTGCGGCGAGCGTCCGGTGTTGGCCGTCCGGCACAGGTCGGCGGTCTCCCACTCGTCACGGACCGTCTCGAAGCGCTCGGCGTAGGCGGCGGCCAGGATGCGCACGGTGTTCTCGTCGGCGGCCGTCACCCGGAGCACCCGGCTGCCGGGCGCCAGCGGCGGGCGGACCGGCAGGGCGGGTGCTTCCTCCACGATGACGTGGGCGTTGACCCCGCCCATCCCGAAGGAGCTCACCGCCGCCCGGCGGGCCTGCTCCCCGCGCGGCCAGCCGAAGGCGCGGTCGGCCAGGTAGAACGGTGAACTCTCGAACTGCACCATGTCGTTGGGGCGGCGGACGGACAGCGAGGGCGGGATCGTGCGGTGTTCCATCGCGAGCAGGACCTTGACCAGGCCGGCCAGTCCGGCGGCGGGCTCCAGGTGGCCGATGTTGGGCTTCACCGAGCCGAGCGCGCAGAACTGCGCGCGGTCGGTGTGCCGGCGCCAGGCCCGGGTGAGCCCGTCGACCTCGATCGGGTCGCCGAGCCGGGTGCCGGTGCCGTGGGCCTCGACCAGGCCGATCGACTCGGGCGACACCCCCGCCTCGCGCAGCGCCGCCGCCACGACGTCCTCCTGTCCGGAACCGCTCGGCACGGTCAGGCCGCTGGTGCGGCCGCCGTGGTTGACGGCGGTGCCGCGGATGACGCCCCGGATCCGGTCGCCGTCGCGCAGCGCCGCCGTCAGCGGCTTCAGCACCACGGTCACCACACCCTCGCCGGGCACCAGCCCGTCCGCGTCCGCGTCGAACGCCCGCACCCGGCCGGTCGGCGACAGCGCGCGCAGGTTGGTCATCGCGGTGTAGTGCAGCGGCGACAGCCCGACCCGCACCCCGGCGACGACCGCCTGGGCGCACTCGCCCGCGCGCAGCGAGCGCACGGCGGTGTGCAGGGCGACCAGCGAGGAGGAGCACAAGGTGTCGATCGTCATGCTCGGGCCGCGCAGGTCGAGGAAGTGGCTCAACCGGTTGGCCAGGAAGGCGTTGTGGTTGCCCAGGCCGCTGTGGGCGTCCAGCTCCGGCGCGAGATTGTACTCGCGGTAGTGCTGGTAGCTGGCGCCCACGAACACGCCGGTGTCGCGGTCGAGGCCGCGCGGCGGCAGGCCGGCCGACTCCAGTGCCTCCCAGGTCGTGCGCAGCAGCCAGCGGGCCTGGGGGTCCAGGACCTCGGCCTGCTTGGGGAAGAAGTCGAAGAACCGCGCGTCGAACTCCTCGACGTTGTCGAGGAATCCGCCGACATCGCCGGCCCGCGCGGGCGCGGAGCCGTTCCAGCGGTGGGCGGGTGCCGGGCCGAGGGCGGTGCCCGCGTCGGCGAGCAGCGACCAGAGCGCGGCCTCGTCCCGGGCGCCGGGCAGTGCGAGGGCGAAGCCGATGACCGCCACGTCCGGTGACGCGAGCCCCGGCTCCCCGGCCGGTTCGTCGGCACCATCGGCGGCGTCAGCAGCGTCGGCGACGACGCCCGCGGCGGCAGCGTCGGCAGCGTCGGCAGCGTCGGCGACGACGCCCGCGGCGGCGGCCTGCCCGGCCACGTACGCCGCCAGGGAACGGCAGTCGGGGTGCTCCAGCACCTCCCCGGGGCTCAGCCGCAGCCCGTAGGCCGCCTCCAGGTCCGCCGCGACGGCCGTCGCCAGCAGGGAGTCGAGCCCGACGGTGGAGAGCGGGGTGGTCGGGGTGATCGCCGGGTCACGGAAGGCGTCCCGGACGATCCCGAGGACGGCGGCCTCAACGGCCGTGCCGCGCCTGCCCGGTACGGTCTCGACGACCTGGGGCGGCACCGCGGACCGGGACGGAGCAGGCGCGGCCGGCCCCCGCACCGTCCGGTACTCGACGCCGGTGAGCCGGGCCACGGCGCTGCCGTCGGCGGCGAGCAGCGTCGCGTCGCCCCGGCGGACCAGCTCCGTCCCGGTGTCCTCGGCCTCCAGCAGCACATAGGCGGTCCGGGCGGGATCCCCCCACCGCTCGACCCGCCGGACGGACTCCGGCAGGTACGTCTCCGCGGCGGCGGACGGGTCGGCCAGGGTGAGGACGGCCATGCTCTGCAGGGCCGCGTCCAGCGCGACCACCGAGCGCTCCAGCGGCCCTCCGTCCGGCAGGTCGACGCGGGCGAGCACGCGGTCCGGGCCGTAGCGCACCTCGCCGAGCGAGCGCAGCGGCGCGGCGAGGTCCATGCCCTTGGCCGCGAACCAGGCGTACAGGCCGTCCGCTTCGAGGGTCCGGCCGAGGCGGGCACGCAGGGCGTCGAGGTCCGCGTCCGGAGGGGCGGGGGCGGGCGTGGCGTCCGGGCCGGCCGGCTCGACGCGGGCGATGGCGCGCCCGCCGTGGCGGAAGGTGGCGGCGCCGGTGAGCGCAGGGTCGTCCAGGTCGCTGCTGAGCGGGCCTTCCCCCGCGCCCCGGCCGAGGAAGGCCGCCCGGTGCAGGAGTTCGGCCCGTTGCAGGGCGAGTGCCAGCGGCAGCGCCCCGGGCACGGTGGGCTTGCCGAGGACCCGGTGGGCGCGGGTCAGCCGGCGGGCGGTCTCGGCGGGGGCCCGGAAGGGGTAGGGCGGCAGGGCGATCCGCCGGGCGGGCACGCCCTGGTGGACCGCCCGCCAGTCGACGGTCCCGCCGCCGACGTGGTGCCGGGCCAGTGCGGTGCCCAGTCGCTGCTCGGGCAGCCGCAGCCGGGCCCTGAGACGGTCGGCGCCGACGGAGGTGAACCGTGCGACCTGGTCGTAGAAGGCGTCCTCGACGACCGCGCCGGTGCCGGTGGCGTCCAGGGGCGTGTCGCCGCGCAGCACCTGCCCCTGTCCGTCGCGCAGGTGGCGGGCCAGCCCGGCCGCCAACTCCCCTGCGGTGGAGCCGAGGACGGCGATCCGGTGGCGCCGGTGGTCGCGGCCCACGGCGGCCGAGCGGCACAGGGCCGCGAGGTCGGGCGGGGTGTCCCGGCGCAGCAGCCGGAGCACGTCCGCCGCGCGCCGGGCCAGGGCCCCGGGGGTGTGCCCGGACAGCACGAGCAGATGCTCGCCGAGGGCCTCGGGCGCCCCGCCCGGGGCGGCGGGCCGGGCGGGCTCCGGCGCGTACTCCTCCACGACGATGTGCGCATTGGTGCCGCCCATGCCGAAGGCGCTGATCCCGGCCCGGCGCGGCCCCGCCACAGCCCAGCTCACCGGCTCGGTCGGGATGGTGAACGTCCCTTCGGCCAGGTCGAGTTGGGCGCTCGCGGTTTCGAAGCCGGCCAGCGGCGGGATCTCCCGGTGCCGCAGGCAGAGCAGCACCTTCAGCAGGCCGGCCAGACCGGCGGCCGGCTCCAGGTGGCCGATGTTGGCCTTGACGGAGCCGAGGTGGCAGGGGGCGCGGCGGGCCGGGTCGGCACCGAAGACGGCGGCCAGCGCGGCGGTCTCGATCGGATCGCCCAACTGGGTGGCGGTGCCGTGCGCCTCGATCAGGGTGATGTCGGCCGGGGCCAGTCCGGCGTCGTCCAGGGCCGCGCGGATCACGGCCGTCTGGGCCTCGCTGCGCGGCACCGGCAGGGCGCTGCCGCGGCCGCCGTGGTTGACGGCCGCGCCGCGGATGACGCCCAGGACGCGGTCGCCGTCCCGCTCGGCGTCGGCCAGCGGCTTGAGCATCACGGCCACCGCGCCCTCGCCCGGGACGAAGCCGTCCGCCCGGGCGTCGAACGGGCGCGGCAGGCCCTCGGACAGCGCGCCCAGCTGGCTGAGGCTGCGGTAGTACCACGGGGTCAGCCCGACGTGGCAGGCCGCCACGATCGCGGCGCCGCACTGGCCCGCGCGCAGGGCGGCGACCGCCTGCTGGACGGCGACCAGGGCGGAGGAGCAGAGCGTGTCGACGGTCTGCGAGGGGCCCCGCAGGTCCAGGGCGTAGGAGATCCGGTTGGCCAGCAGGGCGTTCATGGAGCCGAGCGCGCTGTACGGGCCGACGCTCTCCAGCCCCTGGGCGTCGCGGTGGTGGGTGTAGGTGGCGCCGACGAAGACGCCGATGTCGCGGCGGTCGGCGAGGCCGCTCTCGTCGCGCACCGCCCAGGCGTGCTCCAGCAGCAGCTTCTGCTGGACGTCCAGGTCCCCGGCCTCGCGGACGGAGATGCCGAAGAACGCCGGGTCGAAGCGGTCGATGTCGGCGAGGAAGGCTCCGGTGCGACAGTACGTGCCGGTCAGCTGCGGGCCGCGCGGGCCGAAGTGGGCGTCGATGTCCCAGCGGTCGGCGGGGATCTCGGTGAAGGCGTGCCGGCCGGCGCGCAGCAGGGCCCACAGGCCGTCCGGGTCGGTGGCGCCGGGGAGGTCGCCGGAGGCGGCGACCACGGCGACGTCCCCGGGACGCGCGACGGGGCGGGCAGCAGGGCGGGCAGCGGGCGGCGGCTCCTCCTGCTCAACAGCCTTATCCGATAGGGGGGTTGCCGGTACGGGAAGGGCCTCGGCCGCGCCGTACCGCTCGGTCAGCGCCTGCGCCAGCTCGGCGAAGCCGCCGTACTCCAGGAACAGGGTGGCGGGCAGCTGGATCCCCCACCGGCGGGACAGCTCCTCCGACAGCTCGACGCTCGTGATGGAGCTCATCCCGTAGTCCGACAGCGGTGCGTCGCGGTCCAGCCGGTCCAGGCCGAGCCGTTCCGTCAGGAAGCCCTCCAGGGCCTGCTCGACCCGTTCGGGGCCCGCACCACCCGCGTGCAGCGCATCGGCGGGTCCGGGGCCCGGCAGCCCGCTGCTCAGGACTTCGTCCTCGGGCAGGACCACCGAAGCGTCCGGGTGCGCGATGACGACCTGCCGGACGTCCTCGCCGAGCACCGCCATCAGGGCGTCCAGGGCCTCGGCCGTGCCCAGCGGCCGCACACCGCGCCGTCGCAGCTGGTCGGCGACGGCGGTGCCCATGCCGACCTCGCCCCACAGGCCCCAGTCGACGCTCAGCCAGGGCCGGCCGTGGGCGTGGGCGAAGGCGTCCAGGTAGGCGTTGGCGGCGGCGTACCCGGCCTGCCCGAGGTTGCCGAAGGTCCCGGAGACCGAGGCGAAGAGCACGGCGAAGTCCAGGTCCGTACCGGCGACGGCGGCGGCGAGTTCGTGGACGCCGTCCACCTTGGGCCGCAGCACCTCGGCGAGGTCGGCGGGCGTGGCGGAGCGGATCAGCCCGTCCTTGAGGGTCCCGGCGGCGTGCACGACGCCGTGCAGCTCGCCGTACTCCGCGTGGATCCGGCCCACCACGGCGGCGAGTTCGCCCGGCGCGGTGATGTCGGCCGCGTACGAGACGACCGTGCAGCCCGGGAGGTCGGGGCCGGCGCCGCCGGAGCGGCTGACCAGGGCGACCAGGCCCGCGCCCTCCCGCGCGAGCCGGGCGGCCAGCTCCTGGCCGAGGCCGCCGTGTCCGCCGAGGACGAGGTAGCGGCCGCCGGGCCGGACCGGCCGCGCGCCCGGACGGACCGGGCGGGTGCGCACCCGCACCGGTTCGTGGCGCACGCCCCGCCGGTAGGCGACCTCCGTGGGGCCGTCGCCGAGCTCACCGGCCAGCGCGTCGACCGAGGCCTCGTCGAGGTCGATCAGGCGCGGGCGCAGCCCCGGGTACTCGATCGCGGCGGTGCGCACCAGGCCCCAGAGCGCGGCCCGGGCGGGCACCGGGGCGTCGTCGTCGGCGACCGGCTGAGCGGCTGCGGTCACCGCGAAGAAGCGGGTCTTCCAGCGGAGTTCGCCGAGGGTCTTCAGCGCGGCCAGGCAGCCGTGCAGGCCCTGCTCGAGTTCGACCCGCCGCTCGCGCGCGGGCCCGGTGGCCGCCGTGTGCACGACCCCGGCCGGCGGCTCGCCCACCGACTCCCACAGTCGGCGGAAGGACTCCTCGTCGGCGGCGGGCAGCGCGAAGCGGTCCGGTCCACCGGTGGCGGGGTCCGCGCCGAGGACGGCCTCCACCACGCGGGCGCCCTCCGCCCGCAGCCGACGGGCGGTGCGCTCCCCCGGGCCGTCGGCCCCGGCGGGGCGCAGCAGCACCCAGGTGCCCCCGGCCGGCTCGCACCCCGGGCCGGGCGCCTCGCGCCAGCGGATCCGGGACAGCGGGTGAGCAGGGCCCGCCGCCGCGGACCCGGTCGGGCGGCGCATGCGCAGGCCGGTGAACTCGACGGCGACCTCTCCGGACGGGCCCACCAGCAGGGCGTCCGCCGTCGCGTAGGCGCCCTCGTCGCCGGTGCGGCGCACCAGCACGGTCGCGCCGCCGGTCCGTCCGGACAGTTCGGCGTGGACGGCGATCCGGGCGACGCCGATCGGCAGCAGGGGCAGCGGGCCGTCGGCGAGGTCCTGGAGCGCGCAGGCGGCGGTCTGGAACACGCCGTCCACCAGCAGCGGGTGGGCGTGCCAGGGCAGCGGCTCGGTGTCGGTGGCCAGCACGGCGCGGGCCGTGCCGTCCCCGACGGCCAGCTCCCGGACGGTGCGGAAGTCGGGCCCGTAGGCGAGCCCCTCCCGCGCCCAGCCCTCGTACAGCTCGACCGGGTCGATCGTCCGAGGCGTGCTCACCTGCCAGGCCGTCGGGCCGGGGCGGTCGGCGCCGAGCCGGCGCCCGGTACCGGTGGACAGGGTCTTGCGCTCGCCCGCCAGGACGGTGCTCAGCTCGAAGCGCGAGCGGGTGCCGTCGGCCCCGCTGTGCGCCACCTCGAGCCGTACGGCCGCCGCCGCGTCCTCGGTGAGGCTGAGCGGGCGCCGGAAGGCCACGTCGGTGAGCTCCGACGGGGCGAAGGGCCGCAGCCCGGCGATGCCCGCCAGGGCCATCTCCAGTTGCACGGCGGCCGGCAGCAGGCCGAGGCCGTCGGCGCGGTGCTGGGCGATGAGGGGTTCGCGCCCGGCGAAGGTCTTCTCGTAGGTCTCGCGCGTTCCGGGGGTGTCCTGCGGCTGGCGCGTGTCGGCTCGATGCGTCGTCACTGGCCCTCGCTCCCGTTCTGGTAACGGCGGTCGAACAGCGGGTGGTCCAACAGCGGGTGGCCGACGGCGCTCGCCGCGAGGCGGCGGGCGGGGGGCGCGGTCAGTTCCTGCCGGTGGAAGGGGTAGCCGGGGATGGTGGTGGTGCGCCGGTCCCGGCCGGCGTGCAGGGCGCTCCAGTCCAGGTCGGCACCGGTGCGGTTGTGGTGGGCGGTCAGGGCGGCGTGCAGCTGCGCCTGGTCGTCACGGTCGCGGTGGAGGGTGGCGATCCAGGCCGGGTGCGGTTCGGCGAGGACGGTGCGGGCCGCCGGCAGCAGCTGCGGGTGCGGGCCGAGCTCCCAGACCGCGTCCGGCGCGGACTCGCCGAGCACGGCCAGGGCCCGGGCGAAGCGCACGGGTTCGCGGATCGCCGCCGCCCACCGCTCGGGGTCGGTGGCGGTCTCGGCGGTGTGCCACCCGCCGGTGAGCGTGGCGGCGAAGGGGACGGCCGGCGCCTTGAGGGACGTCGCCGCCACCGCCTCGGCGAACGGCCGAACGGCCGGCTGCATGGCGGCGGAGTGGAAGGCGTGGCCGACGGCGAGCCGCTGGGTGCGGTGCGGGGTCTGCCCGCAGAATCGCGCGACGGCCTCGGCCGGCCCGCTGACCGTGTGCACGCGCGGCGCGTTGTAGGCCGCGATCTCGACCCCGGGGTGTGCCCGCAGCTCCTCGGTCAGCGCATCGGCCTCGGCGTGGACGACAGCCATCGCCCCTCCCCCGCCGCCGCACTCCTGCATGAGGGCGCCGCGCAGCGCGGTCAGCCGCAGCAGGTCGGGCAGGTCGAGCACGCCGGCGGCCCAGCCCGCGGTGAGTTCGCCGAGGCTGTGCCCCGCGACGGCGTCGGGGTGCACGCCGACCCCGGCGAGCAGCCGGACCAGGGCGACCTCGACGCTGACGATGGCGGGCTGCGCGTAGCGGGTCTCGTCCAGCAGTTGCCGGGCGTCGCCGTGGAGCAGGTCGAGCAGCGGGACGTCGAGGTGCGGGCGCAGCAGCTCGGCGCACTCGTGCAGCGCCTCGCGGAAGGCGGGTTCGGCGGCGAGCAGGCCGCTCGCCATGCCGGGGTACTGCGAGCCCTGGCCGGTGAACAGGAAGGCCGTGCCGGGCCGGCCGCTCCGCCGGACGGCCGGGGTACGCCCGTCGGCGACCCCGGTGAGGCGCTCGGCCAGTTCGCGGGCGCTGGCGCCGTGCACGGCGACGCGCCAACGGTGGGCGGCGCGACCGGTGTTGGCGGTGTAGGCGATGTCACCGAGTTCCTCTGCCGTGGCGTCGGTCAGGCGGTCCGCGTAGGCGGCGGCCAGGGTGCGCACGGCGTTCTCGTCGGCGGCCGTCACCCGGATCAGGTGGCTGCGCTGCGGCGCCTGGGTGCGGGCCGGGAGGGCGGGCGGCTCCTCCACGATGACGTGGGCGTTGACCCCGCCCATCCCGAAGGCGCTCACCGCCGCCCGGCGCACCCGCCCGCCGCCGCGCGGCCAGTCGAGGGCGCGGTCGGCGACGTAGAACGGTGAACCCTCGAACCGGACGTGGTCGCTGGGGCGCCGGACGTGCAGCGAGGGCGGGATGGTGTCATGTTCCATCGCGAGCAGGACCTTGACCAGACCGGCCAGTCCGGCGGCGGGCTCCAGGTGGCCGATGTTGGACTTCACCGAGCCGAGCGCGCAGAACTGCGACCGGTCGGTGTACCGCCGCCAGGCCCGGGTCAGGCCCTCGACCTCGATCGGGTCGCCCAGACCGGTGCCGGTGCCGTGCGCCTCCATCAGGTCGATCGTGTCCGGGGACACCCCGGCGTCCCGCAGCGCCGCCAGCACCACCTCCTCCTGCGCCCCGCTGCTCGGCACCGTCAGGCCGCTGGTGCGGCCGCCGTGGTTGACGGCGGTGCCGCGGATGACACCCCGGATCCGGTCGCCGTCGCGCAGTGCCGCCGTCAGCGGCTTCAGCACCACCGACACCACGCCCTCGCCCGGCACGAAGCCGTCGGCGGCCGCGTCGAACGGCCGGATCGCGTCCGAGGGCGAGAACGACCGCAGGCGGGAGCCGAGTTGGAAGTACTGGGGCGACATCCCCAGGTGCACCCCGGCGACGATCGCCCGCTCGCACTCACCCGCGCGCAGCGAGCGCACGGCGGTGTGCAGGGCGACCAGCGAGGAGGAGCACAAGGTGTCGATCGTCATGCTCGGGCCGCGCAGGTCGAGGAAGTGGCTCAACCGGTTGGCCAGGATGGCGTTGTGGTTGCCCAGCCCGGCGGCCGTCTCGACGACCTCGCCGACGACCATGTCCCGGTAGTGCTGGTAGCTGGCCCCCACGAACACGCCCGTGGACGGCTGCTCCCGACCTGCCGTGCCGGCGTCCTCCAGGGCGCGCCAGGCCGACTGGATCAGGTGGCGCTGCTGCGGGTCGATCCACTGCGCCTCGGCGGGCGAGAGCCGGAAGAACCCGGCGTCGAAGTCGGTCAGCCCGTCGACGAAGCCGGCCCGCCGCAGGTACACGGTGCCGGGCGCGCCCTCGGTGCCGTAGTAGGCGTCGATGTCCCAGCGGGAGGCGGGCACTTCGCGCAGGCAGTCCCGGCCGTCGGTCAGGACCCGCCACAGCTCGCCGGTGTCCCCGGCGCCCGGGAAGACGCCGTCGACGCCGATGACGGCGATGTCGTGGCGCTCCTCGTCCCGGCGGTCATCCGGCACCGCAACGGAGGCCTCCACGGCCTCCGGCTGGACGGCAACCGGCTCGGCCGGGCCGTCCGTGACGCCGTACTCCTCCAGCAGCACGGCGGCCAGCCGGTCGACCGTGCCGACCTCCAACAGCAGCGTGACCGGGATGTCGGCGTCCAGCCGTGCGCGGATGTCCTGTGCCAGCGAGACCGCCAGCACCGAGTCGAGCCCCAGTTCCTGGAGCGGCCGGTCACCGTCCAGGGTGTCGGCGTCCAGCTCCAGGGCGGACGCCACCCACTGCCCCAGCGTGGCCCTGAGGGCACCGCCGGCCCGCCGCGGCGCCGGCGGTGGCGTCGGCGCGGTGGGCCGGGTGCCGCCGGTGGCCGCGGTCGCGGGTGCGCCGTGGGCGGCCTCGCGCCGCGGGTCGGGCCCGGGCGCCCGCTCCGGCGGGCTCGGCGAGATCCGCTTCCAGGTGATCCCGCGGGCCTCCAGCACGGGCCGGTCGCCGTCGAGGATCACCAGGCTCGCGGTGAGCAGCCCGGCGTCGGGGCCGGACTCCCGGTCGCGCCGGGCGTGCACCCGGGCGGTGGCGGGCAGCGGGCCGTGGACGGTGAGCCGCTCGACGGCGAAGGGCACGTACAGGCCCTGCGCGCCGCAGGCGGCGAGCGCGACCTGGAAGGCGCCGTCGAGCAGCCGCGCGTCCAGCGGGCCGTGCGGCCGGTCGTCGGAGCAGAGTGTGCCGACGGCCTGCCCGGGGGCGGTGGACAGGGCGGTGACGGTGCGGAACCCGGGGCCGTAGTGCAGCCCGGCGTGTTCGTGGGCCCGGTACATCGCGTCGAGGTCCACGGGTGCGAGCCCACGGGCGATGAGCGGAGCGGTGGGTGACGGCACCTCGGCAGCGGTCACCTCGCCGTCGCAGACCAGCGCCCCGGCCGCGGTGCGGAACCGGACGGCGGGCCCGTCCTGTTCGGCCGTGAGGGTGTCGGCGCCTTCGACGGGCATCCGGAAGGTCAGGTCGCGCAGGGTGAAGCGGTCCCGGCCGAGCAGTTCGGCGACCCGGCCGGGGTAGGCGGCGCCGGGCAGGGTCGGCCGGCCGAGCACGAGGTGTTCGGCGGCCTCGGGCTGGCCGTCCCAGGTGCGGGCTGACCGGCCGACCGGCTCGGCCGCCTGCGGGACCGGTGCAGGGTCCGGTGCGGGGCCTGGTGCGGGGTCTGGTGCGGGGCCTGGTGCGGGGTCTGGTGCGGGGACCGGTGCTGCCACGGGCGCCGGCACCGGCCACAGGTGGCGCTCCTCGTGCGGCGCGGTCGGGAGGCGCACCCCGGCCCGGCCAGGTCCGCCGGCCAGATCCACTCCGGCGACGAACTGCCGCGCAACGTCGTCGAGTTGATCCCTGGTGGCGCCGGGGGCCAACGGCGCCCGAGCGGCCCTGGCCGCGCCGGAGACCACGCCGGTGTGCAGCGAGCGCGAGGTTCCCGCACCGGCCAGGAACAGCCGGAGCTTGTCGTCGAGCTGCTCGATGCCGTCCACCACGCAGGCGAGCCGGTGCGCCCGCGCCGGACGGCGCAGGGCTGCCTCGCTCAGCGCGGCCAGCGGCGGGCAGTGCGGGGACTCCAGCATCAGGACGGTCCGCTCGGCGAGCGTGCGCAGCGCCGTCGCCGAGCCGGCCGAGAGCACGACCAGCCGGGGCCCGCCGTCCCGCGCCGGGGCGGCGGCCGGCGCGGCCGCCACCACGACGTGGGCGTTCACACCGCCGAAGCCGAAGCTGCTGACCCCCGCCGCCTTCGGCCCGTCCCACGGCAGCACCCGGTCGGCGACGGCCAGCGGTGAGCGCGCGAAGTCGAACGCCCGGTTCGGGGTGCGGTGGTTGAGCGAGGGCGGGATCGTCGCCGCCTGGAGGGCGAGGACCGTCTTGATGAGGCCGGCGATGCCCGCGGCGGGCTCCAGGTGGCCGAGGTTGGTCTTCACCGATCCCACCGGAAGCGGTCGCGCCGCCTCCCGGCCCTCGCCGAGGACGGCGTGCAGGGCTTCCAGCTCGATCAGGTCGCCCAGCGGGGTGCCGGTGCCGTGCGCCTCGATGTAGCCGATGCCGTCGGCGGTGAGGCCGGCCGCGGTGAGGGCCTTGCGCAGTACCGCCTCCTGCGCGGGCTTGCTGGGCGCGGTCAGGAACCCGGCGCTGCCGCCGGTGTGGTTGACGGCGGTGCCGCGGATCACCGCGAGCACCGGGTCCCCGTCGCGTTCGGCGTCGGCGAGCCGCTTGAGGACGACGACGCCGCAGCCCTCGCCCCGCACGTAGCCGTCCGCCGCCTCGTCGAAGGTGCGGCACCTGCCCTGCGGGGACAGCATGCCGGTGCGCGCGTAGGAGCGGGACTTGTCGGGGGTGAGCACCAGGTTGGCCGCTCCGACGACGGCGGCGTCCACGTCCCCCGCGCGCAGGTGCATGGCGGCCTGGTGCAGGGCGACCAGCGAGGAGGAGCAGGCGGTGTCCACCACGATGCTCGGCCCCGACCAGTCGAAGACGTGCGAGAGCCGGTTGGCGATCATCGACATGGCGGTGCCGGTGGCCGCGTGCGGATCGGCGTGGCCGGTGCTGCGCGCGACCAGTTCGGGGAAGTCGCTGGCGATCGTGCCGACGAAGACCCCGGTGGAGGCGCCGAGTGAGGCGTGGTCGTGGCCGCAGCTCTCCAGCGCCTCAGCCGTGACGCTGAGCAGCAGGCGCTGGAGCGGGTCCATCCGCCGGGCCTCGCGGTCGGTGAGGCCGAAGCGCGCGGGGTCGAAGTACTCGACGCCGTCGAGCCAGCCCGCCGGCGTGTCGTCGGCCTCGGACCACAGCTCGGCCCAGCCGCGCCGCCCGGCCGGCGCCGGACCGACACCCGAGACGCCGTCGACCAGGTTGCGCCAGAACTCGTCCGGGGTGGCGGCGCCGGGGAACCGGCAGGCCATGCCGACCACGGCCAGCGCGCCGTGGTCGGCCGGGCGCGGCGCGGGCTGCGGCCGTGCGGGCTCGGCCTCGGCCTCGGCCTCGGGAACCGGGTCAGGGTCGGGGACAGGAGCAGGGAAAGGGACAGGGTCAGGGACGACGGCAGGTACGGCCACTGCAGGTACGGCCACCGCCCCCTCCGCCGCCCCCAGCAGTCGGGCCAGCTTGGCCGGCGTACCGGTCGCGAAGACGTCCGCCGCGCTGATCCGCACGCCCAGCGCCCCGCTCAGCCGCGCCGCGGCCACCGTGACACTGGCCGAGTCCCCGCCGAGGTCGAAGAAGTTGCCGTCCGCCGTGAACCCGGTGTGCCCGAGCACGGCGGCGAAGACCCGGGCGATCTCGGCGGTGCGGTCCTCGGCCGCCGGGCGGGTCGGCTCGGCGCCGTCGGCGGCGCGGACGATGTTGTCCCGCTTCGGCTCGGGCAGCCGGGCGCGCGCGACCTTGCCGTTGTCGGTGAGCGGCAGCGCGTCGATGCGTACGTAGGCGTCGGGCACCATGTACTCCGGCAGCGCGGCGCGCACGAAGGCGTCCAGGCGGGACTTGGTCGCCGTCCGCCCGCCGACCAGGTAGGCCGTCAGGCGGGGTTCGCCGCGCCCCTCGAAGCGGGCCGCGACGACCACCGCCGCGGTGATGCCGTCGAAGCGCTCCAGCACCCGCTCGATCTCGGCCGGTTCGATGCGGTTGCCCCGGACCTTCACCTGGGCGTCGGCCCGGCCGAGCCACTCGATCGCGCCGCCCGGGTGCAGCCGTACCTCGTCCCCGGTGCGGTACAGCCGTACGCCGCCGGCCGGGTGGACGACGAAGGCGTCCGCCGTGAGGTCCGGCCGGTGGGCGTAGCCGCGGGCCAGTCCGGCGCCGGAGATGTAGAGCGCGCCGGTTTCGCCGGCCGCGCACGGCTCCAACTGCCCGTCCAGGACGTGCAGTCGGAGGTTCGGCAGCGGTTCGCCGAGCGGCAGCGGCGCGTCGGCGGAGGTGACCCGGTGACAGGAGGCCCAGATGGTGGCCTCGGTCGGGCCGTAGAGGTTCCAGAGTTCCCGCGCGGAGGCGTGCAGCGGCTCGGCGACACTCGCGGGCAGCGCCTCGCCGCCGGACAGGACGGTGAGCGAGGCTGGCGGGGTCCAGCCGGTCTCCAGCAGCAGGCGCCACAGGCTCGGGGTCGCCTGGGCGACGGTCACCTCGCCGGTCAGCTCGGCCAGTCGGTGCGGGTCGCGCGCGGTGTCGCGGGAGGCGAGGACCACGGTGGCGCCGAGCGTCAGCGGCAGGAGCAGTTCCAGCAGGGAGATGTCGAAGGCCACCGTGGTGTGCGCGAGCACCCGGGCGTCGGCCGGGACGGCCAGCCGGGCGCCGATGCCGGTGAGGAAGTTGGCGAGGGCGCCGTGCTCGACCTCCACCCCCTTGGGCTCTCCGGTGGAGCCGCTGGTGAACAGCACGTACGCGAGGTCGGGTGCGCCGACCTGGGCCGGCACGGCCAGTGCGGCGCCGTCCGCCTCCGGCACGCCCAGCGCGGCGCCGAGCGACTGCCCGAGGGCGTGGGTGCGGTCGTCGGTGAGGACCAGGTCGCACCGGGCGGCCTCGGTGTAGCGGCGCAGCCGGTCGGCGGGGTAGCCGGGGTCCAGCGGCAGAAAGGCGGCACCGGCCCGCAGGACGCCGAGCAGCGCGGGCAGCAGGTGCGGGCCGCGTTCGGTCAGGACGCCGACCACCGAGCCGGGTTCGATGCCGTGGTCGTGCAGCCGGGCGGCGATCGCGTCCGCCCAGGCGTCGAGGCCGGCGTAGTCGAGGGTGCGGTCGCCGCAGCGCACGGCGACGGCGCGGGGCCGTTCGGCGACGGCGGCGGCCACCAGGTCCAGGACGGTCGGACCCTCGCTCTCGACTGCCGGCGGTTCCCCGCTCCGCACGGGCGTCGGGTCGTCGCCGTGGAACAGCGCGGCCAGCGCCAGATCCTCGACCCGTTCGGTGAACGCCAGCGCCTCCTCCCGGTCCATGGCCGTCTCCCGGACGAACACCGTGGGCGGGCCGTCCTGCACGCACAGCAGCGCGACCTCGGTGTGCGGTTCGGCGGAGGCCTCCTCGCCCGCGTCCCGCTCCAGGACCATCACCCGGGTGAAGGTCGGATCCTGTTCGCCCAGCGGGCGCCCGGCCAGGCCGAGCCGGGCCTCCAGGTCGGCGGCGTAGCCGCCCTTCCCGGCGGCCAGGTCGAGTCGGCGCCGCAGCGCCGCGCCGGTGTCATCGGCCTCGAAGCGGACCGGGAAGCGGGCGGCGACGAGTCCGTGGGTGCGCTCGGCGAGGATCCGCGCGGCGGACGGCGACCAGGCGAAGTCGAAGCCCTCCGGGGCTTCCGGGTCGTCCGTGCGCTCGGCGACGGCGCGCAGGAAGGCGCGGACGACCTCGACCGTGTCCTCGGGTGAGGCGGGGGTGTACGCCAGCTCGTAGCGGCCGTAGTGGGCCGTGGCGGCGGAGAAGTCCCCGGCGGACAGCCGGGCCGGGCGCAGGTCCCGCAGCCGGGCGCGCCACCAGGGCTCGTGGGGGCGCAGCCGCTGCTGGGCGTCGGCCAGGGCCGCGAGCAGCTCCTGCGGGGCGGGCGGCACCGGGGCGCCCTCGACGATGCCGAGGCACTGGGCGGCGGCCTGCCCGCTGAGGGCGCTGCCGTCGACGGCGGTGAAGTCGCTGAGCACGAGGTCGGCGTCGGCCGCGGCCAGGGTGAGCGCGGAGGTGGTCACCGAGAGCGCGGTCGTGCCGGTCCGGGGCTCGTTGCGGGGGATCGAGCGGATCTGCCGGCTGAACACGGCGCCCTGCTCGGTGACGTACGCGGGCAGGGCGAGCGGGTTGGGGAAGGAGCCGTAGTCGAGGGCCTTGGCGGTGCGGACGGCTTCGGCGGCCGTGGTGCCGGCGTGGATGGCGCCGCCGGCGGCCATCCGGGCGCTGCGGCGGTAGAAGCGGCGTTCGCGGCCGCGGGTGTCGACGGGTTCGGGCAGGGTGCCGGCTGTGAGGTACGGGACGAGGTCGCCGAACAGCTCGATGCCGGTCTCGGCCGTCTCGTAGGTCAGCGACAGGGCGGTGGAGTGCTCGCGGACCGGGAACCAGCGCTCCAGCAGCACGTTTCCGGCGTCGACGGCCTCCGCCATGAGGTGCCAGGTGGCGGCGTGTCGGGTGGCGCCCTCGTACAGCGCCCAGGCCGGGGCGTGGCTGCCGGCGTAGCGGGGCAGCGGGCCGTCGTGGAAGTTGATCGCGGCGATCCTGGGCATCGCGAGCACCTCGGCGGGCAGGATCCGGAAGTTGACCGTGCTGAGGAGGTAGTCGAAGGGCTGGCCCGAGAGCAGCGCCGTGAGGTCGGCGCGCGGGTCGTGCAGCGGGATCCGGTGTTCGGCGGCCCAGGCGGCCGCGGCGGGGTCCTCGCTGAGGATGCCCTCGATGCGCACGCCCGCGTCGAGGAGTCGGGCGGCGCACTGCGTCAGGACCCGGGTGCCGCCGATGAGGTAGCAGTTCGTCGCCATGCTCACGCACCGCCGACCGCGGCGCCGCCGGAGGCGGCCGCCTGGTCCGTCACGCCCGCTCGGCCCGGCGGGGCGGCGTGAACCGCATCACTTGTCCCGTTCATCTCAGCTGTCTGTGCCGCGATCCAGGCGTCGATCTGGGAGACCACCTCCTCGTCGAGGGAGAGCTGCCCGGGCGCCCAGCGCGGGTTCGCCAGGCCCCGGTGGGTGCGCTCGCACATCGTCCAGTCCTCGTAGTTGGCCTTGTCCCACAGGGCGAACACGGCCTCGTGCGAGAAGTCGTCCTTGGCGGTCTCCGAGGGGTGGAAGAGCCAGAAGTGCCGGACGAGGCAGGTGCCGGGGCTCTCCGGCCAGACCCACTGCATCATCACGTAGTCCGCGGTGAAGCCGAACAGCAGATTGGGCAGGATGGTGATCCAGTTGATCCGCTGCCGGTCGGCCTCGGGCACCAGCGGCATCGGTGCGCGCCGGCTGCGGCCGGTCATGGAGACGGAGTTGAAGCCGCCGCGGATCGACTGCCAGGCGCCGACGATGTCGCCCCGGAGGTCGTAGGTGCCCGCGTCGTCGAAGTCGGTGATCCGGTGCAGGTCCTTGTGGGCGGTCGGGAAGTGCAGGCTCTCGTTGACGTTGTGCGCGACCAGCTTCCAGTTGGAGGCGACCGGGTAGTCCTTGGCCTCCACGCACTCCAGCTCGGCCAGGTGGTAGACGCGGGCGAACTCGCCGAACTCGCCCAGGGATTCGTCCAGGTCCGGGGCGTCGTCGGAGAAGGCGATGAAGACGACGCCGTGCCGGATCTCGGTGCGGATCGGCAGCAGCCCGTTCTCGTCCTTGGCGAAGAAGTGGTCGAGGTAGGTGCCGTTGAGGCTCTTGAGCGCGCCGTTGCGGTCGTACACCCAGCAGTGGTAGAGGCAGACGAGGCTCTGCCGCTTGCCCGCGGCCTCCTCGACGAGCTTGTAACCGCGGTGGCGGCAGTAGTTGTGGTAGGCCCGGATCCCGTCGTCGCCATGCAGCAGCAGGACGGATCCGGTGCCGATGTTCAGGGTGCTGAACGCGCCCTTCTCCTTGAGCCGGGAGACGTGGTCCACGGGCAGCCAGCGGCGGCCGTAGATCCGCTCCATCTCCCGCCGGTGCTGTTCCTCGCCGGTGTAGAACTCGTGCGACCGGCCGGTCCCACCGGTCTCGAAGTAGGCTCTCTGCTCGGGCTGTTCGCTGATGAGCTCGAACATGCTGGAGGCGTGCTTCATCTACTGGCTCCCTCGGCGGGCTGGAGAACGACGACTACCGTGTCGAGTTGACGACACATCAGGTACTGCACCCGGGCGGTGGCTCAGCCCGCGGGGTCGTAGATCCGCTGGTCCTGCGGCACACCCGCGCTGTCGTAGAGGCGCTCCAGGGCGTCCGGCGCGTAGATCTCGTGTCCCTCGACGACGCCGCCGATCAGTCCGAGCATCCGGTCGGTCCACTCCTGGGTGGCGCTCATCGCGGACATCGTGGCGCGGAAGAAGGGCGGCAGTTCGGTGAGTTCGCCGAGCGTGGTGGTGAAGTCGTAGACGTCGCCGCTCTCCTCGTCCCGCAGCTTGTTGTACTCGGCGAGCGCCTCCTCCATCGGCCGCTCGCCGGCCAGTCCCTGGTGGATCCGGTCGGCGAGCAGCTGGCCGTGGAGGAAGGCGTCGGTGATGCCCCACCCGGTGTACGGGTCCTTGTGGTACCCGGCGTCGCCGACCAGGGCCCAGCCCGGGCCGTACGCGCGGCGGTAGTAGTTGTCCGGGTAGCGCATCGGCTTGAAGTCCTCCTCGCGCCGCCCCTGGTCCCGCAGTTGGACCCCCATCTCCGGGGACACGTCGTCGAACACGGCCTGGAACCGGCCCTCGACGTCCTGGCGGAACTCCTTGAGCTGACGCCGGGTGCAGATGACCGCCAGCATCTGGAGCCCGTCGTTGGTCGGCCAGGTGCCGAACCAGCGCTCGTTCATGCCGGTCTTGTGGTGCAGCCCCCAGTCGTCGAGCCCGGTGTAGTACGAGTAGTAGATGAACCCGGCGGCCGGGCGGACGTTGTACAGCTCGGCGCCGGTCCGCTTGGCCACCGTCGAGTGGAAGCCGTCGGCGCCGACCACCACGGTCGAGCGGAACTCCCGCTCCGGGCCGTCGCCCTCGCGCCCGCGGACGCCGACCACCCGTCCGCCGTCGAAGACCAGGTCGGTCAGGGTGAAGCCCTCCAGCACCTCCGCGCCCGCCCGGCGGGCCGCGTTGACGAGGATCTCGTCGAGCACGGTGCGACGCGGGCAGTAGACGGCGTCGACGCCGTCGACCGGCTCGGCGAAGCCGTTGAGCTCGACCCCGCGGTAGGCGTAGTGCATCCTGCGCAGCGCCGGCGTGCCCGCGCCGACGATCTCCTCGAGCAGCCCCCATTCCTGGAGCTTCAGCAGTCCCGCCTGGTGGATGTAGTGGGTCGACACGGAGTCGCTGGGAAACGAGGCCCGGTCCACCACCAGCACCCGGTGCCCCTGCCGGGCCAGCAGCATGGCCACCGGCGATCCGGCGCAGCGGGCACCGACAACAATGACGTCGTACACGAGATCCCCCACGGATTCGAATTGGTCCCCACACGGCGGCAACAGGCTCGCTCGAACACCCGGGCGACCGGCCCTCCGTATTGATCAGGAGGCTACGTAATCCCCTAGGGAAGGTCAAGACTTGGTAGAGGCAAGGCAATTCCCGGACCGTCTACGCGCCTCACCACCCGCCTCCTGTCCATCCAAATACGGACAAGGCAGGGCACACATCTTGCTCACATTCACCGAGCCCGCCGTTTCTCCGATTGCCCCCGGAATCACCACCGGAAGGGCACGGAATCACTGGGGTGAAGTAACTCGTGAAGTTCGCGGAGGAATTCGGCCACGCCATGGCCGAAAGTCCACCGGGCCGCCGGAGCGGGCCGCGAACCCGCCCCTGGCCGCAGACCGGTCGGACGGGCGTCCTACGATCACATCGGGTCCCTCGACGGGCGCCGTTGCCTCCCGGCCGCGCGCCCGCCGCCCAACGCCCCGCACGACACGACGACTCCACCGACGGCGATGGAGTCGTGCACCGAGGAGGAACGTCCATGCAAGCCCGGAAGATCGGCGCGGCCGCCGCGACAGCGGTGGCGCTTCTGGCTGCCCGCGACCTCATCCAGAAGAAGCACGCGCTGCTCCGGAACTTCCCGGTGCTCGGGCACGCCCGCTACCTGCTGGAGACGATCGGCCCCGAGCTGCGGCAGTACATCGTGACCTCCAACGAGGAGGAGCGCCCGTTCAGCCGCGACCAGCGCACCTGGATCTACGCCTCGGCCAAGGAGCAGAACAACTACTTCGGCTTCGGCACCGAGGTCGACGTCGAGCACGTCCAGGGCCACGCCTACGTGAAGCAGCGCACCTTCGCCGGCGCCCTGCCCGACACCCACGACCCGCAGTCCCCGCTGCCCTCGGCCAAGGTGCTCGGCGGCCCGCGCGGCCGCGCCAAGGCGTTCCGCCCGGCGAGCGTGGTGAACATCTCGGCGATGAGCTTCGGCTCGCTCTCCGGCGCCGCCATCACCGCCCTCAACAAGGGCGCGGCGGAGGCCGGCACCATGCACAACACCGGCGAGGGCGGCCTGTCCCCGTACCACCGCCAGGGCGGCGACCTCGTCCTCCAGCTCGGCACCGCCTACTTCGGCTGCCGCAACGAGGACGGCAGCTTCAACCTCGACAAGCTCAAGGACGTCGTGGCCGGCGCCCCGGTCAAGGCGATAGAGATCAAGCTCTCCCAGGGCGCCAAGCCCGGGCTGGGCGGCATGCTGCCGGGCGCGAAGGTCACCCCGGAGATCGCCGCGATCCGCGGCATCCCGGTCGGCCAGGACTGCGCCTCGCCGTCCCGGCACTCCGCGTTCGGCGACGTCGACTCGATGCTGGACTTCGTCGAGCTGATCGCCGCCGAGACCGGCCTGCCGGTCGGGATCAAGAGCGCGGTCGGCGAGATGGGCTTCTGGCAGGAGCTCGCCGCGCTGATGGAGCGCGGGGACCGCGGCGTCGACTTCGTGACCGTCGACGGCGGCGAGGGCGGCACCGGCGCCGCGCCCCGGATGTTCGCCGACTCGGTGTCGCTGCCGTTCCGGATGGGCTTCTCCCGGGTCTACGGCACCTTCGCCGAGCTGGGGCTGACCGACGACCTCACCTTCATCGGCTCCGGCAAGCTCGGCCTGCCCGAGAACGCCGCGGTCGCCTTCGCCCTCGGCGCCGACATGATCAACGTGGCCCGCGAGGCCATGCTGTCCATCGGCTGCATCCAGGCGCAGAAGTGCCACACCGACAAGTGCCCCACCGGCATCGCCACCCAGAACCCCTGGCTGGCCCGCGGCCTGGACCCGGCGTCCAAGTCCACCCGCGCCGCCGTCTACCTGCGCACCCTGCGCAAGGAGCTGCTCAAGGTCTCCTCGGCCGTCGGCGTGGCCCACCCGGGCCTCATCACCGCGGACGACATCGAGATCATGAACGGCGACTACGAGGCCCGCACCCTCGCCGGCGTCTACGGCTACAAGGAAGGCTGGGGCGAGCTCGGCCCCCGCCTCGCCGCCGAGATCACGGCCCTGGTCACCGCGAAGCCGACCGCCTGACCGGCGCACGTCCTCTCTCACGCACGACGGCCTCCCACCCCCGCCGGGGCGGGAGGCCGTCGCCGTCCCCGGGCCCGGTTCAGGCGGGCGCGGCGGCGCGCAGCCGCTCGGCGGCGGCCTCCGGGCTGACGTCGGTGACGAAGGCGTCCAGCCCTGACTCCACGCCCGCCAGGTACTTGAGCTTGCCGGGCGCCCGCCGCACGGTGAACAGCTCAAGGTGGAGGGCGAGTTCGGCACCACCCTGGTCGGGGGCCTGGTGCCAGGCGGCGATGTACGGGGTGCGGTTGGGCGCCGCGCCGGGCCCGGCGGGGAACAGGGCGTCGAAGCGGCGCAGCAGGTCGAGGTAGAGCCCGGGGAACTCTGCGCGCTCGGCCTCGTCGAGCGCGGTCAGGTCGGGCACCCTGCGGTTCGGGTAGAGGTGGACCTCGTACGGCCAGCGGGCGGCGAACGGGACGAAGGCGGTCCAGTGCTCGCCCCGGAGCACCAGCCGCTCCGGGGAGCTCCGTTCGGCGGCGAGCAGGTCCTCGAAGAGGTTGCGGCCGGTGCGGGCCCGGTGCGCCCCGGCCCGGGCGATCATCCGGGAGGTGCGGGAGGGGACGAACGGGAAGGCGTAGATCTGCCCGTGCGGGTGGGCGAGCGTGACCCCGATCTCCTCGCCGCGGTTCTCGAAGCAGTACACCTGCCGGACGCCGGGCAGGGCGGACAGCTCCGCCGTGCGGTCGGTCCAGGCGTCCAGGACGAGGCGGGCCCGGGGTTCGTCGAGGTCGGCGAAGGAGGCGTCGTGGTCGGAGGTGAAGCAGACCACCTCGCAGCGGCCGCTGCCGGGCCGCAGGGTGTGCAGGGGCTCGTCCCGGGCCGCGACGTGGTCGGCGGAGCCGGCGGCGAGCGAGGGGAAGCGGTTCTCGAAGACCGCGACCTCGTAGTCCGGCGCCGGGATCTCGCTGAGCCGGCCGTCCCGCGAGGGGCACAGCGGGCACTCGCCGGCCGGCGGGTGGTAGGTGCGCTGCTGGCGGTGGGCGGCCACCGTCACCCACTCGCCGAGCACCGGGTCGAGCCGGGCCTCGGAGAGGCTCGCGGTCGGTTCGAGCGGCCGCTCGTCCGGGACCTCGCGGAGCGCGCCCGGCCCCTGGTCGAAGTAGACCAGTTCGCGGCCGTCGGCCAACTTGGTGGCGGTTCTGTGCACCGCTGTACTCCTTACGCGTGGGGCGTCGGCCCGGCAGTTTCGAGCTTCAACAGATTCAAACAGAGACGATCGCTTGTCAACAAGCATCTTCGCTGGTAGCGGCCGTCCCAGGCGCTTGACTCGACCCGGATGAACATGGACATCGCAGGTGTTGACCGTGGGGACGGTCATGTTTGATTATGTCGGAATTCACTTCCGCCCGTCGACGAACACCCGTCGACGGGAACCCACCCGCGCACCAGGCATGGAGCAGCAGATGATCGACGAGGCCACCGACTTCGAGGCCGTCCACGGCGGACGCCCGAACGGCGTCTGGGCCGCCCCCGGCCGGGTGAACCTGATCGGTGAGCACACCGACTACAACCACGGCTTCGTCCTGCCCATCGCCCTCCCGCACACCACCCGGGTGAGCGCCCGCCGCCGCGAGGACGGCCGGCTGCGGCTGTACAGCGCCCAGGGCGGGGGCACCATCACCGAGCTCGCGCTCGACGGCCTGGCGCCCGGCGTGGTCGCCGACTGGGCCGGCTACCCGGCCGGCGTGTTCTGGTCCCTCGCCGAGGCCGGGCACCAGATCGGCGGGGCCGACCTGTTCTTCGACAGCGACGTGCCCAGCGGGGCCGGCCTCTCCTCCTCCGCCGCCCTGGAGTGCGCCACCGCCGCCGCCCTGAACGACCTGTACGACCTCGGCCTGAGCGCGCCGGAGCTCGCCGTGCTCGCCCAGCGGGCCGAGAACGCCTTCGTCGGCGTCCCCTGCGGCGTGATGGACCAGATGGCCTCCTCCTGCTGCACGGACGGCACCGCGCTGTTCCTGGACACCCGGACACTGGAGCAGCGGCACGTCCCGTTCGACCTGGCGGCGGCGGGCCTGCGACTGCTGGTGATCGACACCCGGGTCAAGCACGACCTCGGCGACGGCGCCTACGCCGCCCTGCGGGCCGGCTGCGAGCGCGCCGCCGAGCTGCTCGGCCTGCCCGCGCTGCGCGACCTCGCGACCGCCGACCTGGGCCCGGCCCTGGACCGGCTGCCCGCCGAACTCCGGCCGCCGGTACGGCACGTGGTGACGGAGAACGGGCGCGTGCTGGAGACCGTCGAGCACCTGGTCCGCGGTGACCTCGCCGCGCTGGGGCCGATCCTGACGGCCGGACACGCCTCGCTGCGCGACGACTTCCGGGTCTCCTGCGCCGAGACGGACCTCGCGGTCGAGGCCGCCGTCGCCGCCGGGGCCCTGGGCGCCCGGATGACCGGTGGCGGCTTCGGCGGGTCCGTCATCGCCCTGGTCGAGGCCCCCCGGGTGGCCGAGGTCTCGGCCGCCGTGACGGCGGCCTTCCGCACCGCGGGCCACGCCGCACCGGTCCCGTTCACCGCCGTTCCCTCGGCGGGCGCCCGCAAGGTGGGCTGACCGCGGGCGGACCGACGGCACGGGGGCTGAGCCCCCGCGCGGTCGGATCCGGCGTCAGCCGGCGGTCGGGACGACGAGGATTTCGCCGACCGCCTCGGCCAGCACCCCGCGGGCCGCCGCAGGCAGGGCGTCGTCGGTGATGAAGCAGTCGACCTCCGACAGGGTCGCGAAGCTGCTCAGGCCGACGACGCCCCACTTGGTGTGGTCGGCGACCACGACGGTGCGCCGGGCGGAGGCGATCAGGGCCCGGTTGGTCTGCGCCTCGGCCAGGTTGGGCGTGGTGAGGCCGGCCTGCTCGCTCACCCCGTGCACGCCCAGGATCAGCAGGTCCACGTGCAGCGAACGGATGGTCTGGTCGGCCAGCGCCCCCACCAGGGCCGCCGAGCGGGTCGGCGACCCGCCGGTCAGCAGCAGGGTCGGCGCGCTCTCCCTCCCGTCGCTGCCCGCCGCCCACAGCAGGTCGGCGATCCGCAGCGAGTTGGTCACCACGGTCAGCTCCGGGACCTCCAGCAGCCGGGCGGCGACCGCGTAGGTCGTGGTACCGGCCGAGAGGGCCACCACGCTGCCCGGCTCCACCAGTTGCACCGCGGCGTCCGCGAGCGCGGCCTTGGTGCCCTCCTCCAGCGCGGACTTGGCGTCGAAGCCGGGCTCGAAGGTGCTGGCCGCCCCGGTCGCCACCGCACCGCCGTGGACCTTCTCCACCGCGCCCTGGCGTACCAGTGCGTCGAGGTCCCGGCGGATGGTCATGTCGGACACGCCGAACTGCTCGACCAGCTCGGCGACCCGGATCGCGCCGGTCCGGCGGATCGCCTCCAGGATCAGCGCCTGGCGCTGGGCGGCGAGCAACGTCTGGTCAGCCACGGAGGACCTTTCGATCGAACGAGCGGGTACGGCCGGGGGCGGCCCCGTCGGCGACCGGCGACGGCGGCCGGAGCCCGCGTGATCCATTATCCCCGCACCCCGGCGGGCCGACGTGAGGAGGTGGCGGTCGGGGGCGCACCCGTGTGGGGGCCGGGTGCGCCCCCGACCCGACCCGCGGGACCGGACCGACGGGATCGTCCGTCCGGCTCCGCAGGAACCCAGGGGCAGGGGCAGGGCGCGGGGTACGGCCGTCAGGCGGGCAGGCCGACCGCGCGCTCGCGGTTGCGCCGCTGCTGGATCACGACCGCCGCGACCAGCAGGGCGCCCTGGGCGACGTTCTGCCAGAAGGAGTTGATGCCCTGGACGGTGAGGCCGTTCTGCAGCGCGCCGAGCAGCGCGACGGCCAGCAGGGTGCCCCCGATGCTGCCCTTGCCGCCCTTGAGGGCACAGCCGCCCAGCGCGGCCGCGGTGATCGACTGGAGCTCCAGGCCCTCGCTGCCGGAGACGGGCTGGCCGCTGCCGGTGCGCGCGGTGAGCAGCACCCCCGCGAGGGCGGCCACCGTGCCGGAGAGGGCGTAGGCGGCGATCAGGTACTTGTTGAGGTTGATGCCGGCCAGCCGGGCCGCGGTGTCGTTGCCGCCGATGGCGTAGATGTTGCGGCCGATGTCGGTGTACGTCAGCAGGACGTGCACGGCGACGGCGGTGAGGATCAGCAGCCAGACCATGGTGGGCAGTCCGGCGATCCTGCCCCGGCTGAGGAAGACGAAGACCGGGTCGTTGAGCACGTAGCCCTGGGCGCGGCCGTCCGAGACGAGCTGGGCGACGCCCTTGTAGGCGGCCAGTCCGGCGAGGGTGGCGATGGTCGGGTTGACCCGGCCGTAGATGATGACGACGCCGTTGAACAGGCCGATGCCGGCGCCGATGGCGAGCGAGGCGCCGATGCCGAGGTAGGGGTTGGCTCCGCTGGAGGTGAAGACCATGGCGCTGGTGACGGAGGCCAGGCCCGCCTGGGAGCCGACCGAGATGTCGAGGCCGCCGCAGATGATCACGACGGTCTGGACGACGGCCAGCAGTCCGGAGATGGTGGCGGCCTCGGCGATGACCTGGATGTTGTCCCAGCCGACGAAGTTGGGGTTGAGGGTGCCGAAGAGGGCGACGACGGCGACCAGGGCGCCGATCAGGCTGAGGTTCTGACCGCCGATCGCGGCGAGCAGGGCGCGCGGGCCGCCGGACCGCACGGGCAGGGCTCCGGTGTCCGGCACCGGGGCGGTCGGGGGCGTGGCGGTGGTCATCGGGTCTCTCCGGTCTGGGCGGGGGTGGTGGCGGGGGCCGGGCTACGGCGGTCGGCCGCGGTACGGCGGTCGGCGGCGCCGAGGTCGTCGGCCATGGCGAGGGCGAGGACTGCTTCCTCCGTCGCCTCCTCACGGCTGAGCTCGCCGGTGGTGCGGCCGTTCTGCATCACCACGATCCGGTCGGCGAGGCCGAGCACCTCGGGCAGTTCGGAGGAGATGACCAGGACGGCGGTGCCCTCGCGGGCGAGGTCGGCGATGATCTGGTAGATCTCGGCCTTGGCGCCGATGTCGACGCCGCGGGTGGGCTCGTCGAGGATCAGCAGCTCGGGCCGGCGGGCGAGCCAGCGGGCCAGGACGACCTTCTGCTGGTTGCCGCCGGACAGGGTGCGCACCTCCGTCTCGACGGAGGGGGCGCGGACCCGCAGCCGGTCGGCGTACTCCTGGGCGAGGGCCTTCTCCTGGCGGCGCTTGACGAACCGCCACCGGCTGAGTCGGCGCAGGCTGACCAGCGAGGTGTTGTCGCGGATCGTGCGCTGCAGGAACAGCGCCTGGGCCTTGCGCTCCTCGGGCGCCAGCCCGATGCCCGCGGCGATGGCGTCGCGCGGGGTGCACAGCCGCAGCACCTCGCCGTCGAGGGCCACCGTGCCGGAGCGGATCGGGGCGTCGCCGGCCAGGGCGAGGGCGAGTTCGGAGCGTCCGGCGCCGATCAGTCCGGCCAGCGCGACCACCTCGCCGGCCCGGACCTTGAGGCTGACGTCGCGCACGTCGTCGGTGGTCAAGCCGTCGACGTCCAGCACGACGCGGTCGGTGGCCACCTGCTGGCGGACGAACAGCGAGGACAGGTCGCGGCCGACCATCAGCCGGACCAGCTCGCCCTCGTCGGTGGCCGCGGCCTCGACCACCCCGGCGACCCGGCCGTCGCGCAACACCGCGATGCGGTCGGCGAGTTGGAAGATCTCCTTCATCCGGTGGGAGACGTAGACGACCGCGATGCCCTCGTCGCGCAGCCGGCCGATCAGCGCGAACAGGGCCTCGACCTCGTGCTCGGAGAGCGAGGAGGTGGGCTCGTCGAAGGCGATCGCACGCGGTGCGACGGCTCCGGTCAGGGCCCGCATGATCTCGACCAACTGGCGCTGGGCGGCGGTGAGTTCGGATCCGAGCAGGTCGGGGTCGAGGACCTTGTCGAAGCCCAGACGGGCCAGGTCCGCAGTGATCCGGCGGCGCAGCTCGGCGCGGTCCAGGCGGCGCAGCCCGGTGCGGGGCAGCGAGCCCGCGTAGACGTTCTCGGCGACCGGCACGTGCGGGATGATCTCGGGTTCCTGCGGGATGATCCGGATCCCGGCGCGGCGGGCGTCCTGCGGGGAGTGCAGGTCGAGCGGCCGGCCGTCCAGCAGGACGCGCCCCTCGGTGGGGCGGTGGTCGCCGGTGAGGATGCGCAGCAGGGTGGACTTGCCGGCGCCGTTCTCCCCCATCAGCGCGGTGATCCGGCCGGGCGGGAAGGAGAGCGTGACGTCGGTCAGCGCCTGGACGGCGCCGAAGCGCTTGGACACCCCTTCGGCGCTCAGGCCGGCGGAGGTGCCCGGTGGCGGGAGGGGCGAGGGTTCGGGTGGGGTCATCGGGGCCTCGTTGGCAGTGCGGTACGGGCGGGGGTGCGGACGGGCGGCGGAACCGGCGGCGGCGCGGCGGCGTGAATCACTCGCCCGCCGCACCGCCTGCTCGACGTCACGCCGAACGCGGCGTCAGCTGCAGGACACGCCCGCGGACTGCCAGCTGGCGGCGTCGACCATCTTGGTCGGGGCGAAGGCCTCCTTGGGGAAGTCCTTGCCGTTCTTGAGCTTGTCGTACATGGTCTGCACCGACAGGGCGCCGACGTCCTTGCCGTTGATGAACAGGGCGGCCTTCATCCCGGAGGGCTTGCCGGCGGACCAGTCCTTGCAGGCCAGGTAGGCGCCCAGGCCGACGCCGTCGATGTCGTCCGGGCTGATCCCGGCGTTCTGCAGGGCGGTGACGGCGCCCTGGACGTTCTCGTCGTTGCAGCCCCAGGTCACCCAGTGCTTGACGCCCTGGTTGGCGGTGATGGTGGCGGCCACCTTGTCCTGCGCACCGGTCGGGGTGTTGTCGGTGGCGACGTCGATGGCCTGCACACCCGGCACGGCCTGGTCGAAGGCGTCCTTGGCGGCCTTGACCCGGTCACCGCAGACGGTGACGTCCTGCTTCCAGGCGGAGATGATCCGGGTGTCGGCGGCGTTCCAACCGGCCTTCTTGAACTCCTCGGCGGCGCGCCGGCCGACCTGCTGGCCCATCTGCTGGCCGGAGAAGCCGATCCGGGGCACCAGGTCTCCGGCGGCGCACTGCGCCGGGGAGGGGCCGCTCGCGCAGACCTGGTCGTCGGAGGTGAGCAGCGCGGCCTTGGCGTCCCGGGCCGTCTGCACCACCTGCGGCCCGACCGCCGGATCGGGCACCACGATGATCAGGCCGTTGCTCTTCTGGGCGATCGCGGCCTGCACCTCGCCGACCGTCTTGTTGGCGTCACTGCCGAGGTTCACGACCTTCAGGTCGGCGCCCAGCTCGGCGGCCTTGGCCTTGGCGCCGGCCGCCTCGTCCACGAAGTACTGCTGGTCGCCCTGCTTCTGCAGGTACGTGATCGAGACCTTGCCGGACACCGGGGCCACCGACGCGTCGGCCCCGGAGGAGGAGGTCTGTCCGGTGGAACAGGCCGTCAGACCGAGAGTGGTGACCAGGCTCAGCGCGGCGAGCGGGGCCAGGCGGCCACGGAGGGTGAGATGCATGGTGGAGGCTCCTGAGGGTGTGGGCCGATCGACCATAAGCAACACAGTCGATCAGAAAACATCGCAATCAAACGCGATGAGGCATCAGGAAACGCCCAGTTCACATCCGAGTCAAGCTCGCGTTTACCTCCGAGGCAGGATCGACACCGTCTCGTTATGCCACCCGCCCCGCGCGGATGCGAAGAGCGCCGACCAGCCGGGCGGCCCCTCGCCCGCGCGCGAAACGGGCCAGCAGCCCGACAATCACACTGGTCAGAGACTTCGAAGTGACCTAGTGCCTGCCTACCGGCCGGTAGGCAGGCATCCGGAACAGCTTCCGCCAATGACGGGACGGCGTCAAGGGGTTGACGGCGCAGCAACCGCTCCCCCGGCGCGCGGTCGATCGTGTGCGCCGGTCGCGACGCGCGATCGGTGGCGTTGAATCTTCAGCCATGCTGTTGATTAGTGTTGGAAGTCGGGTCTACGCTCCACTCCGACCTTCCGCCATGCACCCGACACGGCACCTGACACAGCACCCGACACGGCACTCGGTGCCCCGGTCGGCCGGCCCCGTCCCCCCACCCCCACCCCGGAGGACGTCCATGCGCAGCAGACACCTGCCCTCGAAACTCCGCACCGCCCTCGGCGCCGCAGCCCTGCTGCTCGGCGCGCTCAGTGGCCTGACCACCCCGTCCACCGCCGGCGCCGCCACCGCCGCCGTCCACAGCGCCGTCACCGTCGACGGCACCAAGCCCGGCCTCACCTTCGACGGGGTCGGCGCGATCTCCGGCGGCGGCGGCAACTCCCGTCTGCTGGTCGACTATCCGGAGCCCCAGCGGAGCCAGTTACTGGACTACCTGTTCAAGCCCGGCTACGGCGCCTCCCTCCAGGTGCTGAAACTGGAGATCGGCGGCGACACCAACTCCACCGACGGCGCCGAGCCCAGCATCGAGCACACCAAGGGCACCGTCGACTGCGACCAGGGCTACGAGTGGTGGCTCGCCGAACAGGCGATGGCCCGCAACCCGAAGATCACGTTCTACGGCCTGACCTGGGGCACCCCCGGCTGGATCGGCAACACCGGCAGCGGCGGCTCCTTCTGGTCCCAGGACACCGTCGACTACCTGATGGACTGGATGGGCTGCGCGGCCCAGCACCACCTCGACGTCTCCTACCTCGGCGGCTGGAACGAACGCGGCTTCAACGCCGGCTGGTACAAGAGCCTCAAGAGCGCGCTGGTCTCCCACGGTTACGGCGCCACCAAGGTCGTCGCCGCCGACGACACCTGGGCCGTGGCCGACGCCATGGCCACCGACCCGGCGTTCAAGAACGCCGTCGACGTCGTCGGCGTGCACTACCCGTGCGGGTACATGAGCAACTTCAGCAGCTGCCCCAGCACCCCCGCCGCCCAGGCGCTCGGCAAGCCGCTCTGGGCCAGCGAGAACGGCTCCGAGGACGCCGACGGCGGGGCGGGCGCGGTCGCGCGCGGGATCAACCGCGACTACCTCGACGGCCGGATGACCTCCTTCATCAACTGGCCCGTCATCGCCGCGCTCTACCCCAACCTGTACTTCTCCACCGACGGCATGTCGATCGCGAACCAGCCCTGGTCCGGCCACTACACGATCGGCAAGACCACTTGGGTCACCGCGCACACCGCCCAGTTCACCCAGCCCGGCTGGCACTACATCGACTCCGCGAGCGGCTACCTCGGCGGCGCCCGCACCAACGGCAGCTACGTCACGCTCAAGTCGCCGAACAACCACGACTACAGCACCGTCATCGAGACCATGGACGCCACTGCGGCCCAGACCGCGAGCTTCACCGTCACCGGCGGCCTCTCCACCGGGCAGGTCCACGTCTGGTCCACCGATCTGAACTCCGGCGACTCCGCCGACTGGTTCGTCCACTCCCAGGACGTCACCCCGCAGGGCGGCGCGTACACCCTCACCCTCCAGCCCGGCCACGTCTACACCGTGACCACCACCACCGGTCAGGGCAAGGGCACCGCCACCCCGCCGCCCGCCGCGCCGATGGGCCTGCCCTACGCGGACGACTTCGAGACGGCCGCCACCACCACCTCGCCGAAGTACTTCACCGACATGAACGGCGCCTTCCGGACCGTCCCGTGCGGCGGCGGCCGAAACGGCAGCTGCCTGCGCCAGATGGCCCCGACCGAGCCGATCCGGTGGACCGATGAACCCTACGACGCGCCGTACACGATCATGGGCGACGGCAGCTGGTCCAACTACACCGTCAGCGCCGACACCCTCTTCGAACAGTCGGGCAGCGTCGAACTCCTGGGCCGGGTCAACCAGCAGGGTCGCAACAACAACGGCCTGAACGCCTACCACCTGCGCTTCAGCGACACCGGCGCCTGGTCCATCGACAAGAGCGACACCAGCTGGAACTTCACCACCCTGGCGAGCGGCACCGTCACGGCGCCGGGAACCGGCGGCTGGCACACCGTCACCCTGTCGATGCAGGACACCACCCTCACCGCCGGCATCGACGGCGTCACCGTGGGCAGCGCGACCGACGCCTCCTTCACCAACGGGCAGGCCGGCCTCGGCGTGACCGGCTACCGGACCGACCAGTTCGACGACTTCGCCCTCACCCCGGGCACCCCGACCACCCACACCGGCCCGATCACCTCCGCCCTGACCGGCAAGTGCGTCGACGACAACGGCGACTCCACCGCCAACGGCACCGCCGTCCAACTCTGGGACTGCAACGGCGGCGCCGCCCAGGTGTGGACCTGGTCCAACGGCACCCTCACCCACGACGGCAAGTGCCTCGACGTCACCGGCGGCGCCACCACCAACGGCACCCCGGTGGAACTCTGGGACTGCAACGCCGGCCCCAACCAGCAGTGGACACCCCAACCCGACGGCACCCTCAGGAGCACCCAGTCCGGCCGCTGCCTCGACGACCCGGGCCTCGCCACCACCAACGGCACCCGCCTGGAGATCTGGGACTGCAACGCGGGCGCCAACCAGCGCTGGACCCTCCCCTGACGCCACCGCCGTCAACACCCCGCACCGTCGGGCGGCCAGCCGAACCGGCCGCCCGACGGTGCCCGCGGGTCAGCGGCGGGAGCGCCGGGAGCGGCGGGCCGCGATCAGGCTGCTGCCGAGCACCAGGAACACCAGCGTGACCAGCAGCGCCGGCACCGGGTTCCCACTCCCGGTGGGCGGCAGCGGGGGCTTGGTCGTCGGGCTCGGACTCGGGCTCGGACTCGGCGTGTTGCGGACGGTGGTGCTGGTCGAACAGTTGCCGTTGGCGTTGGCGTTGCCGTCCGAGCAGTTCGAACCGTCGGCCGTCAGCCGGTTGACCAGCGTCCGCCCGCCCGCGTCCGGCTTCACCGTGACGGTGTACGTGAGCGTCTCCGTCGCACCGGGCCGGATGTCCAGCGTCCAGGTCAGCCGCGGCGCGGCGTAGGCCGTCCCCCCGCTGCCGGCACGGGCGTCACCACCATAGGCCGCCCCGTCCAACACCCCGGAGAGGTCGTCGGTGACGACGGCGCCGAGGTACGTGCCACTGGCCCGGTTGGTGGCCGTCACGGTGTACGTGACGGTGTCACCGACCTTCGGGTTCTCCGGGCTCGCCTGCTTGGTGAGCAGCAGGTCGTGCAGCACGGTGATCGGCTCGGTCGGCGTCGCCACCGCGGTGTGCGCCGTTACCGACGGATCCGGACCACCCGTCACCACCGCCGTGTTGACCGGGACGGCCGTGGCGTTCGGGTCCAGCGTGCCGCTCAGCGTCCAGGCCACCGTGGCGCCGACCGGGATCTCGACGGCCGGACAGGTCGCCGTCCCGTCCGCGACCGGGCACGACGTCCCGTCCGCGTCGGCCGTCATCGACGCGTCGTTCACCCCGGCGGGCACCCGGTCGGTGACGACCACATTGCGTGCCCGCGACGGCCCGTCGTTGGTCACCGTCACCCGCCACCGGATCTGCTGCCCGGCGACCACCGGGGAGGTCAGCAGCACCTTGGCGACACTCAGCCGGGCCTGCGCCGACGGCGACGAACTCGGCGAGGCGACCGCCGTGTGGGTCGGCGTACCCGGATCCGGCCCACCCGTCACGACGACCGTATTGACCGGAGTGACCGTCGCACCGGCATCGAGCGTGCCGGCCAGCGTCCAGGTCCGGGTCTCGCCGACCGGGATCTCCACCGCCGGGCACGTCGCCGTCCCGCTCGCGATCGGGCAGGCCGTACCGTCATCCGCCGTCATCGACGGGTCCGCCACCCCGGCCGGGACCCGGTCGGCCACGACCACGTCCCGGGCAACGGACGGCCCCCGGTTGGTGACGGCCACCTGCCACTCGACCCGCTGCCCAGGGACCACCGGGTCGGTCAGCAGCACCTTGGACACCGACAGGCGCGCCTCCGCCACCGGCCCGGTCGAGGGACTGGCCACCGCCGTGTGAGAACTGGTGCTCGCATCCGGGCCACCCGTGACGAGCGCGGTGTTGGTCGGGGTCGCCGTGGCACCGGCGTCGAGCGTGCCGCTCAGCGTCCAGGTCAGCAGGCCGCCGACCGGGATCTCGACGGCCGGACAGGTCGCGGTCCCATTGGCGATCGGGCACACGGCGCCGTCCTGCGCCGCCATCGACGCATCCAGTACCCCAGCGGGCACCCGGTCGGTGACGACCACATTGCGGGCCCGGGAGGGACCGTCATTGGCCACCGAGACCTGCCACTGGATCCGCTGCCCGGGGACGACCGGGTTGGTCAGCAGCACCTTCGACACAGTCAGGTGCGCCTGCGGCACGGGGGTGCCGCTCGGCGAAGCCACCGCCGTATGCGTCGGCGTGCCCGGATCCGGACCACCAGTGACCGTCACCGAGTTCATCGGCGTCACCGTGGCATTCGCATCCAGCCTGCCAGTGAGCGTCCAGCTCATCGAATCACCAACCGCGATCTCCACCGCCGGACACGTCGCTGTCCCGTTCGCGATCGGGCAGACGGTCCCGTCCGCCGCCGTCATCGACACATTCGACACACCAGCCGGCACCCGGTGCGTCACCACCACATTCCGCGCCCGCGAAGGGCCGGTCCAGAGGACCGGCCCGCCTCACCGGCGCCCGTCAGCCGAAGGCCGGCACCGTGTCCAGGATCGCCAGCCGCGCATTGGCCGTCCTGATGCTGCCGCAGAGCACCTGCGCGCCGCCGATGCGGTAGTCCTCCCCGCTGCCGGCCGCCTTGATGACGGCGCCCTGCAGCGAGTTGTACTGCTTGTCCTGGAGGTCGTCCTTGCGCAGGTCGCGGACGACGATGAGCTTGCGGACGAGGTCGCCGGCGCCCTGCTGGGTGGCGAGGGTCTTCTTCTGGTCGTCCGTCAGCTTGGCGAAGGCGGCGTCGTTCGGGGCGAAGACCGTGACGTTCTCCATCGAGTCGAAGATGTCCTTGGCCTTGGCGGTCTTGACCAGCGCGGACAGCTGGCCGAGGTCCTTGGTCTGGTCGATCGCGGTCAGAACGGGCAGGCCGCGCATCGCGTCGAGGCTACCGGGGCCCTCGCCGGGCAGCGCCGCGCAGGCCTGGCCGAAGGCCTTCTCCGGCGGCGGGGGCGCGACGGTGACCGGGCCGGGCGCGTCGACCCCGCCGCAGCCGGCGAGCGGGGCGAGGACGAGCGCCAGCGCCACGAGCATGGCGGGGCGGTGGGTGCGACGGCTCATTGCTGAGGTCCTCCTAGGGGAACCGGTCGAATCGTGCCGGATGCGCCGATACGCCCCAGATAGTCGCACCACGCCAGGCTGCCTGACGGGAGGTCAGGCCCGCCCCGCCCCGCCCGTCACCCGTCCGCCACCCGCCGCGGGGCACGCAGCGCGCCGCACGCCGGGCCTCAGGCGCGGAAGGCCGCGATCAGCTTGTCGGTGAGGCGGTCGAGGTGGTCGGGGGCGGTCGGGGTGTGGACGACCGCGAGGCGCCAGTAGAGCGGACCGACGAGGAGGTCGAGGGCGATCCCGCGGTCCAGGTCGGCGGGGAGCTCGCCGCGGTCGACCGCCCGCTCCAGGAGCTCCGCGGCCTTGGCCCGCCGGGTGTCGCGGACGGTGCTGAACAGCGCCGCGGCCAGTTCGGGGTTGCGGCCGCCCTCGGCGATCAGGTCGGGGATGATCCTCGCCGGGAGCGGCCGGCACAGCGCGTCGGCGACCTCCGAGAGGAAGGCGAGGACGTCGCCGCGCAGGGTTCCGGTGTCGGCGGTCCCCGAGGCGTCGACGGCGACGGCGGAGACCAGGTCGACGGTCATCTCCAGCTTGGACGTCCAGCGGCGGTAGATGGCCGCCTTGCCCGCGCCGGCGCGCTTGGCCACCGCCTCCAGGGACAGCCGCGCATAGCCGGCGGCCGCCAGTTCCTCGAAGAACGCGGCGGCGATGGCCGCGGTCACCGAGTCCTGGAGCACGGGCCCGCCGGGGAGCCTGCGCCCCGGGGGGCGGTCGGGTGCGGGGGGCGACGGCTGGGGGGCGGGAGTGCTGGGCATGGCCCGAACCTACACGAGTCGGAACGGTTGCGTCTCGACTGGGCGAGGTCTATCGTCGGTGGCGAAGGCGAGACGGAACCGTTCCGTCTCGACAATGGGTCTGGGGTGCACCATGCGATTCCTGTACGAGGACGAGTCCTTCTCCTTCGAGGCGCTGCGCGCGGCCGGCTTCGCCAACGAAGGCGGCGCCGACCTGGGCGAGGTCCTGACCATCCTGCGCAACGTCGGCGAGGGCGACGAGGAGGCCTGGCTGCGCGAGTGGAAGAAGACCGCGCAGCGCGTCCACGCCATCGGCACCGGCGCGCTCGCCGCCGGCCACCGGGTCAGCGCCCGCGAGGCCCTGCTGCGTGCCTCGAACTACTACCGCACCGCCGAGTTCTACCGCCGCGACGACCCCGCCCACGACCCCGAGGTCAAGGCGCTCTCCGCCCTCTCCCGGGAGACCTTCGCGACCGCTGCGGGCCTGCTGGACAACCCCGTCGAGGCCGTCCGCATCCCCTACGGGGACACCACCCTGCCCGGGTACCTCTTCCTCGTCGACGACTCCGGCCTCCCCCGCCCGACCGTCATCTTCACCAGCGGCTTCGACTCCACCCTGGAGGAGGCCTACTTCGTCATCGGCGCGGCCGCCCTGCGCCGCGGCTACAACGTGCTGGCGTACGACGGGCCCGGCCAGGGCGCCGCCCTGCGCGAGCAGGGACTCGTCTTCCGCTCCGACTGGGAGGCCGTGGTCACCCCGGTGGTCGACTACGCGCTCACCCGGCCCGAGATCGACCCCGACCGGCTCGCCCTGTTCGGCTACAGCCTCGGCGGCTACCTCACCGCCCGCGCCGCCGCCCATGAGCACCGACTGGCCGCCCTGGTCC
Source organism: Kitasatospora sp. NPDC096128 (assembly GCF_040303105.1). Classification (NCBI taxonomy): domain Bacteria; kingdom Bacillati; phylum Actinomycetota; class Actinomycetes; order Kitasatosporales; family Streptomycetaceae; genus Kitasatospora; species Kitasatospora sp. NPDC096128. The sequence goes on along the minus strand of NZ_JBEOSP010000049.1, from coordinate 22,710 downwards.
TGGACGACGGCCTGTACGACTACCACGACGCCCACCTCCGCATGATGCCGCCGTTCCTGCGCGACTGGATCGAGTCCGGGCGCGACGACCTCGCCGACCCGGTGCTGAACCTGCTGATGCAGGTGAGCACCCAGCTCCGCTGGGCCCTGCGCAACGGCGTGTGGACGTTCGGCGCCGCCTCCCCCACCGACTACATCCGCAGGACCGCCGACTACTCCCTCGACGGCGTCGCCCAGCTCATCGCCTGCCCCACCCTCGTCCTGGCCGCCGAGGACGACCAGTTCTTCCGCGGCGAGCCCCAGCGCGTCGCCGCCGCCCTCACCTGCCCGCACACCCTGATCACCCTCCCCGAGTCCGAAGGCGCGGGCGAGCACTGCCACATGGGCGCGATGGCCCGGTTCCAGCAGGTCACCTTCGACTGGCTCGACACCACCCTCGCCCCCTCGCCCGGGCCCGCGGCCTGACGGGGCGGCACCCCGTCCGGCAGCCCGGCGACCGAGTCGCTCGACCTCAAGTCGACGTCAAGGTCGAGACTGATCGGCATGCCGAACAACACCGCGGGCTCCGGTCGGTCCACCGCCGCCCTCCCCCTGTCCGACGCCGAACCCGGCGAGATCGCCGGCCGGTCGGCCGCCGGGGCGACGGTGGTCGGCCTCGGGGAGTCCACCCGCTTCTCCCGGGAGGCCTTCGGGGTCCGGCACCAGCTGTTGCGCCGTCTGGTCCGGGCCCGGCTTCCGCGCACTGCCCGTCCAGGACAGCGCGGGAGCCGGTGGGGCCCTCGACGCGTACGTGAACGGCGGCGCGGGCTCGGCCGGGTCCGCCCTGGCCGGTGCCTGGCGGCCGTGAACCGCTCCGCAAGGAACCGGCGCGACGTGAGTGCGCGGCCCGACACGGGTGCCGGAAGCGCGGTTTCGGGCGCTTCGCACGGCATCGTCGCCGGTCGGCGACGGCCGACCGGCTCGGCGGGAAGATCGATGGATATAGTGCTGGCGTTTCAGGGATCCGGCGACCCGGAGTCGGCCGACCACACGCGCCACCTCGCGCGTTCATCGGCAGCCGGGCCCCGGCGCAGCCCTGACGACCCGTAGCGCCGAGGAGGCCGTCCCGATGGAACCCGTCACGCTGATCACCGGTGGCTCGACCGGAATCGGCGCCGCCACCGCCCGCGCCCTGCTCAAGCAGGGCCACCGCGTGGCCGTCACCGGACGTGACGCGGTCAAGCTGGCCGCCTTCGCCGCTTCGGCCGGAGCGGGCGAGCGGCTGCTGACGATCACCGGCGACACCAGCGACGCGGACGACGTCGCCTCCGCCGTGCGCAGCGTGGTGGACGCGTGGGGCCGGCTGGACAACGTCATCGCCAACGCCGGTTTCTCACTGCCCGGCAACCTGGAGAGCCACACCCCCGAGGACATGCGTGCCATGGTCCTCACCAACGTCCTGGGCCCGGCCCTGCTGGTGCGGGAGACCCTGCCGCGGCTCAGGGAGTCCAAGGGCCGGATCGTGATCATCGGTTCGGTCGCCGGGCTGCGCAACACGCCCGGCAACCTGTACTCGGTCACCAAGTGGGCCGCGCACGCGCTGGCCGAGAACACCCGGTTGCTGGTCGGCAAGGACGGAGTCGGCGTGACCGTCGTCGCCCCCGGGGTGGTGGACACCCCGTTCTGGAGCGAGCGCGGCGGCACCCCCGAGGAGTCGCCGACGATGACCGCCGAGCAGATCGCGGACACCATCGTCTTCGCCGTCAACCAGCCCGCGGGCGTGGACATCAACCACATCACCCTGCGGCCGACCGGGCAGCTCGGCTGACGCCCGGAGTTCCATGACCGTCGGATGACCGTGGCTCGCGCAACCGTCCGTCCCGGCTGCCACGTCCATCAGCACGATGGGTAAGGTGGCACGTCGGCACGGGCCCTGAACAGCGGTGACGCGCAAGGGCCGAGTCGGCGGGGGTGGGACGCGGGGAACGGGAGACGTCGGGTGTCGGAGGATACGGGGACCGCCGGCGCGGAGGAGTTCGCGCGACTGCTGACCGAGCTCAAGACACGCTCGGGCCTGAGCTACGGAACGCTGGCCAAGCGGCTGCACACCAGCACCTCCACGCTGCACCGGTACTGCAACGGCACGGCGCTGCCGCACGAGTTCGCGTCGGCGGAGCGCTTCGCGCGGTTGTGCCGGGCGACTCCCGATGAGCTCATGGCACTCCACCGGAGCTGGATCCTGGCCGACGCGGCCCGGGGGCGCCGGATCGAGCGGGCTCCGGAGAGCGCCCCGGCGGACCGCCCCGCGGCGGAGGCCGAACCGGTGGGCGAGGTGGTGCCGGCGGAACCCGCGCCGCCGCGCCGGCGCCGCAGCGCGCTGCTCGTATCCGCCACGGCCGCCGCCCTGTTGGCCGCCGCCCTGGCCGTCGCGCGCCCCGCGATCTGGGGCGGCGGGGACAAGGCGCGGGGCGACCAGCAGGCCGTCGGCGCGACGGCCACCGCATCGACGACCACGGACAGCACGGGCACACCGGACGACCCGGTCACGACGGCCACGCCGGAACCGCCGCCCAGCACCCCCGCTGCCGCCGTCGCCGGGGCCACACCCCCGGGCCCCACCCCGACTCCGACCCCCGCCCCGGCCGACACCGGCCCCGCCCCGCTCACCGTCGGCACCCGCCCGTACGTCTACGCCGACCCGTGCAGCCAGCACTTCCTGGTCAACAGCGCGCCCGCCCAGGTCGGCCCGCCCGCCCCCGAGCGCGACGCGCCGCGCTGGGCCGCCGCCTACGGCGCGGTCTCCTCGGGCGAGCAGCAGGTCGCCCTCACCGTCCAGGGCACCGGCACGGACACCGTCGTCCTCCTGGCGCTGCACGTCCGGGTCACCGCCAAGGGCGCGCCGCTGGCCTGGAACGACTACTCGATGGGCGTCGGCTGCGGCGGCCAGGTGGACGCCCAGTCCTTCGACGTCGACCTCGACCGGGGCAGCCCGGTGATCACGACCAAGGGCGGCCGGCGCGACTTCCCTTACAAGGTCAGCAAGTCCGACCCGGAGGTCTTCTACGTCACCGCGCACACCAAGGCGCACGACGTCCGCTGGGACCTCACCCTGGACTGGTCCAGCGGCGCCCGCCACGGCACCGTCCACATCGACAACGGCGGCACGCCCTTCCGAACCAGCGCCGACGTCCACCGCCCCGGCTACGACTACCCGCTGGGCGGCGGCGAATGGGTCAAGCGCGAGGGCGGCTGAGCGCCACCGGGCCGACCGGCAGGGGGCGCGCGCCCGGCCCGGCCGGCGGGGTGTCGGGTACCGGTGGGCCGGGCGCGCGCCCGGTCTCGAGGGGGTGTCGGGTCAGACGGTGAGCAGGGTGGGGCTGGCGGCCTTGTCCGTGGGCAGGAAGTCGTCCGGGACGGGGTACTGGCCGAGCACGTAGTTCAGGATGGCGGCGTGCATGGCCTCGACCGGCGCGATGCTCGCCGCGGTGGCGATGCCGGCGGGGCTGGTGACGTTGTAGGTCGCGAAGAGGTACGTCTGGGCGGCCTGGTCCTCCAGTTCCAGGGCGAGCTTGGCGACGTCCCCGACCGAGGCGGCCTTGCCGAGCGCGGCCAGGGTGTCGGGCTGGTTGGACAGCGGCACGTCGGTGATCGCGGGCAGACCGGCCCCGGTGAGGACGGCGTTCCAGGCCTTGGCGTGGTCGCTGTGCTGGGCCATCGCGGTGGTGACGAACGTCGCCACCGCCGGGGGCACGGTGCCGAGCTTGCCGGCCTTCGCGGCGTCCAGGGCGGCCTGGTAGGCGCCCACGGCCTGGTTCTCCAGGGCGGTGGCCAGCGCGACGACCCTGAGGTCCCCGGTGTACTTCCCGGAGGCCGACGCCGAGCCGGGCATCGTGCCGGCCGGGCTGCTCGGTGCCGGGTCCTTGACGTTCTTGCTGCTGGAGCACGCGGCCAGGACGAGGGCGGCGGCGACCCCGCCCGCCCCGAGCAGGAACCGGCGCCGGCCCGCGTCGGCCTGGCCGGTGGCGCGCAGCTCCTCGGTCAGGTCGACCGCCGCGGCCCGCATGACCGGCAGGGTCGCTCGGTGGGCCTCTTCCATGTCCCGTGTCAGGCGGGCGAGTTCGGCCTCGCCGATGGCGGGCTCCCAGGTGCGGTCGGTGCTCACTTCACGGCCCCTTCGGTGATCGGGGAGGCGTTGTCGGTCTTGTAGAAGGCGTCGGGGAAGCCCACGCTGCCCGCGGCCGCGGGCAGCTTCGCCGGGTCGACCGGGATGGTGATCAGATCGGCGGCATTGCCCGCCAGCAGCGCCTGCACGGCCAGCAGGACGGCGCGGTGCTGGGCCTCGACGGGGGCGACGGAGGCGAACAGCTGGCGCAGCTCGGCATTACTGACCTGGCCGACGTTCTTGGTGTAGGTCTGGGCGGCGACGTCCTCCAGGGAGATGGCGAGCTTCACCACGTCCGCCGGAGTCTTGATGGTGGGCAGCGCCTGGTCGACGACGGCCTTGTACTTCGGGTCCGGGTCGTTCTGCGCCTGCCCGCCGGCCGCGGTCGCGGCGGCGTTGAAGGCCTTGGCGTGGGCCTGGTGCTGCTCGGTGGTCTTGGCGATGAACGCGGCCACCGTCTTGTTGCCGTCCTTGATGAACGGCAGCCCGGCCGCCGTCTGATAGACGCCGACCGCGAGGTTCTCGAGGGACGCGGCGGTCTGCAGCGCCCTGATGTCGTCCGCCGAGGCCGACGCGGAGGCCGACGGCGAAGCCGCCGCCGCCCGTACGGCACTCAGCACCCCCGCCCCGCCGGCCAGGACCCCGAGGGTCGCTCCGCGCTGCCACCACCGGCGCCCGGGCTCGCCGCCCTCCCGGAAGTCGCTCAGCGCCCCGCGGGTGATCCGCAGCGCGTCGCTGTTCAAATCCTCTGACTGCTCGGTGAGTTCTTCCAGCAGCCGGGTGTCGATGTGCTCGCTGGCCATCATGTCCCGTCTCGGCCCTGCGGCCCGGCCGGATGCCGGACCGCTCTGCCCTGACGTTCGGCACGCTTACGCACCCGGCTTGGTCCAACCCCCCGAACGGCCCCCGAATTCACCCGTGGGGGTGACGGCCCGAACGGGGCCGGGGCTCCCCCGTGGATGCCGCGCGGTCCGCCCCGCACCCACGGCAACGGCCTCCGCCAGGAGGAAGTCCTGGCGGAGGCCGTTTCACCCAGGCGTTCGGACGGTATCCGCACTCGCCCGTACGGGCCCGATCAGCTGCGCCGACGGCTGAGCCGCATGGCCCCCACGCCGGCCGCGAGGAACGCGGCGGAGAGGCCGAGGAGGACCGGCGTCTTCGGGGCGCCCGTCTGGGCCAGCTCGCCGTGGTGGTGGTGTCCGGCGTGGTGCGACTCGCCGCCGCCCTGCCCGCCGTGGTGGGACGGCTTGTGCGGCCGCACCCCCACCTCCTCCGCAACGAACTTGATCTTGTTCAGATTGTACGCGGACTGCTGGTTGTTCTGGCTCTGCTGGTTGGAGAGGTGGTTGGCCTGCGAGGCCGACTGGTTGTTGAGCGCCGAGTTCTGGGCGCTGTTCTGCGCGGAGTTGTTCGAGTTGCTGGTGGCACTGTTGTTGGCGCTGTTGTTCAGGTTGTTGGCCACGGTGTTCTGCACGACGACGGTCACGTCGATGTGCTGGTCCTGGCCCTGGCTCTGCTGAGTGTTCTGGTCCTGCCCCTGGTTCTGGTCCTGGCCCTGGCCCTGGTTCTGGTCCTGCCCCTGGCCCTGGTTCTGACCCTGGCCCTGGTCCTGCTGGCCGTTCTGGCCCTGGCCCTGCTCCGAGCCGCCGCCGTGCTCTCCGTGCTCCCCGTGCTCTCCGTGCTCTCCGTGCTCCCCATGTTCGCCGTGCTCTCCGTGCTCCCCATGTTCGCCGTGCTCGCCGTGCTCCCCGTGCTCCCCGTGCTCGCCGTGCCCGGTGGGGGCGCCGGGAACCTCGGGCAGGCAGATGCAGTCGGTGGGGCCGCCGGGGCCGGGGATGTGGCCGTGGGACTCGTGGCCGGGGGCCTGCTCGCAGTGCTCGCCGCCGTCCGCCCAGGCGCCCTCGGGATGCGCCGACTCCGGCGCCTGCTCCGGCGGCCGGCCCTGCTCCATCGGCTGCCCCTGCTCGCCGGGCCGGGCCGAGTCGTCCGGCTGGACCGAGCCCGGCTCCTGGCCCTCGGCCGGGATCCCCTCGAACTCGGTGCCGGCGTCGGCCCGGTGCGCCGGGCGGACGAGCCGCATCGACTGGAGGTCGCTGCGACTGGTGCTGGTCCAGGCACCGTCCGACGAGACACCGTCCTCCTCGGCGAGTCGCAGAAGACTGTCGACCCATTCGCCCTGGGCCGCCGACGAGTCGAGGGTCACGCTGTGGTCGATGGCGGGCGAGGCGTGGGCCACGCCGCCGGCGCCCCACACGAGGGCCGCCGAAGTCAGGCCCGACAGGACCAGGGTGGTGATTCGAGTTCGCATGACGCTCCTGGATGATCCGCAAAACGGATCTTCTGAATACGCGTCTCTACCACCCGGCGACGAGGCACGCCGCCGCGGGTTAACCGTCCCGGCCCAATGGATTGCTGAGAACGGGGGAATGCCGGCCGCCCGGTCCGCTCCGCCGCCCCCGCCGGTGCGCCGCGGCCGCGGCCGCGCCCGCACACCGGCCGCCCTCCGTGACCGCGAGAGCCTCCTCGGTGACATGCAGGAAGGGCGGTTTGCGGTGAACATCCCTTACATGAGGATCTCAATCCCGGCAGCGGTCCTGGCCGGCTGCACCACCGCCCTGCTCTTCCAGCCCACCGTCGCCGTTGCGGACAACGCGGTCGCCCCGGCACCGCGCACCTCCGCCGGAGGCGGCTCGGTCACCTCGGTGGCCCTCACCTCCGGCGGAACCGTCGCGCCCCGGGCCACCCGTTCGTTCGAACTCCTCGGCGTGGTCTGGGACGGCTCGCCCAAGGCGCTCGCCGGCGGTTCCGTACGCGTCCGCACCCGCGACGCCGTCACCGGCCGCTGGGGCGACTGGCACACCCTCGAAGCCGATTCCGTCGACGGCCCCGACTCCCTCCCGCACGGCGGCACCGCACCGCTGTGGGCCGGGCGCAGCAACGGCGTCGCGGTCGACGTGCGCCCCGGTCCGGCCGGCCTCCCGCACGGACTGCGGGTCGAACTGGTCGACCCCGGCCAGGGGGCGGCCTCCGTCGAGAGCCAACCCATGCCCGAGCACCCGGCCGGGCCCGAGGCGCTCGCCGCGCCGCGCCCCGGCATCGTCACCCGGGCGGGATGGGGCGCGGACGAGTCCATCCGTGAGGCGGGCTTCGTGTACACCGGCGCGGTCCGGGTGACCTTCCTCCACCACACCGCGACCGCCACCGACTACGCCTGCTCCGACGCGCCCAGGATCATCAGATCGATCTACCAGTACCACGTGCAGAGCAACGGCTGGCGGGACATCGGCTACAACTTCCTGGTCGACCACTGCGGCACCGTCTACGAGGGTCGCGCCGGTGGCGTCGACCAGCCCGTGCTCGGCGCCCACACGCTCGGCTTCAACAGCAACTCCTCCGGCATCGCGGCGATCGGGACGTTCAGCTCGGACGCTCCGCCGCAGGAGCTGCAGGACGGCCTCGCGAAGATCGCGGCCTGGAAGCTCGGCCTCACCGGCCGACAGGCCGACGGAGTCTCCCAGCTGACCTCCGCCTCGGATTCCAGCCTCTACCCCAAGGGCACCACGGTCGACTTCGCCCCCATCTCCGGCCACCGCGACGGCTTCGCCACCGAATGCCCCGGCGAGGCCCTCTACCACCGGCTCCCCGCCATCCGCGACACGGCGGCCGCCCTCCAGAGGTGACGGGCCGGCGGTCCGTCGGCACACCGCGAGCAGCGTCGCGGCCACCGCCGGCGGACCGCACCCGCCCCACCGGGAGAACGACCGCCGGCCTGGTCGGCAGATCCGCTCCCGCGAGCATCACGGGTGCCGACAGCGTCAGCACCAGGCCACCTGAGGGGAAGCCGGAATCGACATATCGCGGCCCTTGGGGAACCGCGGATCCGATTCGCCTCCAGCACACAGGCGACTCGGCGCCGAGTCGCCGATCCGGGAATTCCCAGGCCGTATTCCCCGCAGCTTTTCCCATGAAAAGACTTCTCTCGACATGGCGTCGGAAAGGATCTACGGGCGGACTCGGAAAGTCGGGGTGCGCTAGCCTTTGCCGATATCTCCGACCCGATGGGATCTCACTGATGGCCGTCGAGAAATCATGGTTGACCCGCACCATGGAGCCGGGCTGCGGAGCGGCCGTGAAGCGGTGCCAGTACAAGAGCCTCCCCCTGCGCGACTTCCCCCCGCTCGGTGTCATCCGCCGCGCCCGGATCGCCCGCGAGGACCTGCGCGAGCGCCGGAACGGCCCTCCGGCGCCCGGCCGGCCCTCCCGCTACACCGTGGGCGATTGGGTCCGGGTGAAGGACGAGGCGGCGGTCCGGGCCACCCTCGACGCCGAGGACCGCCACCGCGGCCTGTGGTTCACGCACAGCCAATGGTCGTTCTGCGGCGGTGTCTACCGGATCGAGCGCGTCGTGCGGCGGATGGTCGACGACCACTACCGGATGCGCCGCCTTTCGGGCACCGTCGCCCTGGCCGGCGCCACCTGCCACGGTGCCGACGGCACCCAGGGCTGCGGGCTGGACTGCGCCCTGCTGTTCCGCGACGAGTGGTTGGAGCCTGCCGCCGCCCCGATCCCCGCCGTCCGGCCGGCCGGCCTGTGGGCCACCGTGCGCAGCCTCGCGGAGATCAGCGCCACCCTCGGGTCCGACAACTGCCTCGACGGAGTGCCCTTCCAGCCCGGCATGGAACGCCACACCGGCACCCGCCACGGGGCCTCCGAGCTGCGCCACCGGTCGCTCGCCTGGTGGCAGCAGCCCACCGGGGGACGCTGGTTCATCCTCCACGGCCTGCGCTGCGACGGCGAGCCGATCGCCAATGGCTGCGACCGCCAGTGCGCCCTGCTCTGGCACGAGTCATGGCTGCGGCTGGAACCCGCCGGCACCGATTCCTGACGCACCGTCAAGTCATCGACGTGACGGGCGGCACCGGTTCGCTGCACCGCCCGTCACCCGGCTCCGCCGGCTGCACCGTCAGCGCTGCCAGCGGTGGCGCGCCAACTTCGCGGTCATCCGCAGCGCCCCGTCCCGGTCACCGATGTAGCAGCGCGGAAGGGCGTACACCCCACTGTGCGGGCCGGGGCTGACCGCGCACCCGTAGCCGTATCCGGCCTGGGCCACCGCCTCCACGGCGGCGGTGTCGAGTGAACCGTAGGGGTAGCAGAACCCCTCCACCGCCTGGCCGGTGAGGTCCTCCAGCACCTGGCGGCTGCCGGTGACCTGGGCCGCCAGGTCCTGCGCCCCCAGGCCCGCCAGGCGGCGGTGCGTCAGCCCGTGCGAGCCGATCTCCAGCCCGGCGGCGACGGCTTCACGGACGTGCTGCGCCGTCATCAGCGGCTTGCGCGGGCCCTGCCGGTCCCAGTCGTTGTACCCGCCCAGCCGGTCGGCCACCACGTAGACCGTGGCGGTGAAGCCGTGCTCCACCAGCGCGGGCATGACCTCCTCGGCGAAGTCCCGGTACCCGTCGTCGAAGCTCAACCCGACCATCCCCCCGGCGGCGCCCTCCCGGTGGGACCGCAGCAGGGTGCCCACCGCCACCCCGCGCAGCCCCCAGGAGGACAACCAGCGCAGCTGGCGACGGAACCGCGCGGGGTCGACCGTGATCAGATAAGGATCCTCACCCACGGTCGCCACGGAGTGGTACATCAGCGTCCACGGAAAACGGCCCGCAACGACGCCGGTCGCCTGCCCCGGGATGCTACGCGGTTGGATGAATCGCACGTTCTGCTCCTGCGTCTTTGCAGTGGCACCGCCCGCGCGGGCGGCTTTCAGGGAAACTGAATTCTGGCAGCGTCGGACCCGTCTTCCATTCGCGCCAGGCTTTTCCCCATCGGTTCACCCGAATGCCGGAACAAATGAAGGACCCCCGTATTCAGAGGCCGCGGGCGACGGTCGACAGGACGGCCTCGACCGCGGTCCGCAGCTCGGCTCCGGGCAGGCCCCGCAGCGGGCCCTCGACCAGCAGGTCCGACAGGCCGTGGACCGCCGACCAGGCCGCGTACTCGGCGCCCGGGCGGCGGTCGGCGGGGAAGGCGCCGAGCCGGACCAACTCGTCGAGGTGGGCGGACAGGATGGCGTACGGGCCCTCGCCCGGGCCCTCGCAGCCGGGCCCGTCGTGGCTCGGGCCGTCGTGGCGGGCCTCCCCCTCGGGGGTGGCGGTACCGCAGAAGGCGGTGCGGAACCAGCCGGGCTCGGCCAGGGCGAAGTCGATGTACGCCCGGCCGATCGCGTCCAGCCGCGCCCGGGCCGCCGCCACCTCGTCGGGCAGGTCGACGGCCGCGGAGCGGGCGAGCATGAGCCGCCCCAGCTTCTCCATGCAGCGCGCCGCGACCGCCGCCAGCAGGTCCTCGTGGTTGGCGAAGTGCCGGTACGCGGCGTTGTGCGAGACGCCCGCCCGCCGGCTGACCGCGCGCAGGACGACGGCGGCGGGCCCGCCGGTCCTGGCGAGGTCGACCCCGCCGGCGACCAGTGCCTCCCGCAGGTTTCCGTGGTGGTAGGCCCGGCTCGTGGCCACGGTCCGTCCCTCCCGTCCTTCCGGTGTTGACAGTGTCCACTTTGCGGTGGAATGCTGGCAGATGTCCAGATGTTCCCGCTGTCAACATCCGCAGGGTCCACCCCTCGGTCCAGCCCGCACCATCCGCTCCACCTGGTCGGAGGCAGCCATGCCCCACCGTCCCGCGCCCCGGCGCTCCCTGGCCCTCGCATCCGTCTGCCTCGCCGCCTTCGCGATCAACCTGGACACCACGATCGTCAACGTCGCCCTCCCGGACCTCGGCCGCCAGCTGAACGCCACCACCCGCGACCTCCAGTGGATCGTCGACGGCTACAACCTCGCCTTCGCGGCCCTCGTCCTGACCGCCGGTTCGCTCGGCGACCGGTTCGGGCGACGGCCCGCCCTCCTCACCGGACTCGCCGGTTTCGCGCTCACCAGCACCCTGGGCGCCGTCACCGGGTCGTCCGGGGCGCTGATCGCCGTTCGCTTCGCCATGGGAGCCTGCGCGGCCGTCATCTTCCCCACGACCCTGTCCGTCATCACCAACGCCTTCCCCGACCGCCGCGACCGCGCCAAGGCGGTCGGCCTGTGGGGCGCGGTCACCGGCCTGGGCGTCGCCGTCGGCCCGGTCGTCGGCGGACTCCTGCTGGCCCACTTCGCCTGGCCCTCGGTGTTCCTCGCGCTCGTGCCGGTGGCACTGGTCGCCCTCGCCGCCACCTGGCTCTGGGTCCCGGAGTCCAGGGACCCGTCGAGCGCCCGGCTGGACCCGCCGGGCCTGCTCACCGCCTCGGCCGCCGTCGGCCTGCTGGTCTTCACCGTCATCGAGGCGCCGACCCGGGGCTGGAACCAGCCCGCCACCCTCGCGGGCTTCGCGGCCTCCGCCGCCCTGGCCGCCCTCTTCGTGGTGATCGAACGCGGGCGCAGCCACCCGATGGTGGACCTCACCCTGTTCCGCACCCCGGCCTTCTCGGCCGCCAGCGGAGCGGTCACCGTCGCGTTCTTCGCGCTCTTCGGCTTCATCTTCCTGGTGACGCAGTACTTCCAGTTCATCCGCGGGTACGGCGCCCTCTCCACCGGCGTGCGGATCCTGCCGGTCGCCCTCACCATCGCGCTCGGCTCGCTCGGCGGTGTCGCGCTCGCCGCCAGGGCCGGGACCAGGACGGTCGTGACCTCCGGGCTGCTGCTCCTCGGGGGCGCGTTCGGCTGGATCGCCCTCTCCCCCGCCTTCCAGTCCTACGGGCTGATCGTCGGCCAGATGGTCCTGATGGGACTCGGCCTCGGGCTGACGACCGCGCCGGCCACCGAATCGATCCTCAGCGTCCTGCCGCCCGCCAAGGCCGGCGTCGGCTCGGCCGTCAACGACGCGACCCGGGAGACCGGCGGCACCCTCGGCGTCGCCGTCATCGGCAGCGTCTTCACCTCCCTCTACGCCTCCCACCTCGCGACCACCGCCTTCGCCACCCTCCCGTCCGGCACCCTCACCGCGGCCAAGGGCTCGGTGGCCGAGGCCCTGGGCACCGCGACGGCCTCGACCCCGGGGGCCGGAGCGGCCCTGCGGACGGCGGTCCAGACCTCCTTCATGCACGGCTTCCACCTCGCCTGCACCGTCGGCCTCGCCGTCTGCCTCCTCGGCGCCGCCCTCGCCCTGGCCCTGCCCGGCGCCCACCCCGCCCCCGCACCCGGGTCGGCGTCGCCGGCGCCCGCCCGGCTGGAACGCTGAGCCGGTGTCACGGCCGGCCGTGCCCTCGCGGCAGCGGTCGGCACCGTCGGAGTCCGCTCGGCGGTGTCGGTACCGGCACGGCCACCCCGGTGAGCCGATCATGGCCCTGGCGTGCTCGACTCGTCCCTACCAGAAAGCACCGTCCATGGCCGTTTCCCGGACACCGTCCTCCCACCGCCGCAGCCCGGCACACCGCTGTGCGAGCGTGGCCTTCGCACTCGGCGTCGCCGTCACAGCCACCGGCGCAAGCCCCGCCCAGCAGGCATCGGCCGACGACGGCCCGTTCCCCGTGCCGGTGACAGCCCGCCTGGCCGGCCAGGTGATCACGGTCAAGGCCGACGGCACCCGCGCCACCGTGACCCTCTGGAGCCGACAGGACGGCCGCTGGCGGCCCCTCGACTCCACCGCCGACGCGCGCATCGGGTCCGGCGGCCTCCACGACGGCCTCACCCGTGTCCAGGGAACCGGCACCACACCGACCGGCACCTACACCCTCACCCAGGCCTTCGGCATCTCCCCGGACCCGGGCACGAAACTGCCCTACCACCACGTCACCACCCACGACTGGTGGGTCCAGGACCCCTCCTCCGCCCACTACAACCGCATGCGCACCGACACCCAGGGCGGCTTCCACCTCACCGAGCAGGGCCCCCTCGGCAGCGAACACCTCATCAACTACCCCGTCCAGTACGACAACGCCCTGGTGATCGACTTCAACACCTCCCCCGTCGTCAAGGGCCGCGGCGCCGGGATCTTCCTCCACGACCTCGGCCCCCGAGCCGACGCCACCGCCGGCTGCGTCGCCGTCCCCGCCGCCTTCCTGACCCGGACCATGCACTGGATCGACCCCGCAGACCACCCCGTCATCGCGATCGGCTAGCGACTCCCCGCGCCGCGCCCGACGCGGCATCCCACCCGGTCCTCGCCGCAGGGAGTCCGAGGGCGAACTCGCCGGGCGCGCGCCGCGATCTCCACCCGCTCCATCCGGGGGTGGAGCCGAAAGCTCCACCCGCGCGCCTATGACAGGGCGTCAAGCCGCCCGCCAGACTCGGGCCGAGACCACGCCGCGGCCCCGACCGGGGGCCGCGCGTGCGGAGTCGGAGGAGGCGCGGAACAGTGCGCGTGCACAGGGTGAAGCGGTGGGCGGCGACGGCCGCGGCCACGCTGCTGGCGTTGGCCCCCGCCGGGGCGGCAGGGGCCCAGGAGTCCCACGGGCCGGAGCGGCACGGGTGTCGCGCCGTGACCTCGCTGGGCCGACTGGCGGGGGTGGCGCAGGACGGGCGCTGCGCCTTCCTCGGGGTGCCGTACGCGGCGGCGCCGACCGGGGCCAACCGGTTCCGGCCGCCGCAGCCCGCGGCGCCCTGGCGGGGCACGCTGCGGGCCGAGGAGGCCAAACCCGGTTGTCCGCAGGACCTGAGCGCGGGCGGGGACGGTGTCGAGGACTGCCTCCACCTGAACATCTGGGCGCCGGGCACCGGTGGCCGGCACAAGCCCGTCATGGTGTTCCTGCACGGCGGCGCGTTCCAACTGGACTCCGCCGAGGAGGCGGTGTTCGACGGCGGCCGGCTGGCGGTGCGCGGCGACGCGGTGGTGGTGAACCTGGACTACCGGCTCGGCATCCTGGGCTGGACGGAACTCGGGGCGCTCGATCCGGCCTACGCGGGCTCGGGCAACAACGGCCTGCGGGACGAACTGGCCGCCCTGGAGTGGGTGCACCGGCACATCGCGGCCTTCGGCGGGGATCCCGCGGACGTCACCGTCTTCGGGCAGTCGGCGGGCGCCGTCTCGATCAGCGCGATGCTGGCCGGGGACCATCCCGAGCGGCTGTTCCGGCGGGCCGTCGTCCAGAGCGGGCCGGGCTACCTGGTGCACACCGCGGCCGCCGCACGGCGCACCGCCGGGCACGTCTTCGCGACCGGGGGGATCCACACCGTCGCGGATCTCGACCGGCTGACCACCCGCCAGGTCCTGGACCTCCAGGAGCAGGCCCAGGGCGGGCTGTCGGGGCCGTCCGCCGCCGTCTTCTTCGGACCCTGGATCGACGGCTCGCTGATCCCCGGCCCGGTGGTCGAGCGGGTCGCGGCCGGCAGCGCGCGCCACGTCGACGTGATGACCGGCAGCACGGAGAACGAGACCGACTTCTGGGCGCTGTTCAACCCGTCCGTGCTGGACCTCCCGCTGAGCGCCTACCGGACCTTCCCCGCGGTACTCGCCGACCGCAAGCAGCGGATGTACGACCACTACGCGGCGAACCGCCCCGGCCTGGCCGAGGGGCGGGTGGTCAACGCGATGCTCACGGACCAGACCGAGCGGGTGCCCACCCTGCGCCTGGCCGAGGCGCAGTCCCACTGGCGGCCCACCTACGTCTACCAGTTCGACTGGCACGTGCCGTACGTCACCGGACTGCCGGCCGCGCAGAACCTGGGGGCCGCGCACACCCTGGAACTGCCCTTCCTCTTCGGCGGCCTGGACCTCCACCGGTTCCCGCGCGGCGCCCGGACGGTGGCCGAGCAGGGGCCCGCGCTCACCCGGCTGTCCGACCGGATGATGGGGGCCTGGGCCGACTTCGCCCGGGGCGGCGAGCCGGGCTGGCCGCGCTACACCCCCGACTCCCGGGCGACCCGGATCTGGGACCTCGAACCGAGCGTCCGGTACGCGCCGCGCGACGACGAGCGGGCGCTCTGGGACGACTACGGCTTCCCGGACTTGGACCTCTAGGGCATCAACTCAACTCCATGACAAGGCAGTTGAGCACCGGCGGGCGCCACTGAGCCGGCACCCGCCGACAACTGAGGTGAATGCCAGAAGAATTGCCCATGCACATGGGCTGTTCCGGAACCCCGCGCCGTGCCTACACTGCCGCTGCCCGCCGACCACCGGCCGGCCACGGGCCACACCGCAGCGCGCGCCCCGAGCGGCCGCGCGCCCGTACGGAGGAGGAACCGATCATGGTCAAGCACTACCTCAAGTACGCCTTCAGCACCCTCACTGCGGCGATGTTCCTGCACATGGCCTGATCCGGCCGACCCCGGCCAGGGCCGGGTGGCGTACCGTCCGACCCTGGCCCGGGGAGCCCGCTTGTTCGCGACCGCAATGAGCCAACTGCGCTACGGTGCAGCAATCCTGACGAACCGCCGGATCCGCCCGGGCGATCTGGAGCGCCTCGCCCGCGACCTGGTCGACACCATCGCCGAGTTCGGCGAGCCCGGGGAGGACTCGGCCCTGCTGCCCGGCCGGGCCGGGCACGTCGACCCCCAGCTGCGCCGCGAGGTCGCCCGGCGCAGTCTGCGCGCGACCGCCCGCGCCGCCGCCCGGCACACCGCCTACTACCGCCGCCGGTTCGCCGAACTGGACCTCGATCCGCGGACATTGGAGCCCGAGGACTGGTCGCGCGTGCCGGTCACCTCCAAGCAGGCGCTGCGCGCGCTGCCCGCCGCCTTCGTCTCCGCCGCCGCCACCCCCGCCCTGCTGGCGCTCACCACCGGCACCAGCGGCACCCCCACCGCGGTGTGGTTCTCCCGCGCCGAGATCGAGAGCGCCATCGCGTTCAGCACCATCTCCGCCGTGCTCGGCCTCGGTCTGCGGCCCCGCCACACCGTCGCCTACGCGGGCTGCTCCCGCGCCACCCTGCCGCTGCTCTACGCCGAGGAGTCGACCACCCGGGCCGGCGCCGGCTTCGTGCAGTTCGGCACCGTCGACCCGGCGGTGGCCCTGGACCGCCTGGCCGCCCCGCTCGGCCTGCCCGGCAGGGAGCCGCAGATCACCCATCTGACCACCTCCGCCTCCTACCTGGCCGCGCTGGTCCAGGAGGCGGAGCAACAGCATTGGCGCAGCGGCGACTTCGGGCTGGACTCGATCAGCGTCGGCGGCGAGGTGCTCTCCGCGCCGCTGCGCCGCCGGGCGCAGGCGGTGTTCGGCGCGGCCGTGGAATCGGCGTACCTGATGACCGAGATCCTGCCCTCGGGCGCCACCCCGTGCGGCCGGGGCCATCTGCACCACACCACCGAGTTCGGGCACCTGGAGGTGCTCGACCCGGTCGACGGGGAGCCGACCGCCCCGGGCGCGATCGGCACCGTGGTGCACACCCCGTACGTGCCCTACCGCGAGTGCACCCTGCTGCTGCGCTACGCCACCGGGGACCTGGTCCGCCTCCCGGACGGGCCGCCGGACTGCGAACTCGCCCACCTGCCGGCCACTTCGGAGATCCTCGGCCGCTGGTCCGGCCCGCTGAGCACCGCCGTCACCACCCGCGAGGTACTCGACCTGGTGGAGGCGGAACCGGAGGTCCCGCTGCCCGCCCGGTACGCGCTCACCGAGGGCCCGCAGGGCCCCGACGGTCCCGCCCGGCTGCACCTGCTGGTCCCCCGGCTGCCCGCGACCGCCCTGCGCGACCGGCTGGAGGAGCGGGCCGCGGCGGCCGGCCTGCGGCTGTCCGACCTCGTGCTGCACGAGGACCGCGCCACCATGCCGCCGACCGCCCCGGTCCGCGCCGACCTGCGCGAACACAGCTTCGAGACCTCGGCCGCCATGGGCCCCGGGAGGCCGTGAATGGACGTCAGCCCGCTCGCGCTCACCGCGCTGAGCACCGCCGTGGCCGTCGAGATCGCCGTCGCGGCCCGGTACCTCGCCCGGGTCCGGATGCCCAGGCCGCCGGTCGGGGTGTACACCGGGGGCGACATCGCCGTGCTGTGCGTCGGCGTGGTCGTCGCGCCGCTGCTGTACACCGCGCTGCCCGGGGCGGCCGTCTCCGCCGTGTTCGGGCTGGTCCTGTGCCTGGCCGTGCAGTTCACCCTCGCCCCGCTGCTCGCCGCCACCGGGCTGCGGGCCACGCCGTGGTCCTGGGCGGCCGCCCTGGCCGGGACCGCCGCCACCGCCCTGGCCGCGCTCACCGGCCATCCGGGCGGCTCCCGGGCGGGCAGCGACCTGCTGATCGCCGTCGCGGTGGTCGGGGTGGCGAACCTGTGGACGCAGAGCGGGCTGCGGGCCGGGCACACCGCCGCCCTGGCCGCCGCGCTCACCGCGTACGACCTGGCCGCCACCACGCTCACCGACACCACGGCCCGCTTCTTCGAGCAGGTCCGCGACCGCCCGTTCGCCCCGGTACTGGCCCTCACCGGCGGGCCCCAGCCGGTCGCGGCCGGCCTCGGCGACCTGCTGCTGCTGGTGCTCTTCCCGCTGGTCGCCGCGAAGGCGTACGGCCGGGCGGCCGCGTGGTCCGCCGCGCTGGCGGGCCTGCTGGTGACCAGTGCCGTCAGTACCTGCTTCGCGCTCGGCCTGCTGTCCACCGGCTTCCCGCTGCTGACCGCGCTGGGCCCGCTGATCGTCGCCCAACACCTGTACTGGCGGCGGCGCTCGGGCGGTGAGCGCACCACCGCCCAGTGGCGCGCGGGCCGACCGCTCCCGCTCCCGGCGCCGTCCGACGCCCAACTCGCGGCCGCGCTCGACGCCGCCGCGCCCGAGGGCACGCCGCCGGGCAGCTGGCTGGCCCTCGGTGACGGCCGGGTCCTGGGCACCGGAGCGACCCCGGGGCGGGCCCGTCGGGATGCCGGCCGCCGGGGGGCGGACACCCCGACCACGGCCCGGATGGTCTGAGCACCCGCGCCCGCCCGCGATCCGTCGCCAGCCGTCCGCCGTCCGCCGTCGGGCCTCGGGCTCGGGCTCAGCCTCAGCCTCAGCCTCAGCCTCAGCCTCAGCCGAGGGTGGCGTCCAGGAAGTCCCGCCAGGCGGCCTGCACCCGGGCCGCGTTGGCGTCGTCCTCGGCGGCGAGCAGGTCCAGCAGCAGCCCGCGCAGCACGGCGAGCACCACGGTGGCGTTCGCCCCGGTGCCGTCGAGCACCCGGGCCAGCGGCGGAAGCCATTCGTCCAGTGAGGCGGTGCCGAAGTCCCGCCAGGGTTCGGCGTGCCCGAAGGCGCGGACGTAGCCCTCGAAGAACAGCCGCAGCGCGCCCCGGTGTTCGGGGTCCGCCACCCAGGCCCAGAGCAGTTCGAGGGTCTCCCGGGCGCTGCCGCCCGCCTCCTCGGAGCGTTCCAGCAGGGCCAGTTGCTCGGCCCGGCCGACCGCCAGCACATCCCGGACCAGCTCCTCCTTCGAGCCGAAGAGGTAGAGCAGCACGCGCGGGCTGGTGCCGATCTCGGCCGCGAGCGGGCGCAGCGAGAGGTCGGACACGTTGTGCTCGGCGACGTAGCGGACGGTCGCGGCGAGGAGGTCCTCGCGGCGCATCGACGGGCGGCGCGGCGCGGGGCGCGAAGGTGCGGTGGCTGGGGTGGACACGTGGTCTATCGTTCCACTGAAACGAGTGTTTCACCACAAGGGGATGCCGCCATGGCCAGCACCGCACCTGAAGTCGTGACCGTCCGCGAGGCCGACCGCCCCGGGGACCTGGGCGCCGTCGCCGCCCTGCACGGTGTCCTCTACACCCGCGAATACGGCATGGACGCCACCATGGAGGCCTATGTCGCCGCCGGCATGGCCGAGTTGGCCCTGGCCCGAGCCGTCGAGGGCACCCCGGCGCCCGGTCGGCTGTGGGTCGCCGAGCTGGACGGCCGGGTGGTCGGCGCCGCCGGTCTGGTCCGGGCCGAGGAGCGCCCGGGCTGGGGCCAGCTGCGCTGGGTGATCCTCGACCCGGTCGCCCGCGGCCGCGGCCTGGGCCGCCGGATGCTGGCAATCGCCCTGGCCGAGGCCCGCGCCCGCGCGTACGAGGGCGTGCTGCTCTGGACGATCACCGGGCTCGACGCCGCCCATCACCTGTACGCGGAGGCCGGCTTCGAACTGACCGTCTCCCGCCCGGCCCACAAGTTCGGGCTCGACACCGTCGAGCAGCGGATGGACCTGCGGCTCTGAGCGCCCCGCCGCCCGACCCTCCGCTACCGGGCCGAGGCCGAAGCCCGGGCCCAGCGTTCGCAGCGGCGGCCCACCGGGCGGGGCGGATCCCCGATCGCGAGCAGGAGGTCCAGCAGCTCGTCGGGGGCCTCGGACACCGCCTCGTGCCCGGCGGACAGCTCGCGCCAGGCCGCCGGGGTCGGGCGCCCCGTCAGCCGTGCTCGGCGGTGGCCGTCGGCGGGAGCGCCGACTTCCGGTAGGTGTCCGGGGTGTGGCCGGTCCAGCGCTGGAACGCCCGGCGCAGGGCCCGCGGGTCGGCGTAGCCGAGGCGGGCGGCGATCGACTGGACCGGGAGCCGGGTGTCCCGCAGCAGCCGGGCGGCCTGTTCGTGGCGGACCGCGTCGATCTCCTCGCGCCAGGTGGTGCCGCGGTCGCTGAGCCGGCGCTGCAGGGTCCGCGGGCTCACCGCGAGCCGGCCGGCCACGCGCTCCAGGGAGAGCAGGTCGTCGGCGAGGGCCTCGGCCAGGGCGGCCCGGAAGGTGTCGCGCCAGTCGGGGACGGGTCGGGCCGCGGCCAGGCCCATCTCGACGTAGCGCCGCATGATACGGGCCAGCTCCGGATCCGCGGTGGCGGTCTCCTGCCCGGCGTCGAGCAGGACGATCGCGTTGGTGGGCTGGTCGAAGTCGATACGGGCGGTGCCGAAGGCGTCGATCAGGTGGCGGTGCCGCGGTGGCGCCGGGTGGGCGAACGCCACCCTGACCGGTCCGGCCGAGGCGCCGCCGGCCTCCCGCATCCGCTGCAGGAAGGTGGCCAGGGCGAAGACGCTGATCTCCCGGTCCACGCCGTCCCGGAACGGCAGCCCGTGGTAGTGCAGGGTGAGGTGCCGGCCGTCCTCCACCACGTCGAGCGAGACCGCCGGATCGGTCAGCGCGGCGATCCAACGGGCCCCCTCCCGCAGGCCGTCGGCCAGCGTGGGGGCGCTGGTGACCAGGTAGTCCCAGGCGTGCAGGCTGCCCAGCGGGACGTTCCCGGCGACCATCAGGCCGGCCCCGTCGCCGCTCCGGGCGAAGATCAGCTCCCAGATCCGGTTGATCGCGGCCGTGGGGACCCGCAGCAGGTCGTCGGCGAGCGCGGCCGGTTCCAGCCCCGTGGCCAGCGCGATCTCCTGCGGGGTTATCCCCAGGCGGAGCGCGCTGCTGCGGACGAGCCGCACCAGGTGGGCGGGAACCGTGTCTCTGTGCACAGCGCGCGATTCTAATGGCACGCCAGAAATCAAGGCCCGGGCACCCGTCCGTCGCGAAGTGTCCCCCTCCTGGCGCGAACGGTCCCCGTTGGCGCCGATGGTCCCCCCGGTGGCGCGTCCGGGCTCCCCCCGGGCCTCCGCGCCGCGCCTACGGTCGAAACCGGGGGGCCGGTCGGTTCCCCGCCGCTCCCGAGGAAGGACCAGCCCAGCCATGACCGACCTGAAGATCCTCGCCATCTCCGGCAGCCTGCGCGCGAACTCCCACAACACCGCCCTGCTGCACGCCGCCCGCAAGCTCAACCCGGGCGGCCTCGACATCGAGGTGTACGACCGGCTGCGGGAGATCCCGCCCTACGACTTCGACCAGGACACCCCCGAGGCCCGGCCCGCCGTCGTGCAGGAGCTGCGCGACCGCATCACCGCGGCCGACGGGCTGCTGATCGCCACACCGGAGTTCAACTACTCCGTCCCCGGCGTACTGAAGAACGCGATCGACTGGGTCAGCACCGACTGGACGAAGTCCGAGGGCCTGCCGCTCCAGCGGAAGCCGACCGCGATCCTCGGCGCCGCCCCGACCAACTTCGGTTCGGTCCGCGCACAGCTGGCCCTGCGGCAGGTGTTCGTCTGGACGCACACCGACGTGGTGGTCAAGCCCGAGGTCATCGTCTTCCGCTCGCACGAGCGCTTCGACGACGCGGGCAACCTCGTCGACGAGGGCACCGTCGCGCTCCTCCAGGACCTCCTCGGGGCGCTCAAGCACAAGATCACCGCCGCCCGCGCCCAGGGCTGACCGGCCCTGCCCGGCGACCGGCCCGCCTCCTGACCCGGTGACCGGCCCGCCCACCGGCCCTTCTGGACGGACGCGCCTGGAACGGGCCTCCGGCTGGACGGTTGTCATGTCTGCCGGAAGCACCGGGCGGGCATACCGGAGGCATCCGGTTACGGGCCCGGCCGCGACTCCCCCACGAGTGCAGCCGGGCCCCGGCCGGCGACCGGGCCTGGGCGCGACTCCCCCCACGGAGCAGCGGCCGGGCCCGATTACTGTTCACTCGGCGACACGCAGCGTACATGTCATCTCTACCCACCGCTACACCTCGTCGTCGACGGGGGTCGAACCCCGGAGTCTTACCGAAGCGTGACACGACGACCGGAACCGGCGGCCGCCGCGCCGCCTGGCGGTAGCGTCGCCGGTCATGAGGATTCTGGTCACCGGCGGCGCCGGGTTCATCGGTTCGACGGTCGTACGGGCCCTGGTGGCCGCGGGCCACGAGGTCCTGGTCCTGGACGCGCTGCTGCCCGCCGTCCACCCCTCCGGCGCGGCGCCCGCGCTCCCGGACGGCGTCGAATTCCGGCACGGGGACGTCCGGGACCGGGCGGCGGTCGAGGAGGCGCTGGCCGGCGTGGACGCGGTCTGCCACCAGGCGGCCATGGTCGGCCTCGGCCTGGACCTCGACGACGCCCCCGCCTACGCGGGCTGCAACAACCTGGGCACCGCCGTCCTGATCGCCGCGATGGCCCGCGCCGGGGTGCGCGGCCTGGTCCTCGGCGGGTCGATGGTGGTCTACGGGGAGGGCCGCTACCGCTGCCCGGAGCACGGGGACGTCTCCCCCGGCCCGCGGCACCCGGACACCCTCGACGCCGGGCGCTTCGAACCGCCGTGCCCGGAGTGCGGCGCCGAGCTGCGCCCCGGCCTGATCGCCGAGGACGCGCCGGCCGACCCGCGCAACGTGTACGCGGCCACCAAACTCGCCCAGGAGCACCTGGCCGGCGCCTGGGCCCGCGCCTGCGGGGGCCGACTCCTGACACTGCGTTACCACAACGTGTACGGCCCGGGGATGCCCCGCGACACCCCGTACGCCGGCGTGGCCTCGCTGTTCCGCTCCGCGCTGGCCCGGGGTGAGGCGCCGCTGGTGTTCGAGGACGGCGGACAGCGCCGGGACTTCGTCCACGTCCGGGACGTCGCGGCGGCCAACCTCGCCGCGCTCGACGCCGTCGGCGACCGCGCCCCGGGCAGCGTCCGGGCGTACAACGTGGGCAGCGGCGAGGTCCGGACGGTCGGGGAGATGGCCGGGGCGCTGGCCCATGCCCACGGCGGGCCGACGCCGGTGGTGACCGGCCGCTACCGGCTCGGGGACGTCCGGCACATCACCGCGGACTCCTCGCGGCTGCGCGCGGAACTCGGCTGGCGGGCCCGGGTGGGCTTCGCCGACGGCATGGTGGAGTTCGCGGCGGCGGGGGGGGGGGGCGGCGGCCGGCCCGGGCGGCGGGCGGGGGGGGGGGCGGCGCCCCCCGCGCGGGGGGCCCC
>NZ_JBEOSP010000048.1:0-64772 GCF_040303105.1 Kitasatospora sp. NPDC096128 | reverse complement strand
GAACCCGGAAGCTAAGCCTCACAGCGCCGATGGTACTGCAGGGGGGACCCTGTGGGAGAGTAGGACGCCGCCGAACAATCATTCAGAAAAGCCCCTGATCCCTTCGGATCAGGGGCTTTTCGCATTTCCGTTGACGTATCGTCAGGGCATGGACGATCAGACAGCGGTCATTGCGAGCAACGTGCTCCGCCCCGAGCAGTGCGACGGCGCCCTGCGTGTTCTGGCGGAGGCCCAGGCCGTCGACGGTCGCGCCGCCGTCTCCGAGCAGGGCCGGCTCCGGCTGCGGAACGCCGAGACGCCCCGGCCGGGTGTCACTCACATCCTCCGGAACGAGAGCGGGACCGTCGTCGGCTACGGCCAGCTGGAGGTGCCGGAGACCGCAGCCGCCAACCCGGCTGCCGAGCTGGTGGTCGACCCGGCCGCCCGCGGTCGCGGCCTGGCCCGTCCGCTGGTGGACGCCGTCCTGGAGCAGGCCCACGCGGCCGGCCGGGACGCGGTGGACTTCTGGGTGCACGGCGGCCATCCGGCGGCCCGGCACCTGGCCGGGGCGTACGGCGCCGAGCTGGTCCGGGAGCTGCGGCAGATGCGTCGCACCGGTCCGCAGACCGAGGCCGTGGCCGTCCCCGAGGGCATCGAGCTCCGTACCTTCCGTCCGGGCGAGGACGACGCCGAGTGGCTGCGGCTGAACGCCCTGGCCTTCGCCCATCACCCGGAGCAGGGCTCCTGGACGGAGCAGGACCTGGCGGAGCGGATCGCCGAGCCCTGGTTCGACCCGGCGGGCTTCTTCCTCGCGACCCGGGACGGCAAGGTCGTCGGCTTCCACTGGACCAAGGTGCACCCGGCCGCCGCCACCGAGCCGGAGCTCGGCGAGGTGTACGTCGTCGGGGTGGACCCGGCCGAGCAGGGCAGCGGCCTCGGCCGCGCGCTGACCGCCGCCGGCCTGCGTCACCTGACCGGCTCAGCCTCCGGCGAGCGCGGACTGGAGACCGTCCTCCTCTACGTCGACGCCGACAACCCGGCCGCCGTCCGGGTCTACGAGCGACTGGGATTCACCGTCCACGAGGTGGACCTCATGTACCGCGCCCGGTACCGGGCGGACCGGGACGCCGACCACTAGACCCACCGCCGGCCCCACCACCGACCCCACGTCGCAGCCGGCCCGGCGGTAACGAAGCGGTCGCGGGCGGCGGCGGGGGACCCCGCCGCCCCCTTGCTCCGACCGACTCAGCTTTCCTCCTGGCCATGCGGTGTTTACCGTGGATTCAATTGCTGCCGCGAAGATCACAGGATGAAGTCCGTAGTGTCTCGCTCGTGCAGAGTCGACCGCCATTCCCCGGCCGGTCCTGTACGGACCGCGCCCGGTGGGTGGGCGCTGTCCCCGGGGGCGACCCGGGGCGAGGGCGACGGCCCGCAGAGCCATTCGTGTTCGGACGTCGTCCTGCTGGAGGAGCTGGAACCCATGAGCATCCCCCGCCCCGTCCCTGCCCCGCTGGCGCCCGCGGCGCGGATGTCCAGTGCGCTGGGCGTCCCGCCGGAGCTGCCGGCCACGGACGAGCAGGAGTTCGAAGCACTGCCGCAGGGCCGCTTCCTGGACCGTGAGCGGAGCTGGCTCGCGTTCAACGAGCGCGTCCTGGAGCTGGCCGAGGACCCGGGGATCCCGCTCCTCGAGCGGGCGAAGTTCCTGGCGATCTTCGCGAGCAACCTGGACGAGTTCTTCATGGTCCGGGTCGCCGGCCTCAAGCGCCGGATCGCCACCGGCGTCGCCCAGCGCAGTGCCTCCGGCCTCCAGCCGCGCGAGGTGCTGGACCTGATCTGGACCCGCTCGCGCGAGCTGATGGCCCGCCATGCCGCCGCCTTCCAGCAGGAGGTGCTGCCGGACCTCGCCGCCGAGGGCATCGAGGTGGTCCGCTGGCCGGAGCTGGCGGAGAAGGAGCAGGCCCGGCTGCACTCCCTGTTCCGGCAGAAGATCTTCCCGGTGCTGACCCCGCTGGCGGTCGACCCGGCGCACCCCTTCCCCTACATATCGGGGCTCTCGCTCAACCTGGCCGTGGTCGTCCGCAACCCGGTGTCCGGCCACAAGCACTTCGCGCGCGTGAAGGTGCCGCAGTCGCTGGCCCGCTTCCTGGAGGCCTCGCCCCAGCGGTACGTCCCGCTCGAGGACGTCATGGGCGCGCACCTGGAGGAGCTCTTCCCGGGGATGGAGGTGCTGGCCCACCACGCCTTCCGCGTCA
Source organism: Kitasatospora sp. NPDC096128 (assembly GCF_040303105.1). NCBI lineage: Bacteria > Bacillati > Actinomycetota > Actinomycetes > Kitasatosporales > Streptomycetaceae > Kitasatospora > Kitasatospora sp. NPDC096128. The sequence continues at coordinate 62,541 of NZ_JBEOSP010000048.1, read as the reverse complement.
CCCGCAACGAGGACCTGGAGGTGGAGGAGGACGACACCGAGAACATCCTCAAGGCCCTGGAGAAGGAGCTGATGCGGCGGCGCTTCGGCCCGCCGGTCCGGCTGGAGGTCGAGGAGTCGATCGACCCCTACATCCTGGACCTGCTGGTGCGGGAGCTGAACATCACCGAGGCGGAGGTCTTCCCGCTGCCCGGGCCGCTGGACCTGACCGGGCTGTTCGGCATCGCCGAGTTGGACCGGCCGGAGCTCAAGTACCCGAAGTTCGTGGCCGGTACGGCCCGCGGACTGACCGACGTCGAGTCCGCCTCCCAGCCGGACATCTTCGTCGCGATGCGCGAGCGCGACGTCCTGCTGCACCACCCGTACGACAGCTTCTCCACCTCGGTGCAGGCCTTCCTGGAGCAGGCCGCGGCCGACCCGGACGTGCTGGCGATCAAGCAGACCCTGTACCGCACCTCCGGCGACTCGCCGATCGTGGACGCGCTGATCGACGCGGCCGAGTCCGGCAAGCAGGTGCTGGTGCTGGTCGAGATCAAGGCGCGCTTCGACGAGCAGGCCAACATCAAGTGGGCCCGCAAGCTGGAGGAGGCCGGCTGCCACGTGGTCTACGGCCTGGTCGGCCTGAAGACCCACTGCAAGCTGTCGCTGGTGGTCCGCGAGGAGGGCGACACCCTGCGCCGCTACTCCCACGTCGGCACCGGCAACTACCACCCGAAGACCGCCCGGCTGTACGAGGACATCGGTCTGCTCACCTCCGACCCGCAGGTCGGCGCCGACCTCTCGGACCTCTTCAACCGGCTGTCCGGCTACTCGCGCCGGGAGTCCTACCGCCGGCTGCTGACCGCCCCGCGCGGCCTGCGCGACGGGCTGGTCTCCCGGATCCACAACGAGATCGCCCACCACCGGGCCGGCCGGCCCGCGTACGTGAAGATCAAGGTCAACTCGATCGTCGACGAGACCGTGATCGACGCGCTCTACCGGGCCTCCCAGGCCGGGGTGCCGGTGGACGTCTGGGTGCGCGGCATCTGCGCGATCCGGCCCGGGGTGCCGGGGCTGAGCGAGAACATCCGGGTGCGCAGCATCCTGGGGCGCTTCCTGGAGCACTCCCGGATCTTCGTGTTCGGCAACAACGGCGATCCCGAGGTGTGGATCGGCAGCGCCGACATGATGCACCGCAACCTGGACCGCCGGATCGAGGCGCTGATGCGGATCACCGACCCGGCGCACCGCGCCGAGCTGTCCGGGCTGATCGACCTCGGTGTCTCGGACGAGACCGAGTCCTGGCACCTGGGGCCGGACGGGGCCTGGGAACGCCACTCGCAGGACACCGAGGGCAAGCCGCTGCGGCACGTCCAGGACCTGCTCATCGATTCGCGCCAGCGCCGTCGGGCCGCCACCTCGCGCTGACGCGTCCACTGATGCGAGCCGCCGGAGCAGGCGGGGCCCCCGAGGCCCCGAGGGGACCTGCTGCGGCGGTCGGCCACCAGCCCCGGGGAAGGGCCCCGGGGGAACGGGGATCAACCACGCCATGACCGAAGCGCCGATGACGGCCCAGGCGGCCTCCACAGCGACCGCCGGGGACATCCTTTCCCGTCAACTCACCGCCCAGGCCGGCGCGTTCCTGCGCGCCCTGCCGCTCGCGGTGGGCGAGGTCGGCGCCAGACCGGGCTCGGCCGCGGCCGTTCCGGCGAGCGGCACCGCCGACCTGCTGCGGGCCGTGCGGCGGATCGGCGGGCTGCTGCACACCTTCGGGGCCGTGTTCGAGCAGGCCTGGGCGCAGGAGTCGCGCACCGAACTGCGCTGGCTGCTCAACCTGTTGGCGCTGGAGCCCGGTTACGTCCGCCGCTCGGCCCGGCTGCTGGGCGCGGTGGACTCGCTGAGCGGCACGGACCCGGACGGGACGGGCATGCTGGCCGGCCACGCGGGCGCCCCCAAGGCGCGGGCACTGCTGGACCGGCAGCTGACCCTGGCCCGGACCAGGGCGCACTCCACGGTGCTCCAGGAGCTCCGCTCGGCCCGGCTGCACGCCCTGGCGGACCGGATGACCCTGCTGGTCGGCGAGGCGCCGCTGCTGGAGGCGGCGGGCGGCCGGGCGTCGGCGGTACTGCTGCCGCAGGCGGCGGCCGCGTTCACCGCGCTGTCGGCGAGCGCCCAGCAGCTGCCGCTGCACCGGGCCGCGACGCCGTACGGCGGGGACGGGCTGCGCCGGCTGGGCGCGGTGCCGGCGGCGCGCGGCGCGGCGGACGCGGACACCGCGCTGGCGGCCGACGACGCGCCCTGGTCGCGGCTGCGGATCCTGGTGAAGCGGGCCCGGTACGCGCTGGAGGTGTGCGGCCGGTCGTCCGCCGAGCTGGACGAGCTGGACGCGGTGCTGGACCGGCACCAGGAGGCGGCGGACGCCGCGGTGACCGCCGCGACCGCGGCGCGCACCCCGCGGATCACCCCCGCGACCGCCTACGTGCTGGGCGTGGTGCATGCTGATCAACGACTGGAGGTCGAGGCGGCGCGGTACGCCTTCGGCCGCCGGTGGCCCGAGCTCCCGCCGGGCCCGGACGGTTGGCTGGAGCTCCCCCCTGCCGAGGGCTGGGGGCATTCCCCCGCACCACGGACGGCTTGAATTGCACGATCGCCTGAGCACCGGGCGGGCAGCGGACCCGACGGCGGAGCGGGTGACGGCCCGGGCGGGCCGCTTCCCGGTGGTCCTGGCGGCGGGCGGGGTGCTCTGGCTGCCCGGCCGGCCGAAGCCCAGCGGTCGGCTGGGGCGGCCGCGGATCGCGGTGATCCACCGCCCGAAGTACGACGACTGGAGCCTGCCCAAGGGCAAGCTCGACCCGGGCGAGGGGGTGGTCGAGGCGGCGCTGCGCGAGGTCCGGGAGGAGACCGGCTTCCACTGCCTGCTCGGCCCCGAGCTGCCCACCCAGCACTACCTGGCGCAGGGCCGTCCGAAGGAGGTCCGGTACTGGGCCGCGGTGCCGACCGCCGGGGGGTTCCGGCCGAACCGCGAGGTGGACCGCCTGGAGTGGCTGCCCGCGGGCAAGGCCCGGGCGCGGCTGACCCATGACCGCGACCGGTTGCTGATCGACGCGCTGCTGGTGATGCTGGGTGCCAAGCCCGTACGGACGAGCGGGGCGCGGCGGGTGGAGGAACGGCGGAAGTGATCTTCCCGCGCCCATGCCGTGACGCAACCGTTACTACGTGACGTAGTTTCCTGTCATCCGTTCGAGGTTCACTTCCCGTTCACTTGCGACCGGCTGTCGTGTCACTTACCCGGCCTAACTTCGGGACTACCGGCGGGCCGCACGGGCCCCGGACCACAGCAAAACCCATGCTCAGCCGTACTCGTACGGCCCGCGCAGCGGGCAATGCCACAGAAAGGGACACCCCTGTGAAGCTCCAGCGGAACGGCCGCTCCAAGGCCCTCGCCATCGGTGCCATGGCGCTCGTCAGCTCGCTGTCGCTCGCTGCCTGCGGGTCGGACAACAACAACTCCACCACGGCGTCCGGCGGTTCCAGCGGCTCCTCCGCGGCCGGTGCCGCGATCAACTGTGGCAAGGCCGGCACGCTCCTGGGCGCCGGTTCGACCGCGCAGGCCCCCGCCATCGACGTGTGGAAGACCAACTTCGGCTCCGCCTGCTCCGGCACCACGGTCAACTACAGCGGCGGCGGCTCCGGTGCCGGCGTCCAGCAGTTCACCCAGGGCAAGGTCGCCTTCGCCGGCACCGACTTCGCCCTCAAGCCCGCCGACGTCGACGCCTCCAAGGCCGTCTGCACCGGCGGCAAGGCGATCGACCTGCCGATGGTGGCCGGTCTGGTCTCGCTGGTCTACAACGTCGAGGGCATCGACAACCTGGTCCTGGACGGCCCGACCGCCGCCAAGATCTTCGACTCGCAGATCACCAAGTGGAACGACCCGGCCATCGTCGCCCTGAACCCCGGCGCGAAGCTGCCGGACGCCGAGATCCAGAGCTTCCACCGCTCGGACGACTCCGGCACCACCTTCAACCTGACCTCGTACTTCGCCAAGACCGGTGGCGGCGCCTGGAGCGCCGAGCCGAGCAAGGCGTGGAAGGGCAAGGGCGGCCAGTCCGCGAACGGCAGCGCCGGCGTCTCGGCCCAGATCAAGCAGGTCAAGAACTCGATCGGCTACGCCGAGCTGTCCTACGCCCAGACCAACAACCTGAAGAGCGCCCAGATCGCCACCGGTGCCGCCAAGCCCGTCGAGGCGACCGCCGCCAACGCCGCGCTCACCATCGCCTCCTCCACCGTCACGGGCACCGACGGCGACCTCGCCCTCTCCCTGGACTACGGCACCAAGGCCGACAACGCCTACCCGATCGTCCTGGTGACCTACGAGATCGCCTGCGACAAGGGCAACAAGGCCGAGACGCTGGACACCCTGAAGTCCTTCCTGACCTACACCATCAGCGACGCCGCCCAGAAGTCGATCGCCGACAAGGGCTACGTCCCGATGCCGGCCGCGATCGGCGACAAGGTCAAGGCCGCCGTCGGCACCCTCGCCTGACCCGACCGGACCACCGGTGGGACGGCCCCGTGAGCGAGGGGGGCCGGGGCCGTCCCGCCGGAACGCACCAACCCAGCACCAACGTCCGGGGCACCGCCGCCATGGTGCCGACCCCCTACCGGGGCGGCACCACCAGACCGGAGTAGACCAATGACTTCATCCTCCCCTGCCGCCCCGCGAGGCAGGGATCGCCGACAGCGCGACAGCCGCGTCGGCGACAAGATCTTCATGAACCTCGCCCGCGGCGCGGGCATCCTGCTGCTGGTCATCATGGCCGCGATCGCCGGCTTCCTGGCCTGGCGCTCGGGCCAGGCCCTCAGCAACAACGACGGCAACTTCCTCACCACCTTCGAGTGGACGCCGGACGCCCCGAAGCCGGTCTTCGGCATCGCCGTCCTGGCCTTCGGCACCGTCGTCAGCGCCGTCATCGCGATGGTGATCGCCGTCCCGGTGGCCATCGGGATCGCGCTGTTCATCTCGCACTACGCGCCGCGGCGGATCGCCCAGCCGTTCGCCTACCTGGTCGACCTGCTCGCCGCCGTCCCCAGCATCGTCTACGGCCTCTGGGGCGCGCTGTTCCTGGTCCCGCACATGGACGGGCTGACCAGCTGGCTCAACCAGTACCTGGGCTGGACGTACATCTTCGACCAGACCAAGACCGGTACCCCGCGCAACCTGTTCACCGTCGGCATCCTGCTGGCGATCATGGTCCTGCCGATCATCACCGCGGTCTCCCGCGAGGTGTTCCGCCAGGTGCCGCGGATGCACGAGGAGGCGGCGCTCGCGCTCGGCGCGACCCGCTGGGAGATGATCCGCACCGCGGTGCTGCCCTTCGGCCGCCCCGGCATCATCTCGGCCTCCATGCTCGGCCTCGGCCGGGCGCTCGGCGAGACCATCGCGGTCGCGGTGGTGCTCTCCGCCAACAGCATCCTGTCGCTCCACATCCTCGACGCGGGCGGCGGCACCTTCGCGCAGAACATCGCGCTGAAGTTCGCCGAGGCCGGCAACAACGGCCGCGACGCGCTGATGGCCTCCGGTCTCGTCCTGTTCGTGATCACCCTGCTGGTGAACGGTGCCGCGCGACTGATCATCGCCCGCCGCAAGGAGTACTCGGGGGCCAACGCATGACCACCGCCACTACCGTCCCCGAGGACGCCCGGCCGCAGGTCGGCCCGAAGCTGACCGCCAACCGGCTGCCCAAGTGGACCCCGCCCGTCGTCGCCGTCGGCGCGATCGCGGTCGGCTGCGGGATCGGCGCCGCCGGCGGGCTGCAGAGCCACCTCCAGTGGGGCCTGATCTCCGCCCTGCTGTTCCTGCTCGGCAGCTACCTGATCTCGGCCCAGGTCGAGGGCCGCCGCCAGGCCAAGGACCGGCTCGCCACCTCGGTGGTCTGGGTCGCCTTCATCCTGGCCGTCGTCCCCCTGGTCTCGCTGACCGTCTACACCATTCAGCAGGGCATCGGCGTGGTGAACGGGAACTTCCTGAGCCACTCGATGAAGGGCGTGATCCAGTCCGGCCCCGGCGGCGGCATCTACCACGCACTGCTCGGCACCCTCCAGCAGGTCGGCCTGGCCACCCTGATGGCCGCCCCGCTCGGTCTGCTGACCGCCGTCTACCTGGTGGAGTACGGCCGCGGCCGGCTCGCCAAGACGGTCACCTTCTTCGTCGACGTCATGACGGGCGTCCCGTCGATCGTCGCCGGTCTGTTCGTCCTTTCGCTGTGGAACCTCGCCCTGGGCTTCGGCTACTCCGGCTTCTCGGGCAGCCTCGCGCTGGCCATCCTGATGATCCCGGTCGTGGTCCGCTCCACCGAGGAGATGCTCAAGCTCGTCCCGAACGAGCTGCGCGAGGCCTCGTACGCCCTCGGCGTGCCGAAGTGGAAGACCATCCTGCGGATCGTCCTCCCCACCGCGATCGGCGGCATCACCACCGGTGTGATGCTCGCGGTCGCCCGCATCACGGGCGAGACCGCCCCGGTGATGATGCTGGTGTTCGGCGCCGACTACATCAACAGCAACCCGTTCGACGGACCGCAGCAGTCCCTGCCGATGTACATCTGGCAGCAGTACTCGGTGGTCAACAACGACTTCGGCTACGCCCGCGCCTGGGGCGCCGCGCTGGTGCTGATCGCCTTCGTGATGGGGCTCAACCTCATCGCCCGGGGCATCGCACGCTGGCGCTCGCCCAAGGCCGGACACTGAGCGACCGACTGACGTACGAAGACAGACGAGAGAAGCAACGATCATGGCCAAGCGCATCGACGTCAGCGGACTGTCGGCCTACTACGGCACCACCAAGGCCATCGAGGACATCTCGATGAGCATCGAGCCCCGCTCGGTGACCGCCTTCATCGGCCCCTCCGGCTGCGGGAAGTCCACCTTCCTGCGCACCCTCAACCGGATGCACGAGGTGATCCCCGGCGCCCGGGTCGAGGGCAAGGTCCTCCTGGACGACGAGAACCTGTACGCCTCCAACGTCGACCCGGTCGCCGTCCGCCGTTCCATCGGCATGGTCTTCCAGCGCCCGAACCCGTTCCCGACCATGTCGATCTACGACAACGTGGTCGCCGGGCTCAAGCTCGCCGGTGTGAAGAAGAAGGCCGTCCTGGACGAGGTGGTGGAGCGCTCGCTGAAGGGCGCCAACCTCTGGAAGGAGGTCCACAACCGGCTGAACAAGCCGGGCGCCGGCCTCTCCGGCGGTCAGCAGCAGCGCCTGTGCATCGCCCGCGCGATCGCGGTCGAGCCGCAGGTCCTGCTGATGGACGAGCCCTGCTCCGCGCTCGACCCGATCTCCACCCTCGCCATCGAGGACCTGATCGGTGAGCTGAAGTCGCAGTTCACCATCGTCATCGTGACCCACAACATGCAGCAGGCGGCCCGCGTCAGCGACCGCACCGCCTTCTTCAACCTGGCCGGCGTCGGCCAGCCGGGCAAGCTGATCGAGCTGGACGACACCCAGCGGATCTTCTCCAACCCGTCCGTGCAGGCGACCGAGGACTACATCTCCGGCCGCTTCGGCTGAGCCGGACCCCAGCTGTCCCGCGGTGCTGCATGGCGGTGCCGCCGCGGGGCATGAAGAAGGGCCCGCCCCCGAGATGTGGGGGCGGGCCCTGTCTCTTGCTCGCCCGCTCGCCGCCGGGGCGGGGGCTCGCCCGCTCGCCGCCGGGGCGCTGGGACCCGGCCCTTCGGCTCGGGGCGGATCAGGCCGGTTCCGGGCCGGGGATCAGCCCCAGAACAGGTGGACGAACCAGTACATCAGCGCTGCGACGATGGCGGCCGCCGGCATCGTGATGAACCAGCCGAGCACGATGTTCTTGGCGACGCCCCAGCGCACCGCGCGGATCCGCTTGGTGGCCCCCACGCCCATGATCGCTGCGGTGATCACGTGGGTGGTGGAGATCGGCGCCTTGAAGACGAACGACGTGATGTACATGATCACCGAGGAGGTGGCCTCGGCCGCGAAGCCCTGCGGCGGGTCCAGCTCGATGATCTTGCGGCCGAGAGTGCGCATGATCCGCCAGCCGCCCGCGTAGGTGCCCAGCGAGAGCATGGTCGCGCAGGAGATCTTCACCCAGACCGGGATGTCGCCGGTGGTCTGGTGGCCGGAGATGGTGAGCGCCATGACCACGATGCCCATGGTCTTCTGGGCGTCCTGCAGACCGTGGGCCAGCGCCATCGCGGCGGCCGAGGCGGTCTGGGCGACCCGGAAGTTGCGCTTGGCCTTGTGCGGGTTGGCCCGGCGGAAGATCCACAGGATCGCCAGCATCACGATGAAGCCGCCGATCAGGCCGACCACCGGCGAGACGATCATCGGGATGACGATCTTGTCGAGGACCCCGCTCCAGATCACGTCGACGCCGCCGGCCAGGGCCGCGCCCACCATGCCGCCGAACAGCGCGTGCGAGGAGGAGGACGGCAGGCCGAAGTACCAGGTGACCAGGTTCCAGGCGATCGCGCCGACCAGGGCGGCGAAGAGGATCGCCATCCCCTGGTTGCCGGTGGGGGTCTCGATGATCCCCTTCGAGACGGTGTGCGCCACCCCGCTGCCCAGGAAGGCACCGGCCAGGTTCATCACGGCGGCCATCGCGAGCGCGGCCTTCGGGGTCAGCGCCCGGGTGGAGACCGACGTGGCGATCGCGTTCGCCGAGTCGTGGAAGCCGTTGGTGTACGTGAAGAAGAACGCAACGCCGATGACGGCGATGAGTGCAGCCATGTCCACGAGGGTCAGGACTCCTTGACGGCGATGGTCTCCACCGTGTTGGCGACGTGCTCGAACGCGTCCGCCGCCTCCTCAAGGACGTCCACGACCTGCTTGAGCTTGAGGACCTCGATGGCGTCGTACTGACCGGAGAACAGGTGGGCGAGCAGCTTGCGGTGGATCTGGTCGGCCTGGTTCTCCAGCCGGTTGACCTCGATCCAGTACTCGGTCAGGTTCGACATGCTGCGCAGGTTCGGCATCGCCTCGGCGGTGAGCTCCGCGGCGCGGGCCAGCACCTCGATCTGCTGCTCGATGCCCTTCGGCAGGGTCTGGATGTCGTAGAGGACGACCAGGTCTACGGCCTCCTCCATGAAGTCCATGATGTCGTCCAGCGACGAGGCGAGGCTGTAGATGTCCTCGCGGTCGAAGGGCGTGATGAAGGAGGAGTTCAGCTGGTGGAAGACGGCATGGGTGGTGTCGTCCCCGGCGTGCTCGGCGGCGCGCATGCGCTCGACGATCTCCGCGCGGGCCGACACGTCTGATCCCAGCAGTTCCAGCAGGAGCTTCGATCCGACGACGAGGTTCTCCGCGGCGGCGGCGAACATGTCGTAGAAACTCGTCTCCTTCGGGGTCAGGCTAAAACGCACGGAATTCTCCGATGTGCGGGGTACGGACTGAACGATGCTAGGTGCAACCAAGCGCGATCGCGCAAACGGGGTGGTGACCGAGGAGGCGGATCCTCCCCTTCCGTTCGGCTGTCGCACCGGCTGCCCCGGACCGCACCGCCAGGTGCGGCGCAAGGACTCAGTCTGACGGAACCTCGACGCGTTTGCCCCGTCCCGCGTGCGGAAGCCGGGGGCGCCGCTCAGACGGGTGAACCCCGCCACGACCCCCCACCAGGCCGTTCGGCACATGCCGGGTGCGCCGTCGGAACACCACGCGGGGCCCCGGTGTTGGACACTGGTGGCCGACGCAGCCACCAGGCACTCAGACGAAGGCGGGCCGATGACCACGACGCAAGCGCGCACCGAGCCGGACCCCGGGCCCGGGACCGAGCCGCAGGCCGGCGCCCCCGCCCCCGCGGGCCACGGCGGGCACGGCCCGCACGGCTACAGCGCGCAGAAGGACGCCCACCTCAAGCGGCTGCGCCGGATCGAGGGCCAGATCCGCGGCCTCCAGCGGATGGTGGACGAGGACGTCTACTGCATCGACGTGCTCACCCAGGTCTCGGCCAGCACCAAGGCCCTGCAGTCCTTCGCGCTCTCCCTGCTGGAGGAGCACCTGCGGCACTGCGTCGCCGCGGCCGCCGAACAGGGCGGCGTCGAGCTGGACGCCAAGGTGGCGGAGGCCTCGGCCGCGATCGGCCGGCTGCTGCGCAGCTGACGCACCCCCGGCGGCCCGGGGCGTCCGTCGGCCGCCGCCCGTCAGCCCTCGCCCGTCAGCCCTCGCCCTCCTGCTCGGCCCGGGCCGGGGCCACCCGGTCCAGCAGCACCTCGTCGATCCGTTCGGTCGGCAGCCGGTCACCGGAGCTGGCCGTCGCGGCGATCATCAGCTCGCCGGCCAGCTCGATCTCGTCGAGGGCCGCGTCGTCGTGGCCGCCGTTGCGGCCGCCCGTGGACGACACCACCTGCACCACCCCTTCAGTGCCTCGCCAGCCCGGGCGGCAGCCACCCGATGTCCAGCCTAGGCACTCCGGGGCCCGTCCACATGGCACGGACGGGCCATCTCGGCGCCGCCGAAACGGGTGGCCGTCGCTCCCCGGACGGCCACCCGCTCCGGCGGCGCCCCGTTCAGCCCCGGCGCCGGAGCGCTGCCCCGGCGGACTACTTCGGGCTCTCCGTCGGCTTCATCTGGTAGATGTCCGAGGCGGGCGGCTCGGCCGCCTCGACCGGCTTGCCGAAGTCCGACAGCGAGGTGGTCGAGGTGACCTTCACCTGGTCCTTGGCCTCCTTCGACCCGGCGACCCCGGCGAAGGTGAACACCTCCACCACCTTGTGCAGCCGTCCCTGGTCGTCCAGCCAGGCGTCGTAGGGGACCTCCTTGACGGTGAAGGTCTGCCCGCCCATCCGCAGGCCGTCCCCGCCCCGGCCGCCGGTGGCGTCGGCCGCCTTGGCCAGGTCCAGGGTGCCGCGGTAGTGGTGCAGCGGGGCGCCGTCCAGCGTCTCGGTGCCGACCAGGTCGGCCTTCTGCACCCCGCGCAGCGCCCCCGCCGCCGAGGCCGGGTCGGTGGCGCCGCTGCTGACCAGGTTGCCGTCCGGCAGCTGGCGCACGTCCAGCTTCACCCACTTGCCCTCGGGCACCTTGGCGCCGCTGTTCTGCAGGTAGACGGTGCCCGGCAGGACCACCTCGACGATCTTCCCGGTGGTCGCCGCGCCGGGCGGTACCTGGACCTCCAGCCGGCCGATCCGCTTCACGTAGTCGTAGCCGCCGGTCCCGGAGAAGGAGGCCTTCTTGTCGGCGGACTCCGTGACCAGCTCGGTGGCGACGTGCGCGGAACCGGTGCGGCCCGTGATGTCGGCGGCGTTGCGCACCGCCGTCAGCGGGTCGCCGGCCAGCTGGTCCGGGGCGTTCGACTGCTGGTCGGAGGAGCCGCCGCCGGAATGGCCGGAGCACCCGGCGGCCCCCGCGGCCAGCGCCGCGGCGAGCACGGCGGCAGCGGCCGCCGAGCGCAGGCGCGGCCCCGGACGGCGCGCCGGCCGACCGGTCCGCTGCTGGTCGGTCATCTTCATCCTCGCGACAACCCCCTCGGGCCCGACTGCCCGCCCGACTGCGGCACCGGGTGGGGCACCGGGAGGGCAGAGCTCTTTCCGGGCAAACGAGTTGGGTCGCGAAGGGTTACGGGTCCGGGTGGAACCGACGGGTGTCGCGCGGGGGCCGCCCGGCGCGTTACCGTGAACCCCGTGCACAGTGAGCTGCCGGCCGCCCCCGGCACCACCCCGATGCCCGAGCACCGTGTCGCGGTCAGCGAACGCGGCTCCTTCGCCTTCGCCACCTGCAGCTGCGGCTGGTACTCCGCCGCCCGCCGCTCCCGGGACCTGGCCCGCCGCGAGGGGGTCGGCCACCTCGCCGAGCACGGGGCCGAGGCCTCCGACTAGACCGTCCGGTCCGGCCGGGCGCCGACCCGGGCCCCGGCCCGGTCAGGCCGCGAGGTCGGACTCCGGCGGCTGCTCCTCCCGGCGCACCGCTCCCCGCCCGCGGCGACGGCCGCCCTGGGCGCTGCCGCGGCCGGCGGCGCCGCGCTCCGGCGCCCGGATCAGCGGGGCCACCGCCGTCCGGCCCAGCGCGTGGCAGAGCGGGACCAGCACCGCCATCGCGATCGGCGCCAGCAGCAGTACCACGGCGACGGCCAGCGCGAAGCCGCCGATCACGTCGGTCGGGTAGTGGACGCCCATGAACATCCGGCAGAAGCCCTGCAGCAGGGCCAGGCCCCCGGCGATCCAGCCCAGCTTCCGGTTCACCAGGAACAGCGACACCGCCACGGCCATCGTCATGGTCGAGTGGTCGCTGACGAAGGAGTGGGTGCCGGCCTTGCCGTCCACCAGCACCAGCAGCCCCGGGTGGTCGACGAAGGGCCGCGGCCGGTCCACGATCGCGGCGATCGGCAGGTTGGCCAGTTCGGCGACGGCCACCGAGAGCGGCACCCAGAGCAGCCCGGCGATCGCCACCGGCGCGTCCGGGCGGCGTCTGGCCTGCAGCCAGCCGACCAGCCCGAGCAGTGCCAGGCCGATCAGGATGCCGTACTCGCCGATCCACGAGACCGCGTGGTCCAGCCACTGCGGGGAGCGCTTGGCCAGGCCGTTGACGGCGTAGAGCAGACCGAGGTCGGGGTTGGTCGTGTCGGCAAGCGGCGTCGACACGCCGCACCTCCTTCTGGTCCGCTGCACCTGTTCGATCCCGCCGGGCCCGCCCGGCGCGCGAAGCTGACGAGGGGCCACCGGACCCAACGTCATCGCCGGGACACAGCGTTCCACGGAAACGCGCGGTTATGGAAACTTGACTCAGCGTCCACAGCCCGCACACAGATGGGACGGACGACTCAGCCGGTCCTGCCGGTTCCGGCGGATGCGTCGGCCCGTCCCGCGGCCGTCGGGGCGGGCGGGGCGGCGGCCGCCGGCTGGGCGGGGGCGGCCGGGGTGGTCGGCGCCGTCGTGCCCGGGCGGCTCGGGGCGTTGACCGCGCCGTTGCCGTTGTTGCCGCGGGTCGGCAGCGCCTGGGCGCCGTCCGAGGTGACCCGGGTCGCCCCGATGTACTCCCTGGTGTCGATCTTGTCGTAGCGGATCACCGCCCCGGTGTGCGGCGCATTGAGCATGTAGCCGCCGCCGACGTAGATCCCCACGTGGTGGATGCTCCGCGGGTCGCTCAGGTCCGTCGCGAAGAACACCAGGTCCCCCGGCCGCAGCTGGTCGCGCGAGGGGTGCGGACCGGCGTACCACTGGTCGTTGGCCACCCGGGGGAGCTCGATCCCCACCGTCTCGAACGCGGCACGGGTGAGCCCGGAGCAGTCGAACTGCCCGTTCTGCGAGGCCAGCCCCTCACCGCCCCACAGGTACGGCGTGCCCAGCTTGGTCTGCGCGAAGTAGATCGCGGCGGCCGACTGCGCGGACACCTCCACCGGCGCGGTCGGCGCGGCGAAACTGCGGGCCATCGCCTGGATGTTCCGGACGTACCCCTGGGTCTCCTTGTACGGCGGGATGCCCCGGTTCTTCGTCACCGCGTACGGTCCCGCGTTGTAGGCGGCCAGCATGTTGGCCTGGGGGTCGCCCGGCACACCGGCCACGTCCTTGGCGAGCGCGCAGTCGTACACCGCCGCCGTGGCGATCGCGTCGTACGGGTTCCAGACGTCCTTCTTGCCGTCCCCGTCACCGTCGGTGGCGTACACCGGCCAGGTGTCCGGCATGAACTGCGCCATTCCCTGCGCCCCGACCCCGGATTGGGCCTTGGGATCGAAACCGCTTTCCTGGTACAGCTGCGCCGCGAGCATCGGCGGGGAGATCTCCGGGCAGAGCGAGCCCCACTTCTGGATCGCGTCCTGGTAGGCCGCCGGGACGGTCCCCGGAGAGAGGGCGGAACGATTCGCCGTCAGCTGCGGCGTCCCACTCGCCGCATACGTCCCCATCGTCACCAGACCGAGGAACCCGATCGCGACAACTCCCGCAGCAGCGGCGGCCGTACCGCCCTTCCGGAGTACCATCAGCACCATCCCGACGAATCGTCAGTCGAAGTGTCCCGGAAGGCGTTGCTCACCGCAATCATCAGAGATACAAAGAGTGAGCGCTATCCTTCGTACGGTGGACATCCTCGCGTACGTGTCCGATGCCTCACGACCAATCCGCGAGAAGTAGCCAAGTCGACATCAGATCTGGCCAAGAATAGGCACCGACCCTTCGCGCGGGCGGGGTCCGGGCCCTTGAATTTGCCTGATCGGGCGGTGAGATGGAAATGAACCTGAGCAGCGTGCACACCTATGCGGTCGGCCACCTGGCCGAGGACCCCCCCAAGAAGCCGAATATCGACACCATCATCGGCGGGATCGCCCCGGACTGGGGCCCGTTCGCGAGCCTCGGGTCGGAGGCCCGGGTGATGGTCGAGGTCATCATGGCCGTCGCCATCCTCGTCTGCCTCGGCATCGCCGTCTGGGGTGCGGCCAAACAGCGGATCGGTGCGACCGCGATGCGCGACAGCTTCGGCGCCGAACAGGGCAAGGGGCTGATCATCGCCGGGCTGACCGGCGTGTTCATCATCGGATCACTCGGCACTCTGTTCACCATTGTCTACGGCATGGCTATCTGACGATCAGACAGCAGTGATCCGGCCCGCCTGAGGGCAGGTTCCCGCCCGGACCTCCCCAGTGGGCCGACCCGCCAGTAGTCCACCCCCGTTCCCACCCCCCGTCCGCGCCCGCCCCCGGACGGAGGGCCCCCGGAGCCGCCCCGGCTCCCCGCACCAGGAGGGCCGCCGTGCCGTTGTCCGACGACCAGCCGCACACCCGTACGCGGCTGCCGGTCGACGAACAGCCCTCCGCACTGCCGACCGCCCGTCAGTCACGGCCGCTGCGCACCCTGCTGACCGTCCTCGTCGTGGTCACCCTGCTCGTCGTGGCCATCTCCATCGCCAACCGCGGCAAGCCCGGCCCCGGCCCCGGCGGCAGCTCCGCCGACCGCGCGGCCCCCAGCGCCTCCTCCGGCGCCGGCCCGGCCCCCAGCGGCGACCAGCCCGTCGGCACCACCGTCAACGGCATCGCCTCCGGCTACCCGCACAGCGACCAGGGCGCCCAGTCCGCCGCCGCCAACTACGCGGTGGCGATCGGCTCCCCGGACATGTTCCGCACCGACAGCCGCCACACCATCGTCGCCACCATCGCCGACCCGGGCTCGGTCGGTGCCCTGCAGAGCCGCCTGGACCAGGGCTTCGGCGGCGACACCGCCGCCCGCTACGGCCTCGACGCCCAGGGCCGCGCGCCCAAGGGCCTCACCTTCGTCAGTCGCACCGTCCCGGTCGGTACCAAGTCGACGGGCTACACCGACGCGGACACCAAGGTCGAGGTGTGGTGCACCGGCCTCACCGGCCTCGCCGGCGAACGCTCCGTCCAACCGGTGACCGCCAACTGGTTCACCCTCACGCTCTCGCTCCACTGGACGGGGAGCGACTGGAAGCTCACCGACTACACCAGCAGGCAGGGCCCCGCGCCGATGCCCGGAGACCAGCAGGCCGCCACCGCCGAGGAGATCACCGGCGCCGTCCAGCAGTTCGGGGGGTTCCGCTATGCCCGTTGACCAGACCGATCGCCGTACGACCGCACGCCGTGCGGGCACACTGGCCGGTGTCTTCGCCACCTTGCAGGTGGCGGCGATGCTGGCGGCCCAGCGGGTGTTCGCGGAGCCGACGCCGACGCCGTCCGCCACTCCCACCTGCCAGAAGGTCGATCTTCCGATCCCGGGCAGCGATGCCGGATGCGCTCCCAACGGAGCCGTCGTCATCCCCGGCGGCGTCAGCAACGTCACCGACCCGCTCGGGTCGCTGGCCAAGGGCTGTGCCCAGGCGGCGGCGTGGGTGGTGCGGAACCTGTCGGGGGCGATCGACGGGACGACGTCGGTGGACTTCACCAACCAGTCGTTCCTGCAGCAGTACGCCGTGGTGTTCGCCGTGTCGACGGTGATCACGCTGGTGCTCTGGCTGCTCGCGGTGACCAAGCGGGCGGTGCGTGGGGTGCCGTTGACGACGGCGATCTCGGAGGCGGTCGGCTTCCTGTGGCTGACGGTGGTGGCCTCCGCGTTCACGCCGTTGATCCTGTTCACCGTGGTGAGCGTGACGGACGGTCTGACGAAGGCGATCGCGGTCGGGACGAAGTCGGACACCGGGACGTACCTGGGCGGGTTCGCCGACACCCTGGAGAAGGGGAACGTCGGCGGCGGCCCGCTGATCCTGGTGCTCGTGTCGCTGGTCGCGGTGCTGGCGGCGGCGGTGCTCTGGATCGAGCTGGTGATCCGGGCGGCGATGCTGTACGTGGGGGCGCTGCTGGGGACGGCGGTGTACGCGGGGCTGGTGGACCGGCAGTTGTGGAAGCACGTGCGCCGGTGGGCCGGGATGATGCTGGCGGTGGACCTGGCGAAGCCGATCATCGTGATCATCCTGGGGCTGGCGGGCGCGGTGGCGACCGGTGCCGGGGCCAACGACGACTTCGCCCGGGTGCTGTCCGGGCTGGCGATCCTGTTCCTGTCGATCTTCGCGAGCGCCGCGGTGTACCGCTTCGTCCCGACCTTCGGCGACGAGATGCTGAACATGCGCGGGGCCCGGGCCAGCGCGGTGCAGGCCGGCTCGGCGATGATCAACGGGACCGCGAACCTGATGAAGCAGGGCATCACCACCCACGGCGACCGCGGTCCGCAGGCCGGCGGCGGCGGGGGTGCGGGCGGCGGCTCGGTCGCGCCCGGCATCGCCGCGCACGCCGGCCGGACGCCGGCTCCGCCGCCGCAGGCCGGGCCGCCGCCGCAGGCCTCGGTTCCGAACCGCGACAGCAATCCAGCGAAGGGAGGGTGACGGGTAAGTGAGCAGCGAACCGCTCGGCCAGTACGGGGCCCAGTACGCCCAGCCGTACGTGCACCAGCGCCGTACCTACCTGATCGGCAAGGCCCGCCCGAACGCGGTGATCGGCCGGAACCGGGAGTCCGGCGAGATCATACTGATCATCTTCGGGGCGTTCCTCGGGATGCTCTGGGGTCTGCTGATGCCGGTCCTGCCGTTGCGGATCGCCGGCCTGCTCGGTCTGCCGCTGCTGGCCATCGCGGCGGTCTACGTGCCGTACCGCAAGCGGACGTTCTACCGGTGGGTGGAGATCAACCGCACCTACCGCCGGACGGTCCGCAGCGGGCGCGGGGTGTGGCGTTCGGACGCGATGGACGCGGGCACCCGGATGGACGGCCGCGAGGTGGAGATCGGCCCGCCCCCCGGGGTGGGGCGGCTGCGCTGGCTGACCGCGCCGTTCGGGCCGGACGAGGTCGGGGTGCTGATGCACCTGGAGCGGCGGACGGTGACGGCCGCGATCGAGATCGAGGGCCCGGGTGTCGGGCTGCGCGACTCGGAGGACCAGGAGGCGCTGGTCGACCGCTTCGGCACGCTGCTGAAGCACGTCGCCAACGGGGACGGCTTCGTGACCCGGTTGCAGATCCTGGCCCGCACCCTGCCGGCCGACCCGGACGCCCATGCCAAGGACGTCGAGCGCCGCGGCGACCACGACGCGCCGCGCTGGCTCCAGGACTCGTACGACCAGCTGCAGTCGATGGTGTCGACCTCCTCGGAGCAGCACCGGGCGTACCTGGTGGCCTGCATGCACTACACCCGTGACCTGGCCGCCGAGGCGCACGCGATGGGCCGCAGCGCCTATGACAACCGTGCGACCGGCGGGCGGGCCCGGGACGACGACGGGCTGGCGGCCGTGATGGCCCGCGAGCTGACCGACATCTGCGCCCGGCTGGCCGAGGCGGACATCCGGGTGCGCCAGCCGCTGGGCCAGGCCCGGCTGTCCTCGCTGCTGCACTCGATGTACGACCCGGACCACCCGATCGACCACATCCAGGCGATGTCCCGGCGCAACGCCTGGCCGGCCGAGCTGGACGCGACCCACCCGCAGTACCTGACGGCGAAGACCCGGGAGTCGGCGACCCGGGAGCCGTGGTGCCACGCCACCGCGTGGATCAAGGAGTGGCCGCTCACCCCGGTGGGCGTCAACTTCCTGGCTCCGCTGCTGGTGCACACCCCGGACGTGATCCGGACGGTCGCGGTGACGATGGACCTGGAGCCCACCGACGTCGCGATCGAGCGGATGCTGACCGAGAAGACCAACGACGAGGCGGAGGCCAGCCGAGCGGCCAAGATGAACCGCACGGTCGACCCGCGCGACCTGGCCCACACCGGCCGGGTGGACCAGCGCGGTGACGACCTGGCCTCCGGCGCGGCCGGGGTGAACCTGGTCGGCTACATCACGGTCTCCTCGCGCAACCCCGACGCGCTGGCCCGCGACAAGCGGACCATCCGCGCCTCGGCCGGCAAGAGCTACCTCAAGCTGGAGTGGTGCGACCGCGAGCACCACCGGGCCTTCGTCAACACCCTGCCGTTCGCCACCGGCATCCGCCGCTGACCGTCGCGCCGGTCCCCGCCCGGGCCGGCGCTCGTCCACCCACTGCGCTCGTCCACCCCTAGCTGACACCAGGAGGCCGCCCATGGCGCTCGGCAACCTCACCGACGCGTTCACCAGCCTGATGTTCGGCAAGGTGGAGACCACCCGGCTGCCGGTACGCACCTCCACCGGCCAGGCGCAGGCGGTCTACCTGCCGACCGCCGCGCCGGGGCTGGGCGACTCGGGCGTGATCATCGGACGCGAGGTGTACAGCGGCAAGGGCTACGTCTACGACCCCTTCCAGCTGTACGGGCAGCAGCTGCCGGCCCCGCACTGGCTGGTGCTGGGTGAGTCCGGCAACGGCAAGTCGGCGCTGGAGAAGACGTACGTGCTGCGGCAGTTGAGGTTCCGTGACCGGCAGGTCGTGGTGCTGGACGCGCAGGGCGAGGACGGCGTCGGCGAGTGGAACCTGATCGCCAACGCGCTGGGCATAAAGTCGATCCGGCTGGACCCGATGGCCGCCCGGGACGGCGGGGTGAAGCTCAACCCGCTGGACCCGGCGATCACCCAGACCGGGCAGCTGTCGCTGCTGCGCACCATCATCGAGGTGGCGATGGGGCGCGGGCTGGAGGAGCGGGCGGGCTTCGCGCTGAAGGCCGCGCACGCCCATGTGGTCTCCTCGGTGAAGGACCGCCAGCCGGTGCTGGACGACATCATCGACACCCTGCGCAGCCCCGAGCTGTCCTCGGTGGAGTCGCTGGGCGTGGCGGTGGACGAGGTGCAGTCCTGGGGTCTGGACGTGGCGCTGGTGCTGGACCGGCTGGTCGACGGCGATCTGCGCGGCATGTTCGACGGCCCGACCACCGACGGCATCGACCTGGACGCCCCGCTGATCGTCTTCGACCTCTCGCACATCGACCGCAACTCGATCGCGATGCCGATCCTGATGGCGATCGTCGGGGTGTGGCTGGAGCACACCTGGATCCGGCCGGACCGGAAGAAGCGCATCTTCCTGGTCGAGGAGGCCTGGCACATCATCAACAGCCCCTTCGTGGCCCAGCTGTTCCAGCGGCTGCTGAAGTTCGGCCGCCGGCTCGGGCTCTCCTTCGTGGCGGTGGTGCACCACCTGTCGGACGTGGTGGACGGCGCGGCGGCCAAGGAGGCCTCGGCGATCCTGAAGATGGCCTCCACCAGGACGATCTACATGCAGAAGGCCGAGGAGGCGCGGTCCACCGGCCGGGTGCTGGGCCTGCCGCGCTGGGCGGTGGAGATCATCCCGACCCTGTCGCCGGGCATCGCGGTCTGGGACGTCAACGGCAACGTCCAGGTGGTCAAGCACATCATCACCGACACCGAGCGGCCGCTGGTGTACACCGACCGCGCGATGACCGAGGACGCGGTCGCCGAACGGGTCCGGGCGGAGCGGCAGTTGGCGGCCGAACCGGGGGTCTGAGCGGGGGCCGCCGGGAGGGGGTCGGGCGAGGGCCCGGGAGGGGCCGCGGAGATCGTGCGCAGGCTTTCCGTCCCGGCCGGAGGGCGATGGTTCGTCAGCAGGTAATCCTCTCGTTACGTTCGAGGTCCTGACAGCTACGCGCGTTGACCCTAGGCTGCACTCGCGCAACACATTGCCCACGCGCCGGTGCGTTCCGCCGCCGCGTGCTCCTCCGAGGTGCAGGGGACCCCTCATGCTCACCGTCAGATCCCGACGGGCGGCGTTCGCCGTCGTCGCCGCCGCAGGTCTGTTCGGCACGGTGGCCGTGCCGACGGCCGCCCAGGCCGCCGATGCCAACGCCAAGCGTCACAAGACCGTCAACCTCCAGCTGCTGGCGATCAACGACTTCCACGGCAACCTGGAGCCCCCGGCGGGCTCCTCCGGCACGGTCAAGGAGGTCGACCCGGCGACCGGTCAGGTCGTCTCGACCCCGGCCGGCGGCATCGAGTACCTGGCCACCGAGCTGCGCAAGGCGCGGATCCCGGCCGACGACTCGATCACCGTCGCGGCCGGCGACATCGTCGGTGCCAGCCCCCTCACCTCGGCGCTGTTCCACGACGAGCCGACCATCGAGGCGATGGACAAGCTCGGCCTGGACGTCACCTCGGTGGGCAACCACGAGTTCGACCAGGGCGCGGCGGAGCTGCTGCGCAAGCAGGAGGGCGGCTGCCACCCGACCGACGGCTGCTACGAGCCCGGTCGCACCTTCAAGGGCGCCAACTTCAACTACCTGTCGGCCAACGTCACCGACGAGCAGTCCGGCAAGCCGCTGCTGCCGCCGTACTGGGTGACCAAGTCGCAGGGCGTGAAGATCGGCTTCATCGGCGTCACCCTGGAGGGCACGCCGAACATCGTGACCGCCGAGGGCGTCAAGGGCCTCAAGTTCGCCAACGAGGTCACCACGATCAACAAGTACGCCGCGGAGCTGAAGGCCAAGGGCGTCAACTCGATCGTCGCGCTGATCCACGAGGGCGGCTACCCGGCCAGCAGCGTCTACAACTACGACTGCGGCCCGGCCGGCCAGGGCGTCTCCGGCCCGATCGTCGACATCGCCCGGAAGATCGACCCGGCGGTCGGTGCCATCGTCACCGGCCACACCCACAACGCGTACGCCTGCAGCATCCCCGACCCCGACGGCGTGCCCCGCTCGGTGACCAGCGCTGCCTCCTTCGGCCGGCTGTTCACCGAGATCGACATGAAGCTGGACAAGACCACCGGCGAGATCGTCCGCCCGTCGGTCAAGGCCGAGAACCACGTGGTCCGGCGCACGGTCGAGAAGGCCCCGGACATGACGGCGCTGATCGACCACTACTCCAAGCTGGCCGCCCCGAAGGCCAACCGGCCGATCGGCTACATCTCCTCGGACATCAACGGCCGCGGCAGCAGCGACCTGGAGAAGCCGCTCGGCGACGTGATCGCCGACGCCCAGCTGGAGGGCCTCGCCCCGGCCGCCAAGGGCGGTGCCCAGGTCGCCTTCATGAACCCGGGCGGGCTGCGCTCCGACCTGGTCTACAAGGCCTCGGGCAGTGAGGGCGACGGGGTGGTGACCTATGGCGAGGCGTTCACCGTCCAGCCGTTCACCAACATGATGCAGGTCAAGACGCTGACCGGCGCCCAGCTGGTCCAGCTGCTGCAGCAGCAGGTGAGCGGCCTGAACGACGCGGCGCCGAAGATCCTCCAGGTGTCCTCGAACCTCCACTACACCCTGGACATGCGCAAGACCGGCGCGGACCGGGTGGTCCTGGACTCGATCCGGCTGAACGGTGCGCCGGTCGACCCGGCCGCCAAGTACCGGGTCGCCGCCAACGAGTTCCTGGCCGGCGGCGGCGACGGCTTCCCGGCCTTCGCGGCCGGCACCGACAAGCTCGTCGGCGCCTCCGACCTGGACGTCTTCACGGCCTACCTGACGGCCCACAGCTCGGCGGGCTCGCCGCTGAAGCCGCCCGCGCAGGACCGGGTCAAGGTTCTCGGCCCGGGCAGTGACATCGACTGACGGTGAGCCGGATGGGTCCCGGAGCGGGGCCCTCGGACGGGCGGGGCGCTGTCGGGGCGCCCCGCCCGTCCTGTTCTCCCGGCGGCTACTCGGGGGCGGGGCCGCCGGGAAGGCGTACGGTCGCCAGCGCACCGGGACCGCCGTCCTGGGCCGGGCCCAGGGTGACCTCGCCGCCCGCCTCCCGGACACTCTGCGCGACGATCGACAAGCCCAGGCCCGAGCCCGGGAGTTGGCGGGAGGAGGGGGAGCGCCAGAACCGGTCGAAGACGTACTGCAGTTCGTCCGGGGGAATGCCCGGACCGTGGTCGCGGACGGTCAGCACGCCTTGCTGGAGCCGGACTTCGATGGTGCCGCCGGGCGGGCTGTACTTCACCGCGTTGTCCAGCAGGTTGATCACGGCGCGCTCCAGGCCCGCCGCGTCGCCGTGCGCGTACCAGGGGTCGACGGTCGTCTCGAAGACCAGCCCCGGGCCGCGGAGCTTCGCCCGCTCGACCGCCCGCCCGGCGATCTCGTGCAGGGCGACCACGGTCAGGTTCGGCCCGGCCTTCGGGGTGTCGGGGCGGGACAGCTGGAGCAGGTCGCCGATCAGCACGGTGAGTTCCTGCATCTGGGCCTTCATATTGCCCAGCAGCTTGGTCTTGGTCGCCGGGGGCAGCGGGCGGCCGGTGTCGTTGCTGCGGATCAGCAGGTCGACGTTGGTGCGCAGCGAGGTGAGCGGCGTCCGCAGCTCGTGGCCCGCGTCGGCGATCAAACGGGTCTGGCGCTCGCGGGAGTTGGCGAGGGCGGTGCTCATCGAGTTGAAGGACGTGGACAGGCGGGCGATCTCGTCGTCCCCGTTCACCGGGATGGTGGTGCCGACTTCCTCGGTGCGGGCGATGTGCTCGACGGCGTCGGTGAGTCGGTCGACCGGCTTGAGGGAGGAGTGGGCGACGAGGCGGCCCGCGACGGCGGCGAGCAGGATGCCGCCGAGGGAGACGGCGCCGAGGAGGATGGCGAGGCCCTGGAGGGAGTCCTCGATGGGCTGGGTGGGGGTGGCGACCATCACCAGTCCAGGCTCCGGAGCATGTCCGGGGCTGCGGAGGACGGCCGGTGCCACACGGACCAGCGCAGGATCGCCGTTGGTGTACCTGCCGTTCCGAATGATGGACTGTCCGCCTTTGAGCCGGGCTACGGAGGCGTCGTCCGGTGAGATGACGATAGCCCTGGTCGCGTCTCTCGGAAGGCAGACCGCCATGGGATTGACCGCCACGAACTGGGTGTCTCTCGGGGCCGAGCCGCCGGGATCCGGCACGATGCCCTCGCGCTGTACCTGTTCCAGCGCGGCTTCCGGGGTTGCGGGGCAACTGCTGGCGAAGAGCGGTCGAGGCAGTGGCGTACTCGCCAGATCCGTCCGGACCTGGTCGTAGAGCTGCTTGTGCACGATGAACCAGCACGCCAGTGCCGACAGTGCGATCGCCACCGCCACCGCGGCCGCAGTCATGAACGTGAGGCGGCCGCGCAGCGAGCGGGAGCGGTACCAGTGGACGAGGCGCCGGCGTCTGCTGGGCACCACCCGGGGTGGAGCCAGCGGCGGGGGCGGAAAAGCGCTCACGCGCTGGTGCCGACGGCCGGGCGGAGGGCGTAGCCGACGCCTCGTACGGTCTGGATGAGGCGCGGCATGCCGCCCTGCTCGGTCTTGCGGCGCAGGTACATCACGTACACGTCCAGGGAGTTGGAGGAGGGCTCGAAGTCGAAGCCCCAGACCGCCTTGAGGATCTGTTCGCGGGTGAGGACCTGTCGGGGGTGGGAGAGGAACATCTCCAGCAGCATGAACTCGGTGCGGGTGAGTTCGACGGGCTTGCCGCCGCGGGTGACCTCGCGGGTGGCGGTGTTCATCCGCAGGTCGCCGAAGGCGAGGACCTCGCTGTCGTCCTCGGCGGCGGCGCGGGCGGCGGCCTCGGTGGCGAGGGCGTTGCGGCGCAGCAGGGCGCGGACGCGGGCGAGGAGTTCGTCGAGTTCGAAGGGCTTGGCGAGGTAGTCGTCGGCGCCGACGTCGAGGCCGGTGACGCGGTCGCCGACGGCGTCGCGGGCGGTGAGCATCAGGACGGGGACGGTGTCGCCGCGGGAGCGCATCCGGCGGACGGCGGTGAGGCCGTCCATCCGCGGCATCATGATGTCCAGCAGGACGAGGTCGGGCTTGTCGCGTTCGACGGACTCCAGGGCTTCGTAGCCGTCGGTGGCGGTGGCGACCTCGTAGCCCTCGAAGGCGAGGCTGCTCTCCAGGGCGTCCCGGAGGGCGGGTTCGTCGTCGACCACGAGGAGCCGGGCGGAGGGGTGGCCGGCCTCGGCGGGGGTGCGGTCGTCGGCGGACGGGGTCATGGGCTGGTGCCCTTTCTCGTCGGGTGGAGGGCCTGCTGGGTCCTGCTGGGTCTTGCCGGGTCTGCTGCTGGCAATTGTCCGCCTCGCGGATGCTCACCGGTTCCTACGGATTGTGGCTCACAGGCTCTGGCCGGCTTCGAGCTTCGGCAGGACCTGCTTGATGTCGTTCATCGGGATGGCGAAGCCGAGGCCGACGCTGCCGGCGCTGCTGTTGCCGGAGTTGCCGGAGCCGCTGGGCGCGTACATCGCCGAGTTGATGGCGATGACCTGGCCGTGGGCGTTGATCAGCGGGCCGCCGGAGTTGCCGGGGTTGAGGGCCGCGTCGGTCTGGAAGGCCTTGTAGGTGGTGGTGCTGCCGCTGTTCTGCGGCTGCTGGGCGCCGCCGCGCAGGCCGGGCAGGCCGGGCAGGAAGGGGAGGCCGAAGCCGCCGTTGCCGCTGGTGGAGCCCTCGTCGAGCTGGACGGTGACGTCGCGGTTCTCGGCGCTGATGATGCCGGAGGTGACGGTGCCGGTGAGGCCGTCGGGGTTGCCGATGGCGACGACCGGGTCGCCGATGGCCACGGTGGAGGAGTCGCCGAGGACGGCGGGGGTGAGGTTCTTGGCGCCGCTCGCGGTGATCACGGCGACGTCGAGGTTCTTGTCGGTGCCGGTGACGGTGGCGGAGGCGGTGGAGCCGTCCTTGAAGGTGACGGTGATCCGGCCGCCGTTCGAGGCGGTGTCGATCACGTGGTAGTTGGTGAGGATCTGGCCGCTGGTGTTCAGGACGACGCCGGTACCGGTGGCGGTGCCGTTGCTGTCCTTGACGGTGATCTGGACGACGCTGGGCGAGACGGCGGCGGCGATGGCGGGCACGTTGGCGGTGCCGTCGGTGCGGGCGGAGACGGGGCTGGCGATCGCTGCGACCCGGGTGTCGGAGGACTGCCGGTCGGCGGCGATGACCCCGCCGGTGACCCCGCCGATGACGGCGGCGATCGCGGCGACGGCGGTCACCAGGGCGAGCCGTCCGCGCAGCAGTCCGCGCCGGGCCCGGCCGCCGTGGCCGCCGTGGTTGCCGGGGCCTTCGGGGCCCGAGGGTTGTCCGAACAGCGTGGGCGGCACGGGCGGCATCGGCGGGGGAGGGGGCGTCGCGTCGAAGGCGCCGCCGGAGTGGTCCTCGCGGTGGCCGTGCCCGGCGTACGGGTCGGCGGTTTCCTCGCGGTGGCCGTACCCGGTGCGCGGGTCGGTGCCGCCGGTGCCGGAGCCCAGCACGGTGCCCTCGATGACGCGGGGCTCGTACGGACCGTACTGCTCGCTGGGGTTGTGCCGCTGTTCGCTCATGCCGACCAAGCTCCGCCTGGTGGATGAGGACCGGATGAGAAGCGGCTCAGAACGCGGCGAGAAGCCCGTTGACTTCTCATAAAGCCTGGTCAGGCCGCCGGTGGAGCGGAATCGGCCGTTCCGCCCCGGCTACTCCAGGGGAGCCCGCTCGGGCGCGGCCCCGGCGCAGCCGCAGGAACGGCGGATGACCAGGCGGGACGGGAACTTGCGGACCCGCTCGGTGTCCGATCCGGGCACCATCAGGGAGTCGTCCAGCACCAGGTCCACGGCGGCCCGGGCCATCGCGTCGCGGTCGGAGGCGACGGTGGTCAGCGGCGGGTCGGCGAGCGCGGCCTCGGGCACGTCGTCGAAGCCGGCCACCGCAAGGTCCTCGGGGACGCGCAGGCCGACCTCGCGGGCGGCCCGCAGCACGCCGATGGCCTGGTCGTCGGTCGAGCAGAAGATCGCCCGTGGCCGGTCCGGCGAGCGCAGCACACCGAGTGCGACGTCGTACGCGCCGTAGCGGTGGAAGGGGGCGTCGATCAGGTGCGGCTCGGTGGGGACGCCGTGGGCGTCCATGGCGCGCTGCCAGCCCTCGACGTGGTCGATGACCGGGTCGCCGGGGGCGGGGGACTCCACCGGGCCGCCGAAGCAGGCCACGTACGGGTGCCCGTGCACCTCCAGCAGGTGGCGGACGACGGCCTCGGCGCCGCCCACGTCGTCGGTGACCACCGCGACGTCGTCGATCGCCTCGGGCCGGCGGTGCAGCAGCACCACCTTCGCGCCCTCCATCGCGGCGAACTCCTCGGCGGCGCGCTGCGAGGGGCCCTGGCTGACCAGGATCAGGCCGGAGACCCGCATGCCGAGGAAGGCGCGGACGTAGTGGACCTCGCGGTCGTCCACGTAGTCGGAGTTGCCGATCAGGACGAGCTTGCCGCGCTCGGAGGCGGCCCGTTCGACGGCGTGGGCCATCTCGGCGAAGAAGGGCTGGCGGGCGTCCGGGACGACCATGCCGATCAGGTTGGTCCGCCGGGAGGCCATCGCCTGGGCGACGCTGTTCGGCCGGTAGCCGAGCTGTTCGATCGCCGCGAGGACCTTCTCCCGGGTCGCGGGCGCGACCGGGCGGGGACCGTTGTTGATCACGTAGCTGACGACCGCGGTCGAGGTCCCAGCCAGTCGGGCTACATCGTCGCGCGTCACCTTGGCCACGGGTGGAGTCTACGCGTGTGGCCCCCGGGGCGGCAGTGGGACCTGGGGCCGCTCCGGAGGCGCACAGGGCGCAATCCGGACGAGCCGGGCGGGGGACGGCCCGCCCGGCGGTCCGGTCACGCCTCCAACGGGGCCGAGGGGCGCGGGGCGAGGTCCGGGCGCTCGTTCTTCTCGGGCTTCTCCGGGACGACGAAGCGGTAGCCGACGTTGCGCACGGTGCCGATCAGCTGCTCGTTCTCGACGCCGAGCTTGGCGCGCAGGCGCCGGACGTGCACGTCCACCGTGCGGGTGCCGCCGAAGTAGTCGTAGCCCCAGACCTCCTGCAGCAGCTGGGCCCGGGTGAAGACCCGGCCGGGGTGCTGGGCGAGGTACTTGAGCAGCTCGAACTCCTTGAAGGTGAGGTCGAGCGCCCGGCCCTTGAGCTTGGCGGAGTAGGTGGCCTCGTCGACCGAGAGGTCGCCGTTGCGGATCTCCATCGGGCTGTCGTCGGTGACGACCTGGAGGCGGCCCAGCGCGAGCCGCAGCCGGGCCTCGACCTCGGCCGGGCCGGCGGTGTCCAGCAGGACGTCGTCGATGCCCCACTCGGCGGTCACGGCGGCCAGGCCGCCCTCGGTGACCACCAGGATCAGCGGGGAGCCGATGCCGGTGGAGCGCAGCAGCTGGCACAGGCTGCGGATCTGCGGCAGGTCGCGCCGCCCGTCGACCAGGATGACGTCCGCGCTGGGGGTGTCGACCAGGGCCGACCCCTCGGCGGGGGCCACCCGGACGTTGTGCAGCAGCAGGCCGAGGGCCGGCAGCACTTCGGCGGACGGTTGCAGTGCGTTGGTGAGGAGGAGGAGTGAACTCATACCCGGTGGTCCCCTTTCCGGGTCGTCGCGGTGGCGTCCCGACTGCCGCCGCAGTCGGTGGACGCAGGTGCTGAGGGGAGGTGGGAGGACGCCTGGGGGGTGTCGTGGGAGCACTCGGCGCACCGGGGGTCCCGCAACCCGCGGCGCACCGTTTCTGCCCTGTTCATCCCGCGAACCCTCCGGTCTGGTCCGGTCCCGGGTGGCGGCCCGGCGCCGGGTGGCGACACCCCGCCGGCCCGGCACGTCCTTGTGCCGCGAGAGCGGGGCGGTTCCCGCGAAGCGCCGGGGGTGGGCCGACGAATCGCAAGAACGTCCGTACTGGCGTCCTGAAAGCACAAAAGGACCCGGGGGCGACTCTGCCCGGATCCCTCTTGGAGGTCGAGGATAGCCGACCTCCCCGCGCACCGGGAGTGGGCGAATCCGGCGGTTCGCTCAATCCGGGCGTGCGCCGGGTGAGGCTGGACACAGCTTCGAGCGCCGCTCCGGGCCGGTCGGGCCAGGGCGATTGCCGCTCGCACCGGCGGACACGCCATCATGGGACGCACATCGGCGGCGCTGCCCGGGTCCATCGTTCGGGTGGTCGGGCCGGCGGCCGCGGTGGCGAGCCGGACCGGGTCACCGGGGCCGGGCGAGGACGAACGGAAGGGGTGGCCCGATGGGCGCGACCACCGAGCCCGCGAGCGGAGCCCGGGTGCGCGGGACGATCCGCTACTGGGCGGCGGCGAAGTCCGAGGCCGGGCTGGCCGAGGAGCCGTACGAGGCGGCGACCCTGGCGCAGGCGCTGGCGGCGGCCAGGGAGCGGCACGCCGACCGGCCGAAGTTCGTCCAGCTGCTCGGGCACTGCTCGTACCTGGTCGACGGCGCTCAGGTCGGCGGCCGGGACCATGCGACCGTCGCCCTGACCGAGGGCGGGACGGTCGAGGTCCTCCCGCCGTTCGCGGGAGGCTGAGCGGCGTGACGGACATGAACAACCCGAACCACGGCGGCGGCTACGGCAACTGGCCGCAGCAGCCCCAGCAGCCCTACCCGCAGCAGCAGCACCGGCGGCACGCGCAGCCGCCGCCGCAGCACCCGTACGGCTATCCGGTGGACGACGCGGACGCGACCACGGTGCTGCCGCCGGTCCCGCCGATGGACGATGCGGCGACCACGCTGCTGCCGCCGGTGCCCCCGATGGACGATGCGGCGACCACGCTGCTGCCGCCGGTCCCGCCGATGGACGACGCCGCGACCACGCTGCTGCCGCCGGTGACGGTCTCCGGCGCGATGCCGGTCGCCCCGCCGCCGCAGCACGGCCGGCCGCCGGTGCGGCAGCCCCCGATGCCGCAGCCGTACCCGCAGTCGGCGTACCAGCAGCCGCCGTACCCGCAGCAGGCTGCGCCCCACCCGCAGCAGGCTGCGCCCCACCCGCAGCAGGCTGCGCCCCACCCGCAGCAGCCCCAGCAGCCGCCGTCCCGGGCTCGGCACGCGGCTCCGGCGGGGGCGACCGCCCCGGTGTCGCAGTCCGGCCGCCGGCAGGGCGCGCCGGTCGGGCACCCCGCGGCCGCGGTGCCGCCCGCCGGGATGCCCGCCGCCGGGATGCCCGCCGCCGCGCCCGGCTTCGACCCGCCGACCATGACGCTCAAGCGTCCGGACGCCCCCGCCGCCCCGCCGTACGGCGCCGTCCCGGCACAGCCGCTGCCGGGCGTCCCGTCGCCGGCCGCGGCCCCCGGCGGCCGGACCGGTTCGCCGATCATCGACCCGGGCCTGCAGCCCGCCCTGATCACCGCCGGCGCGGCCGCGCTGCTGGCCGCCGGTGCCGCGCTGGGGCAGGTGCCGCTGGCCCTGGTGGTGGCGTTGCTGCAGCTGCTCACGGCGGCCGGCTGGTTCCGGCTGAACGGCATGTGGCCGGCCCGTCAGGGCATCCTGCTGGCCGCGCTGGCCGGGCTGACCGCGGACGTGGCGGTGCTGCTGGCGGACACGAACGGTGGCGCGGCTGCCGTGGTGGGCACCCTGGGCGGGTTCTTCCTGCTGGTGCTGGTGCTGCAGACGTTCCGTCCGTCGGACCCGAAGGAGCGGTTCTACGCGCTGACCGTGCTGGGTTCGGCCGCCGTGGTGACGGCGCTGTGCACCACGCTGCTGCTGGCCGACTGGGTGCCGGCGGGGGTGGGCGCGGTCGCGCTGGCCACCCTGCTGGCGGCGGCTCCGCTGCCCGGCCCCAAGCAGCTGGGCCCGGTGCTGGGCCTGGTCGCGGCGGTGCTGCTGGGCATCCTGGTGGGCGCGCCGGCGGCGCTGGGGGCGCTGGCCGGGTTGGGGGCGCTGGTCGGCCGCCGGGTCGCGGCGTACGACTTCCCGTCCCGCTTCGTGCACATGACGGCGGGCGTGGCGCTGCCGCTGGCGGTGGCCGCGCCGTTGATCTGGATGGCCACCGACCTGCTGGCGGGCTGAGTCGAGCGTCACCACGGCGTCCCGCCCCGGAACCACTGTCCGGGGCGGGACGTCGTACGGTCGTGCGGGAGGGGTCGCGCCCGGCGCGGCTCCGGGACGAGACAGCGACCGGCGACGACGGGGGACACGATGCGCGGATGGCTGAAGGCGACGATCGGCCTGGTGGTGCTCGCCGGGCTGCTGGTGGGCGCGGACCGGATCGCGGTCGGCGTGGCCGAGGACGAAGCCGCCGACCAGTTGGTGAAGAACGGCCGGATGAGCCAGCGGCCGGACGTCACGATCGAGGGCTTCCCGTTCCTCACCCAGGTGCTCTCGAAGAAGCTGGACGACGTCCGGATCTCCTCGGACGGCCTGACCGTCCAGAACAACGGGCAGCAGGTGGCGCTGCACTCCTTCAAGGCGAAGCTGTCCGGGGTCGAGGTGAGCGACAGCATGAACAGCGCCACCGTGGACAGCGGCGCGGGCAGCGGAGTGATCACCTACCAGGACCTCGCCCAGCTGCTGCCCCCGGCCTCCCAGCTGATGGGCGGCGCCTCGCTGCCGGTCGGCGGCAACGCCCGGCTGAGCCTGTCGTACGGCGGGCCGGGCAAGGTCAAGGCCTCGCTGGGGCCGGTGTCGGTGGGTGAGGCGACCGTGCACAACCAGGGCAACACCATCACCGTGGACGGCCTCAAGCTGAGCTCGCTGGCCGAGATGTTCGCCGGGCTGGGCAACCGGAAGGTCGAGCCGGCCGGCTTCACCCTGGACTCGATGCCGGCCGGCCTGCAACTGGCCGCGAAGGACGGTGTGACGCCGCTGCCGGACGGCCTCCAGCTGTCCTTCGAGGGCAAGGGCGTCAAGCTGCTGGGCTGACCGCGGCCCGTCGGCTGCGGCCGGTTCGTTCCCGAAGGGGTAGGACCCCGTTCCGCTCCGCGAGACGCGCTGTCCAGCGCGGACCGCGGAGCGGTGTCGTTTCCGCCCGTTGTGCGCCCTCGGCGGGTGCCCGGCCGGTGCCCGCCGGGCCGCGAGGGGGTCGAATCCCAGTATCCGGTCGTTTTGGTCTCGGCATTCGATACGCTGATGACAGCGGGCCCCGGTGTCCCTAGCATCGTCGGCATGAAGCGACAGACGGATCTCACGAAGCGGCGGGCGGTCGACCTGTGCCGCGTGGCCGCCTGTCTGTGTCGAATGCGCTAAGTCGGCAGTCTGGCAGGGCAGTTCATGCCCGCCGCCGATCTTCCCGGGGACCTTGCCCGGCCCTCGGGGCCGATGGTCGCCCCGGTACTCCGCAGTCCCCCGCCCGGCCGTCCCGGTTTCGCTCCTCAGTCCCATCATTCGGACAGGAATTCGGACCGCCTCCGTTCGGGCACCACTGCAGCACCCCCGCTGAGCAGCTGAGCAGCACCTTCCGCAAACCGCCCTCGGATGGAGAACACCACCATGAGCCGCAGCGACGTCCTGGTCGACGCCGACTGGGTCCAGGCCCGCCTGGACGACCCGAAGGTCGTCATCGTCGAGGTCGACGAGGACACCTCCGCGTACGACAAGAACCACATCCGCAACGCCGTCCGGATCGACTGGAAGCAGGACCTCCAGGACCCGGTCCGCCGCGACTTCATCGACCAGGCCGGCTTCGAGGCGCTGCTCAGCGCCAAGGGCATCGCCAACGACGACACCGTCGTCCTGTACGGCGGCAACAACAACTGGTTCGCCTCGTACGCCTACTGGTACTTCAAGCTGTACGGCCACGGCGACGTCCGCCTGCTGGACGGCGGCCGCAAGAAGTGGGAGCTGGACTCCCGCGACCTGGTCGCCGAGGTCCCGGCCCGCCCGGCCACCGAGTACAAGGCGCAGGCCGTCGACTCCTCGATCCGTGCCTTCCGCGACGACGTGCTCGCCGCCATCGGCACCCTCAACCTGGTCGACGTCCGCTCGCCCGACGAGTTCTCCGGCAAGCTGCTCGCCCCGGCCCACCTCCCGCAGGAGCAGTCGCAGCGCCCCGGCCACGTGCCGAGCGCCCGCAACATCCCGTGGGCGAAGAACGCCAACGACGACGGCACCTTCAAGAGCGACGAGGAGCTCAAGGCCCTGTACGAGGCCGAGGGCATCGACCTGGCGAAGGACACCATCGCCTACTGCCGGATCGGCGAGCGCTCCGCGCTCACCTGGTTCGTGCTGCACGAGCTGCTCGACCAGCAGAACGTGAAGAACTACGACGGTTCGTGGACCGAGTACGGCAGCCTGGTCGGCGTGCCGATCGAGCTCGGCAGCAACTGAGCCCCCGGCTCGACCCGTAAGTCAGAAGGAGACAGACATGTGCGGTGCGAAGGCCGGCGGCCCGGACCTGGCAGGAGTTGACGTGGCGAACGAGACGATCATCCAGGGTTCGGTGACCCGCGACGGAGAGCCGGTCAACGGCTACGTCCGGCTGCTGGACGAGGGCGGCGAGTTCACGGCCGAGGTGCCCACCTCGGCGACCGGCCAGTTCCGGTTCTTCGCCCGCCCGGGCAAGTGGACCCTGCGGGCGCTGGTCCCGGGCCAGACCGTGGACCGCCAGGTGGTGGCCTCCCAGGGCGCCGCCGTCGAGGTCGCGATCGCGGTCTGACCAGGACGGACGATCACGCCGAGGGCCCCTGCCGCGCAGGGGCCCTCGGTCGTACCGTGGAAGACGTGCAGACGAGGCGCCGGCGGCGCTACTACTACGCCATGATGGGCGTGTGCCTGGGCCTGTTCGTGCTGGCCTGGGGCGTGGTGCGGTTCTTCTCGGTGGGAGCCGCGGTGGGGCTGTGCGTGGTCGCGATGGTCATCCCGCCGGCCGCCGCGGTGTTCGCCAACAAGCGGGACCCGGACGACGACTGGTGGAACGACCCGCGCTGGGAGGACCCGAAGTGGGACGAGCCCGGCCACGACCGGGACCGCCCCGACCACGAGGAACGGGACGGCCCCCGGTAGGCGGCCGGCCCGGACCGGCCTGGAGGCCGGTCCTAGTAGACGAGCGCCTGGACGCCGTCCGCCATGATCTCGCTGACGAAGACCTGCGCGCCCGCGATCCGGACGCCGTCGACGGTGTCCTTCTGCTCGATCCCGCGACGGGCCGCGCACTGGGTGCACAGCGTCACCGAGCCGGACGCCAGGATCGAGTCCAGCAGGTCCGGCAGCGGCGCGGCGTGCGGCAGCTCGAACTCCGCCGCCCTCCCCGGCACCGCGAACCAGGAGGACTCCCCGGTCAGCCACAGCGAGACGTCGATCCCGCTGGCGACGGCCACGGCCGCCACCGTGAAGGCTTGCGAGCACCGCTCGGGCGCGTCCGCCCCGGCGGTCACCTTGATGACGAGCTTCTTCGACATGGCGCCACCTTAGAGGTCCCGCCGCCCCCGTCCGCCGTCATCACGGAATCCCATGGGCAAACCTTGGACGGCGCCCCGGAGCGGGTGGGCAGGTCCTAGGGTGCGGCGGCGCGGAACCCGACGTGGTGGGGCTCACCGCGAACGGCCGTAACACGCCGGATAGAGTGAGCGCGAGCAAAATCCACCACACTGTCTCTGCCTGGGAGCCCCCCCGTGACCGGTCTCGAATGGTTCTTCGATGGTCTGCTGGCCCTGATGGCCGTGCTGATCACTTGGTTCGCCATCTTCTCGGTGATGAAGCTGTACCAGGGCCAGCGCTGACCCTGCCGTACGGTTGAGGCAGACCGCACCGACCACGACAGCGACCAGGAACATGATCGAGATCCCCTCTGACCTCCACAGGGACGTCGTCCCGCTCGCCTTCCTCCTCGGTACCTGGGAGGGCGCGGGCGTCTATGCCCCTCTGCCGAATGAGGCGGGCCCCGGCACGGAGAAGTGCAACTTCGGCCAGGAGATCGTGATCCGGCACGACGGCCGTCCCTTCCTGGAGTTCCGCTCCCGCACCTGGGTGCTGAACGAGGAGGGCGAGAAGGTCCGTCCGCTGGAGAACGAGCACGCCTTCTGGCGCATCACCAGCAACCACGACGGCACCAGCGGCGTCCGCGGCATCGAGATCTCCTCGGTCCGCGACGACGGCACGGTCGAGATCTGGTACGGCGAGCTGGCCGACGGCAAGCCGCAGGTCGACGTCTCCACCGACGCGGTGGCCCGGATCGAGGGCTCCCCGGAGTACTCCGGCGGCAAGCGGCTGTACGGCTTCGTCAACGGCGAGCTGCTCTGGGTCGGCGAGAAGGCCGCCCCGAACGTGCCGCTGCGCCCGTACATGTCCGCGCAGCTGAAGAAGGTGCTCAGCCCGGCCCAGCTGATCAAGGACATCAACGACCTGCCGGACGACGGCATCGCCTTCTTCAAGTAGCCGCAGCTCAATTAGCCGCGGCTCGGGCAAGCACGCTTCCTCCACGGAGGAGCAATCCGTGCACGAGGTAGGGACCGGCCCCCCGGCCGGTCCCTACACTTGCTTCAGGACCCCCGACCTTGGCAGGGACAGAACCGTGGCGGACACCGGCACCACCGACTGGCAGCTCTCCGGCGACTGGAAGACCGACCTGCGCGAGCGCGGCTACCGCCTCACGCCGCAGCGGCAGCTCGTGCTGGAGGCCGTGGACGTGCTCGACCACGCCACCCCGGACGACATCCTCTGCCACGTCCGCAAGACCGCCAGCGGCATCAACATCTCCACCGTCTACCGGACCCTGGAGCTGCTGGAGGAGCTGGGCCTGGTCTCGCACGCCCACCTCGGCCACGGCGCCCCGACCTACCACCTGGCCGGCCGCCACCACCACCTGCACCTGGTCTGCCGGGACTGCGAGAAGGTCACCGAGACCGACACCGAGATCGCCCAGCCGCTGATCGAGCGGCTGCGCGAGCAGCACGGCTTCGACACCGACCTCAAGCATTTCGCCATCTTCGGCCGCTGCGCCGACTGCGCCGCCGGTCGGGCCGACGAGCGGTCGTAAGCTGGCCGGTATGACCGGTGTGAAGAGCCCGCTGCTTGCCCTGCCCGGAGCCGTCCCCGCCGAGGGGGCCGACGAGGGCGTCGCCGCCCACTACGGCGACATCTTCCGCGAGCAACGGAACCTGTCGCGGGGCACCGGTTTCGTCGACCTCTCGCACCGCGGGGTGGTCACCGTCACCGGCGCGGACCGCCTCGCCTGGCTGCACCTGCTGCTCACCCAGCACGTCAGCGGGCTGGAGCCGCAGCACGCCACCGAGGCGCTGGTGCTCTCCCCGAACGGGCACGTCGAGCACGCGCTCTACCTGGTCGACGACGGCACCACCACCTGGGCGCATGTCGAGCCCGGCACCCAGGGCGCGCTGGTCGGCTACCTGGAGAGCATGAAGTTCTTCTACCGGGTGGAGGTCGCCGACGCGACCGCCGACTACGCCGTGGTCCACCTGCCGGCCGGCTCCACCGGCTCCGTGGAGGGCGCCGCCGCCGTCCGCGAACTCCCGTACGGCCGCGACCTGTTCGTTCCGCGCGCCGAGCTGGCGGAGCTCGCCTCCGCCCGCCTGTCGAACGGCTTCGGCCCGGCGGCCGGCATCTGGGCGTACGAGGCGCTGCGGATCGAGGGCCACCGCCCCCGGCTCGGCTTCGAGACCGACCACCGGACCATCCCGCACGAGGTGGACTGGCTGCGCACCGCCGTCCACCTGCAGAAGGGCTGCTACCGCGGCCAGGAGACCGTCGCCCGGGTGCACAACCTGGGCCGCCCGCCGCGCCGGCTGGTCTTCCTGCACCTGGACGGCACCGAGGAGACGCTGCCCCCGCACGGCACCGAGGTGCGGCTGGCCACCGACCCGGACGGGCGGGCGCTGGGCTTCGTGACCTCCTCGGCCCGGCACCACGAGCTGGGGCCGATCGCGCTGGCGATCGTCAAGCGGAACGTCCCGGTGGACGCGGTGCTGCTGGCCGGCACGGTGCCCGGTACCCAGGACGTGATCGTCCCGCAGTAGTCCGGCGCTTCGGGCCTTCCGGGGCCTCAGACCTCGACGAGGACGGTGAACGGGCCGTCGTTCACCAGCGCCACCTGCATGTCGGCGCCGAACCGGCCCGTCTCCACCTTGGCGCCCAGCGCGCGCAGTTGGGCCACCACCTCGTCCACCAGCGGCTCGGCGACCGGCCCGGGGGCGGCGGCGGTCCAGGTGGGGCGGCGGCCCTTGCGGGCGTCGCCGTAGAGGGTGAACTGGCTGATCACCAGCAGCGGGCCGCCGATGTCCGAGCAACTCTGCTCCACGCCCTCGCCGTTGACCGGCAGGATCCTCAGCGTCCAGAGCTTGCGGGCCAGTTGGGCAGCCTTGGCCGGGGTGTCCTCGTGGGTCACGCCGACCAGGACGCAGAGCCCGGGCCCCTCGATCGCGCCGACGGTCTCTCCGGCCACGGTCACCCGGGCCTCGGTCACTCGCTGCACCACTGCTCGCATGCCGCCATTGTGCCGGAGCGCGCTACCGCCGCGTGGGGGCTCGGGCGGATCCGGGGGCGTACCCCTGGGGCGTGCAAACGGGTGGCGCACGCCGTGCAGTGCGCGCCTGCGCAGGTTCGGGCGCTGCTCTTCCTGCGGAAAGCCCCGGTCATATCAGCCACCCCCGTTCGCCAGGGGGCCGTTCGGGTGCACGGGCGGTGCGCGCGCGCCGGGTGGGGTGGCACGCTGGGGAACCGTACGAAGGGCCCGGCGCGCCTGGAGGTCCGCCGCACCGGGCCGGGGTTCGGCCGGGCGGTCGAGCCGGTAGGTCAGGCGTTCTGTCGGGGTCGCCCCGGCGGGTGGTCCCGGCCGGGGAGCGGAACCCTTCGGGGCCCCCGGGCGTGCCAACGGACGGGACGTGCGAGCCCGTCGGGGGACGGGCCGGACCGGCGGCAGGGACGGGGTGCCGCGAGCGGGCGGGATCGGACGACGGCAGGTGGGTTGGATGATGGACGCGAGCAGCGCGGCGTGGAGCCGTTCCGGACCGGTGGCGCAGGCCGCCGGGGACCGGTCCCGGACGGCCGCCCAGGACGGCGGACCCGACCTGGAGGCGCTGGGCCTGGAACAGCTGCGGATCCTGCGCCGGGAGACCCTGGACCAGGAGGCCGACCTGTCCTACCTGCGGCGGCTGCTGCACGGGCGGATGGACATCCTGTGCGCCGAGCTCGACCGGCGCCCCGGCGGCGGCCGCGCCCACCCCGCCCGGTCGGGCGGCGACGCAGGCGGCGACGGGAGCGGCGCCCCGGTGGTCGGCGAGGCACCCGGCGGCTACCTGCTGGACCGGCTGCCGGCCATCCTGACCGACGCGCCCTCCACGGTGCGCCGCTCGGCCCGGCATGTCACCCTCGGCCCGCCGCGCACCCAGGAGTCCCAGCTGGAGGCGGATGCCCTGATGGGCGACGTCCAGCTCGCCGACCTGGCGGCCCACCCGGAGGAGGAGCTGCTGGCCGCCCTGGAGCGGCTGCGCGCCCACGAGCGCGAGGTCTCCGGCCGGCGCCAGCGGCTGCTGCGGACGGCGGACGGTTGCAATGCCGAGATCACCCGCAGGTACCGTGATGGGGAAGCACGGGTCGAGGACCTGCTCTCGGAGAGACCGCTCTGACCGGGTGAGTCGTCGCGGGGCGGGTGGGGTCCGGCTTCCTCCCGGCCCACCCTCGCCTCCGGAAGGCTCCGCGATGTCCCAGTCCGCCACCCCGCCCGTGCTCGCCGAGGTCATACGCTCGGGCTTCACCGAGGGCCGCCACCACGGCTCCCTGGTCCTGCTCGCCGCCGACGGGTCGGTGGAGTTCGCGCTCGGCGACCCCGACGCGCCGGTCTTCCCCCGCTCGACGGCCAAGCCGTTCCAGGCGGTGGCCACGCTGCGGGCCGGGCTGGCGATCGAGGGCGAGCTGCTGGCGCTGGCGGCTTCCAGTCACTCCGCAGAATCGTTTCACCTCGACGGTGTACGAGCCATCCTCGGCTCCGCCGGCCTCGACGAGTCGGCCCTGCGCACCCCGGCCGACCTGCCGCTGGACGAGACCGAGGCGGAGCTGCTGCTCGCGTCCGGCGGCCGGCGCGCCCCGATCCTGATGGACTGCTCCGGCAAGCACGCCGGCTGGCTCGCCGCCTGCGTCGCCAACGGCTGGGACACCGAGCACTACCTCGACCCGGCGCACCCGATCCAGGAGCTGGCCCGCGAGGCCCTCGCCGAGGGTACCGGCGAGACCCCCGCGCACACCGGGGTGGACGGCTGCGGAGCCCCGCTGCTCACCGTCTCGCTGACCGGCCTGGCCCGCGGCTACCGCAGCCTGGTGCTGGCAGCCGAGGGCACCCCGCAGCGCCGGGTGGCCGACGCCATGCGCGCCCACCCCGAGTACGTGGCCGGCACCCGCCGGGCCGACACCCTGCTGATGCGGGCCGTCCCGGGCACGCTGTCCAAGATGGGCGCCGAGGCCGTCCAGGTGGCCGCGCTGGCGGACGGCCGGGCGCTCGCCTTCAAGATCGACGACGGCTCCGAGCGGGCCCGCGGCCCGGTGCTGGCGGCGGCGCTGCGCCGGCTCGGGGTGACCGGCGCGGACGACGTGGTCGAGCGGATCGGCGCGGCCCCGCTGTTCGGCGGCGGCGTCCCGGTCGGCGGGGTCCGCGCGGCGTTCTGACGCCCTCCCGGACGCCCGTCGGCACCCGTCGGGGTGCAGGCCGGGCGGGGGCGGTGCACGGTGGACCGGGGGCCGTCGCACAGCTGAGGGAGTTCGCCATGACCGACCATGTGTACCGGGTGACCGAGATCGTCGGGTCCTCGCCCGAGAGCGTCGCCGCCGCGATCCGCAACGGGGTGGAGCGGGCCTCGCGGACGCTGCGCAACCTCGACTGGTTCGAGGTGACGCAGATCCGCGGCCACCTGGAGGACGGCGAGGTCAAGCACTTCCAGGTCGGCCTCAAGGTCGGCTTCCGGCTGGAGGACTGATCCCGGGGACATGACGCCCGGGGACATGACGAGGGCCGGGGCTCGCGGACGAATCCGCGGACCCCGGCCCCGTGCTGTCCCGACCTACTCAGAACTCCCCCGAACGGACGAGGGGCGAACGGATCGGAACGACGGCTCAGTGGCCGCCCTGCTCCGCCAGGCGCTTGATCGAAGCGGTGACCTCGGCCTCGGCCTCGACCCGGCCGACCCAGTTGGCGCCCTCGACCGACTTGCCCGGCTCCAGGTCCTTGTAGACCTCGAAGAAGTGCTGGATCTCCAGGCGGTCGAACTCCGACACGTGGTGGATGTCGCGCAGGTGCTCCCAGCGCGGGTCGGTCGCCGGGACGCAGAGCAGCTTGTCGTCGCCGCCGGCCTCGTCGGTCATGTGGAACATGCCGATGGCACGGCACTTGATGAGGCAGCCGGGGAAGGTCGGCTCGTCCAGGATGACCAGGGCGTCCAGCGGGTCGCCGTCCTCGCCGAGCGTGCCCTCGACGTAGCCGTAGTCGGCCGGGTAGCGGGTCGACGTGAAGAGCATCCGGTCGAGCCGCAGACGGCCGGTCTCGTGGTCGACCTCGTACTTGTTACGAGAGCCCTTCGGGATTTCGATAAGGACGTCGAATTCCAACGGTTCCTCCAAGGTAGGGACTGACAGAATCCAAGTGTCTCCTACGGGAGTGGGTGCTGAGGAAAGGGGCCGGTCGGTGGGAGCTGGGGTGGGGACGGCGCGCCGTCGCAGGGGGACGGCCGCAGGGTTGTTCGGAGCGGCCCTGTTGGTGGCCGGGACGGTGCTGGGCGCGGGCGGTGCGTACGCGCAGCCGTCCCCCTCGCCGGGCGGGCACAGCGCGGGGCAGGTCGAGGACGACAACAGCCAGGGCGACCAGGGCGGTCGTGACGGCCGCGACGGCCGCGACGGTCGTGACGGTCGCAAGGGCGAGCAGGGGAAGGGCAGGCCCGGTCCGAGCCAGAGCCCCGGCCGCCGGTCCGAGCCGCCCGCCGCCGCACCCGGGAGCAGCGGTGGCAGCGGTTCGCCCGTCGCGCGCCCGGCGCCCGCGACGGGCGCCGTCCTGGCCGTCGCCGAGAGCGGTCCGGAGGCCGCCGTCCCCACCGCGCAGGGCCTCCAGCAGGCGCTGGCCCCCGCCCTCGCCGACAAGAGCCTGGGCACCGTGGCCCTCGCCGTCGCGGACGCCGCCGGCGGTCAACTCCTCTACGGCTCCGACGAGAACACTCCGGCCACCCCTGCCTCCACCACCAAGCTGGCCACCTCGGTCGCGGCCCTGTCGCTGATCCCCGCCGACACCCGGCTCTCCACCCGGGTGGTCCGCGGCGCCGACCCGGGCAGCATCACCCTGGTCGGCGGCGGGGACCCGACGCTCACCGCGCTGCCGGCCGACCAGGTGCAGATCGGCGGGCGGCCCGCCGACGCCGACACCGCGCCCGCCTCGCTGGAGGCACTGGCCCGGCAGACCGCCACCGCGCTCAAGGCGGCCGGCACCACGACCGTCCGGCTGGACTACGACCTGTCGCTGTACCCCGACAGCACGCAGCAGCGGAAGCCCGACAACGAGAACCTCGCCCTGGTCGTCCCGCTGATGGTGGACGAGGCCAGGGTCGACCCGAAGAGCAAGGAGGAGGCCCCGGCCCGGGTCGCCGACCCGGCCGGCGCGGCCGCGACGGCCTTCGCCACGATGCTCGCCGCCCAGGGCGTCACCGTCGAGGGCAAGGCCGAGCCGGCCACCTCCCCGGCCGCCGCCGACGCCCCCGTCCTCGGCAAGGTCGACTCGCCGACCGTCGCCCGGCTGGTCGAGCGCCTGCTCACCACCTCGGACAACCAGCTCGCCGAGGCGATCGCCCGTCAGGTCGCCCTCGCCGGGCACCAGCCGGCCGACTACGAGGGCGCGGCGACCGCCGTCGCCAAGGAGCTCGGCAGGCTCGGCGTGCCGATGACCGGCGTGGTCCTCAACGACGGCAGCGGCCTGGTCGCGGACAACCGGATCCCGCCCGCCGTCCTGGTCCGGATCCTCGCTCTGGCCGCCTCCGACCAGCACCCCGCGCTGCGCCCGGTCCTCACCGGCCTCCCGGTGGCCGGCTTCACCGGCACCCTCGGCAAGCGCTACGGCTCGGGCTCCGGCGCCGCCGACGCGGCCGGCCTGATCCGCGCCAAGACCGGCACCCTCAGCGGCGTCAACACCCTCGCGGGCACCGTGGTGGACGCCGACGGCCGCCTGCTGGCCTTCGCCGTGATGACCCGCACCACCGCCCCGGCGGACACCGCCCGCGCCGCCATGGACCGGATCGCCGCCCGCCTCACCTCCTGCGGCTGCCACTGACCCACTGTCCGCACGGCGGCCTCGCCGCCGTCGGCCCGGCCGTCGGAAGGGGCGCCCGGCGGGGTCTTCCGGGGCCCGGCGCC
The DNA here is from genome assembly GCF_040303105.1 of Kitasatospora sp. NPDC096128. Taxonomy (NCBI): domain Bacteria; kingdom Bacillati; phylum Actinomycetota; class Actinomycetes; order Kitasatosporales; family Streptomycetaceae; genus Kitasatospora; species Kitasatospora sp. NPDC096128. Next base: position 21,325 of record NZ_JBEOSP010000048.1, on the reverse strand, counting down.
GGGGGGTTCGAGGGGGTCCGGGGGCGGGCAGGGTGTTGGTGGCGGGTGGCTGCCGTCGATGGTGGGGAGCACGTACGGTGAGGGCATGACGAGCGCGAGTGGCGGGGCTGACATGGTCGACTGGAATCTCGCGGTCGCAACCGCGACCAGGTTGGTGCGGCCGGGGCCGGAGGTGAGCCGGGCCGAGGCGGCGGCGGTCGTCGCCGAGCTGCGCCGGCACGCGCTGGAGGCCGAGGAGCACGTGCGGGCGTTCACCGGGATGCGGTCGAGCAGCCTGGCCGCGGCCGCCGCGACGCCGGTGCTGGTGGTGGACCGTCCGGGGTGGGTGCGGGCGAACGTGGCGGGCTTCCGCACGGTCGTCCAGCCGCTGGTGGAGAAGCTGCAGGCGCGGCGGGCGAACAGCGCGGCGGCGGGCGTCTTCGGGGCGGTGGGGGAGAAGGCGACCGGGATCGAGGTCGGGGCGCTGCTGGCGTTCCTGGCGACCAAGGTGCTGGGCCAGTACGAGACCTTCGCCCCGGCCGAGCCCTCGCTGGAGGCGCCGGACAGCCCGGCGGCGCTGTTCGACAAGCCGCGGCTGGGCCCGGAGGGCCCCGGCCCGGGCCGGCTGCTGCTGGTGGCGCCGAACATCGTGCACGTCGAGCGGGAGCTGGACGTCGACCCGTCCGACTTCCGGCTCTGGGTCTGCCTGCACGAGGAGACCCACCGCACCCAGTTCACCGCGGTGCCGTGGCTGCGTGACCACATCCAGTCCGAGGTGCAGTCCTTCCTGGCCGAGACGGACGTGGACCCGGGCGCGCTGCTGGACCGGCTGCGCGAGGCGGCGGGCTCGCTGGGCGCCGGCCTGCCGGGCACGGGCGGCCGGGAGGGGCGGGAGAGCGCCTCCGGCGGCAACCTGCTGGAGATCGTCCAGTCGCCCGCGCAGCGCGAGATCCTCGGTCGGCTGACGGCGGTGATGTCGCTGCTGGAGGGCCACGCGGACGTGGTGATGGACGGCGTCGGCCCGGCCGTGGTGCCGACTGTCGCGGAGATCCGGGAGAAGTTCCAGCAGCGCCGGGACCGCGGGGCGAACCGGCTGGACCTGATGCTGCGCCGTCTGCTGGGCATGGACGCCAAGCTGCGGCAGTACCAGGACGGCGCGGTGTTCGTCCGGGCCGTGGTGGGTGAGGTCGGCATGGAGGGTTTCAACCGGGTGTGGACGTCCCCGAACACCCTGCCGACCAAGGACGAGATCCACGACCCGGCCGCCTGGGTCGCCCGGGTGGGCCGCTGAGCGGTACCGGGAGGCCCCGATCGGGCATTCCCGGCGTGCTGGGGGGCCGCCGTCGGTCGGCGGCGGTCAAACCCGCTCGTACGAGTGGTCCAATCGGGCAGATGGTGGGTGAAGATACGTTTCTCCATTCACCCGTACGTGGGACGGTGGTCGTACCGGTGGCGCGGGTGGCGTAGCGGCCCGCCACTTTCTGCCACCATCTGTGAGCGCCCGGTAACGCGGCGCTATGCAGCTGCGCGGCTCCGGCCGCCCGCCGCAGTCCTGTCCCCTCCGTCGAGGAGTCGTCCGCCGTGGGTCCTCACCCCGCCGTCGCAGCGATACGCCTGGCCGTTCGCCGTACGCTCACCGACCTCGCCGCCGAGGCCGGTTCCACCTTCACCGCGCCCGTGCGCGAACCCCGCGGGCGCCCGGCCGGGGCGCCGCTGGTGGGTGCCGCCGTCGGCACCACCCTGATCGGCAACGCCGCCCGCCACCCCTCCGGGCTGCCCCGCACCCCGGCCGCCCCCGGCTCGCCGCTGGTCCTGGTCGCCGTCAGCGGCGGCGCGGACTCGATGGCCCTGGCCACCGCCGCCGCCTTCGAGGCCCCCAAGATCGGCCTGCGGGTCGGCGCCGTCACCGTCGACCACGGCCTGCAGGACGGCTCCGCCGACCGCGCCGCCCAGGTGGCCGAGCGCCTGCGCTCGCTGGGCCTGGACCCGGTCGAGGCCGTCCCGGTGCGGGTCGGCCGCTCCGGCGGCCCGGAGGCCGCCGCCCGGGACGCCCGCTACGCCGCCCTGGACGAGGCCGCCGAACGGCTCGGCGCGATCGCCGTGCTGCTCGGCCACACCCGGGACGACCAGGCCGAGACCGTGCTGCTGGGCCTGGCCCGCGGCTCCGGCTCCCGCTCGCTGGCCGGGATGCCTGCCCAGAAGGGCCGCTACCGCCGCCCGCTGCTGGAGCTGGACCGGGCGGCCACCCGGCAGGCCTGCTCCGCCCAGGCGATCCCGGTCTGGGACGACCCGCACAACTGTGATCCCGCCTACACCCGCTCCCGGGTCCGCCACGAGGTGCTGCCGGTGCTGGAGAAGCACCTCGGCGGCGGCGTGGTGGAGGCGCTGGCCCGGACCGCCCGGCTGTTCCGCGACGACGCGGACGCCCTCGACCAGTGGGCCGCTCTGGCCGAACGCGACCTCCGTACGGGCGAAGGCACCCTGGACGCCGTGAAACTGGCCGAACTGCCGTCCGCCGTGCGGCGCCGGGTGCTGCGCCGGGCCGCGCTGCGCGCGGGCTGTCCGGCCGGGGACCTGTTCGCCCGGCACCTGGAGACGGTGGACCTGCTGGTCACCGGATGGCGCGGCCAGGGTCCGCTGCACCTACCCGGGGGCGTCGAGGCCACCCGCAGGTGTGGCACGCTGGTCTTTCGGCGGCAGGGCGACTGAGGGCGAGGCATGTCCCGGGGGAGCCGGCCGCCGGCCATCCAGACCCCGAACGTTTGAGGACGTATCCCCGGTGGACCAGAACGACATGGGCGCTGACCTCGCGAAGGTGCTCATCAGCAAGGACGAGATCGACGCCAAGCTCCGGGAGCTGGCCGAGCGCATCGACCGGGACTACGCAGGCAAGGACCTGCTGATCGTCGGCGTCCTCAAGGGGGCCGTCATGGTGATGGCCGACCTGGCCCGGGCCCTGCACTCGCAGGTCACGATGGACTGGATGGCCGTCTCCTCGTACGGCATGGGGACCAAGTCCTCCGGTGTGGTGCGCATCCTGAAGGACCTGGACACCGACATCGCCGGCCGGGACGTCCTGATCGTCGAGGACATCATCGACTCCGGCCTGACGCTGTCCTGGCTGCTGGGCAACCTGGGCTCGCGCGGCCCGGCCTCGCTCGAGGTCTGCACCCTGCTCCGCAAGCCGGACGCGGCCAAGGTCGAGATCGACGTGAAGTACGTCGGTTTCGACATTCCCAACGAGTTCGTGGTCGGCTACGGCCTGGACTACGCGGAGAAGCTGCGTAACCTGCCCTTCATCGGGACCCTCGCCCCGCACGTCTACGGCGGCTGAGGGCTCCGTTCGGGCTATGGGCGGGAACAGTGGGTTGTTCCCGCCCGTTGGACCGGGGGACAAAGAAGCAAAGCTGTGTCGCCGTGCTCCCGCCATGGGTGGGTCCGACTGCGGTACGGTCCAATAAACGGCTCTTCACATGAGCACCGATTCCGATTGCGCCGCGGCCCACAGCCTCCCGGCGCCGTTGAGTGGCAGGAGGGACGGGGCGGCAACGCCCCGCATGGATGGACGTCAAGCGATACTTCCGTGCGCCGATCATGTGGATCGTGCTGGCCGTCCTCGCCGTCATCGTACTGATGCAGGTCGTTTCGGATTCGAACGGCTACAAGACGGTGGACACCGGGCAGGTCGTCGCAGCGATCGATGCGCACAATGTCAAGTCGGCGCAGATCACCACCGGTGACTCGAACACGATCAAGATCCAGTTGAAGGACGGCGCCACGCTGTCCAACGCCGGCACGGGCAAGGTCCCGTCCGGCAACAAGTTCCAGGCCTCGTACATCGGCGACCAGGGTGTCGCGATCGCCGACAAGCTCCAGGCCCAGATCAACGACAAGGACCCGAACACCCTCGCCGAGGGCTACACCGTCAGCCCGGAGAAGCAGAGCACCTTCGTCAGCCTGCTGCTGTCGATGCTGCCGATCGTGATCATCGTCCTGGTCTTCCTGTTCCTGATGAACCAGATGCAGGGCGGCGGCTCGCGCGTCATGCAGTTCGGCAAGTCCAAGGCCAAGCTGCTCACCAAGGACACCCCGAAGACCACCTTCGCGGACGTCGCCGGTGCGGACGAGGCGGTCGAGGAGCTCCACGAGATCAAGGAGTTCCTCCAGGAGCCGGCCAAGTTCCAGGCCGTCGGCGCCAAGATCCCCAAGGGCGTGCTGCTGTACGGCCCGCCCGGGACCGGCAAGACCCTGCTGGCGCGTGCCGTCGCGGGCGAGGCCGGGGTGCCGTTCTACTCCATCTCCGGCTCGGACTTCGTCGAGATGTTCGTGGGTGTCGGCGCCAGCCGCGTCCGCGACCTGTTCGAGCAGGCCAAGGCGAACGCCCCGGCGATCATCTTCGTCGACGAGATCGACGCCGTCGGCCGGCACCGCGGTGCGGGTCTCGGGGGCGGCCACGACGAGCGCGAGCAGACCCTCAACCAGCTGCTGGTCGAGATGGACGGCTTCGACGTCAAGGGCGGCGTGATCCTGATCGCGGCGACCAACCGCCCCGACATCCTGGACCCGGCGCTGCTGCGCCCGGGCCGCTTCGACCGCCAGATCGCGGTGGAGCGCCCCGACCTCCAGGGCCGTCTGGACATCCTCAAGGTGCACCAGAAGGGCAAGCCGATCGCGCCCGACGTCGACATGTCGGCCGTCGCCAAGCGCACCCCCGGCTTCACCGGCGCCGACCTCTCGAACGTGCTCAACGAGGCCGCGCTGCTGACCGCCCGCTCGGACAAGAAGCTGATCGACAACGGCATCCTGGACGAGGCGATCGACCGCGTCGTGGCGGGTCCGCAGAAGCGCACGCGGATCATGTCCGACAAGGAGAAGAAGATCACCGCGTACCACGAGGGCGGTCACGCCCTGGTCGCGGCGGCCTGCCAGTACAGCGACCCGGTGCACAAGATCACCATCCTGTCCCGCGGTCGGGCCCTCGGCTACACCATGGTGCTGCCGGAGGAGGACAAGTACTCCACCACCCGCAACGAGATGCTCGACCAGCTGGCCTACATGCTGGGCGGGCGCGCGGCGGAGGAGCTGGTCTTCCACGACCCCACCACCGGTGCCTCGAACGACATCGAGAAGGCCACCGCCACGGCGCGGGCCATGGTCACCCAGTACGGCATGACCGAGCGCCTGGGCGCGATCAAGTTCGGCAGCGACAACTCGGAGCCCTTCCTGGGCCGCGAGATGGGCCACCAGCGCGACTACTCGGAAGAGGTCGCCGGGCTGGTCGACGAAGAGGTCAAGAAGCTCATCGAGAGCGCGCACAACGAGGCCTGGGAGATCCTGGTCGAGAACCGCGACGTGCTCGACAACCTGGTCCTGGAGCTCCTCGAGAAGGAGACCCTGAACAAGGAGCAGATCGCCGAGATCTTCGCCCCGATCGTCAAGCGTCCGAACCGGCCGGCCTGGACGGGCTCCGCCCGCCGCACGCCGTCCACCCGGCCGCCGGTGCAGTCGCCGAAGGAGCTGGCGCTCACCAACGGCGCCGCCGCCTCCGACACCGTGCCGGTCGACATCGTGAAGCTCCCGCCGCTGCCCGCGGCCGAGCCGCCGACCGAGGGCTGATCCGGCCTCCGGTAGGAATGGATGCCGCGTCACCAGGGTTTGTACCCTGGAGGCGCGGCATCCGTGCTGTTCAGCCAGAGTCTTCCCACGAGTAAGCGAGGCCCGCATGATCGACCCGGTGACGCTCGACGGTCCGCCCGCCGTCGGTGCCTTCGACCAGAAGCGGGCCGAGAACGCCATCCGCGAGCTGCTGCTCGCCGTCGGGGAGGACCCGGACCGCGAGGGCCTGCTGGAGACCCCGGCCCGGGTGGCGCGGGCCTACAAGGAGATATTCGCGGGTCTGTGGCAGGAGCCCGAGGACGTCCTGACCACCACCTTCGACCTCGGCCACGACGAGATGGTGCTGGTCAAGGACATCGAGCTGACCTCGGTCTGCGAGCACCACCTGGTGCCGTTCCGCGGCGTCGCGCACGTCGGGTACATCCCGTCCCCCAGCGGCAAGATCACCGGGCTGTCCAAGCTCGCCCGGCTGGTCGACGTCTACGCCCGCCGGCCCCAGGTGCAGGAGCGGCTGACCAGCCAGGTGGCCGACGCGCTGATGCGGATCCTGGAGCCGCGCGGGGCGATCGTCGTGGTCGAGTGCGAGCACATGTGCATGTCAATGCGTGGCATCCGCAAGCCCGGCGCCAAGACCATCACCTCCTGCGTGCGCGGCCAGCTGCGCGACCCGGCCACCCGGGCCGAGGCGATGAGCCTCATCATCGGCAGGTAGCGGCATCGGCCGTCGGCCAGGACCGGGCCGCGGCTCAGGGCACCTCGGGCTCCGCGTGCTGCGGAGCCGGGGTGCCCAGTGCGTTGCGCCGCTCCGGCATCCGCAGCGTGACCATCCGGCGCCAGCCGAAGGCCCGGTCGTACAGGTAGAGCGCGTGCACCCCGAGCGTGACCACGACCAGCTGCCAGCGCGGCCAACGCAGGATCCGCGCCATCCGGGCGGTGACGGCGAGGCCGACGTCCCGGTGGGTGCGGATCTCGCCGCGGGCGCTGGTCTCCAGGGTGTGCCGGATGTACGGCCCGTGGCCCTCGGCGACCAGCCGCAGCAGCTCCTCGTGGCAGTAGGCGAGGTGGTTGTCCTCGTCGGCGGAGATCATCCGCATCGCCCGGCCGAGCTCGGGGTTGTCCCCGTAGACCTTGACCAGCTGGCGCATCTGCTCGGCGGCGCGCTGCTCGGTGACCCGGCTGTGGGCGAGGTAGGTGATGATCTCGCGGTCGGTCAGCGGGGTGTCGCCGTTCAGCCGTTCGTGGGAGAGGCCGACGCCCTTGCGCTCGAGCAGCATGCAGTAGTCGGCGTCGTCCGGGACCGGCACCTTGGGCAGGCCGCGCTTGTTCAGCAGCTGGGTGAAGATCCGGCCGTGCTTGCGCTCGTCCGCGCCGTGCCGGGCGATCTTCGGGGCGAGCACCGGGTCCCGGCTGAGGGCGGTGATCCGCTCGTTCTCCCAGCCGCCCTGGTCCTCGCCGCCTGCCGCGATGCTGCAGAACAGCTGGTAGGCCTGGTCGTTCCGGTAGATCTCGTTGAAGAGCGATCGGGTGCTCAGCACGGCGCCTCCTGCGCGGATCCGGGGCGGCGCCCGCCGGTGGTCGGACGGGCGGTCGAGATACGTCCCCCGAACCGCCGGCCGGACGCGGCGACCGGCGGGTAATCACCCGCACGCCTCAGCCGAGGTGGGACCCCAGCCACTCCAGCGAGGCGGGCAGCTCCCTGGTCCAGCTGTCGAAGTTGTGGCCGCCGTCGTCCAGGTACAGCGACTCCACCTTGAACTGGGGGTTGGCCGCCGCGACCTGGGTGGCCTGGTCGACGAACTGGACTGTCTGCGGGTAGTCCGACTCCTTGCGGGTGGAGACCACCAGCAGGTTGAGCGGCGGGGCGGGGAGGTTCTGCAGGCGCCAGTTGAGGTCGTGCTGCTGGGCCAGGGCCTTGTCGCCGTTGAACAGGTCGCCGCCGGTGTACTGGTCCTGGCGGACCGCGAAGTCGCCGTGCAGGCCCGCGGCGCTGCCGTAGACGTTCGGGAAGCGCATCGACAGCCGCATCGCGCAGCTGCCGCCGGTGGAGTAGCCGAACAGGCCCCAGGAGCCCGCCGAGCGGCCGAGCCGGTAAGCGCTGTGCAGGGCCTCGGGCACGTCCTTGACGAACCAGGTCTCGGTGCGCGGCCCGCCGGGGACGTCCACGCACTCGGTGTCCCGGGCCGGGACCACGGCCGGGCGGGCCAGCACCAGGACGGTCGGCGGCATCTTGCCGGAGCGCTGCAGCTCCGCCGCGGACTGCACCAGGGGCAGCTCCTTGAGCAGGTTCAGGGTGGTGCCGGGGAAGCCGGCCAGGGCCACCAGGACCGGGAAGCGGACCAGGGCGAACTTCGGGTCGAAGTACTCGGGCGGCAGGTAGACGAACATCTGGTCGGAGAAACCGGTCTCCTTGCCGTTGACCCGGACCGACTCGATCTTCCCGACCTCCTCCGGCGCGCCCTTGGGCAGGTTGGGGGCGCCCTCCATGCCGCCCTCGTTGGTGGGCTGGACCAGCTGGTCGGAGACCGGGGTGCCGCCCTTGTGGTTCTCGTTGCTGGTCAGCGCGAGCTTGGCGCCGCCGGGGTTGAGCAGGTCGTCCCAGGAGGTGTAGAACCCGAAGGAGTTGTTCACCGACAGCGCCAGCACCGCGAGGATCGAGACTTGAACGACTGTCAGCAGGCCGATCCGGCCGAGCACCGGGAGCGGGCGCTGCCGGGCGAGCCGGGGCCAGATCCACAACGTGGTGACCAGGGCCGCAGCTCCGAGTGCGAGCAGCGCGTTCACCAGCACGTCGCTGGTCAGTTCCATGCCGTCGGCCTTCCGGTGGGACACTGTCGATGCAGGCTTCATCGTCTGGCGGGCCGTCAGGCCGGGCCACCGCAGCTAGGCTGTCCGGACGCCCCGGCGGGGGCGGGAGGGCGGGGGGAGGTCCGGGGCAACCGGCGCCCTAGAATGCGGCGTCCACCGTACGTACCACGCACCGGAGGGCCGTACCCCGCCACGCGGCGGCGGACCCGCGGCTCCCACCCCCGGCTCAACCCGCAGCGCGCGCCCACGGCACCGGATTACCGTCCCTTTCCGGATCCTTGGTATGCGCATTGCCCGATGAAGGAATACGCATGAAGGTCCATCACACGTGCTCCCCCGGAGTGAACGGACACCGCACCGCAACCTCTACGCTGAGCTTCCATGAGCGCTCCCGTGTCCGTTGAGCCGACCCCCGAGCAGCCGCCGCGCCGTCGGCGCGGTCTGCAGACGCTGCGCAACCAGGCGGCCGCCGTCCCGAGGGCCTGGCTCCCCGGTGCGGTCGGCTACGCCTGCCTGCTGATCGGGCTGGTGGACATCGCCAGCGCGGTGTTCCCCAAGCTCCGGCACACCAAGATGCACACCTTCGCCGGGCAGCTGCCGGGCGGCACCACCAGCCTGGCCGCGGTCGGCACGCTGATGGTCGGCCTCCTGCTGGTGCCGCTGGCGCACGCGCTGCGCCGGCGCAAGCGGCGGGCCTGGCGCGCGGTCTGCGTGCTGCTGCCGCTCAGCGCCGCGCTGCACATCGTGCGGTGGCACCAGATCGGCCCGGCGGTCGTCTCGCTGCTGGTCCTCGTCGTGATGCTCGTGCACCAGCGCGAGTTCTACGCCAAGGCCGACCCGCGCACCCGCTGGGGCGCGGTGGTCAACCTGGTCGTCATGGGCGCCCTCAGCGTGCTGCTCGGCCTGCTGATCGTGAGCACCCGCACCCGGTACGAGCTCGGGCACCCGGGCCTGGTGGAGCGGCTGCAGCACGTCGGGTACGGGCTGTTCGGCTTCGAGGGCCCGATCCGCTACACCAACGAGCGGATGTCCGACCTGGTCGCCTACCTGCTCGGCGGCCTCGGCCTGCTGACCGCCTTCACCACCGCCTACCTGGCGCTGCGCCCGGGCAAGCCCAAGCCGGAGCTCACCGCCGAGGACGAGGAGAAGGTCCGCGAGCTGCTCAAGCGGCACGGCGAGCGCGACTCGCTCGGCTACTTCGCGCTGCGCCGCGACAAGAGCGTGCTGTTCTCGCCCACCGGCAAGGCCGCGATCTCCTACCGGGTCGTCTCCGGCGTGATGCTCGCCTCCGGCGACCCGGTCGGCGACGTCGAGGCCTGGCCGGGCGCGATCAAGGTGTTCATGGCCGAGGCCCGCGAGCACGCCTGGGTGCCGGCCGTGATGGGCTGCAGCGAGGTCGGCGGCGAGGTCTGGACCCGCGAGGCGGGCCTGGACGCGCTGGAGCTGGGCGACGAGGCGATCGTCGACACCGGCACCTTCTCGCTCTCCGGCCGGGCCATGCGCAACGTCCGCCAGATGGTCAAGCGGATCGAGCGCAACGGCTACTCCTGCAAGGTGCGCCGGGTCTCCGACCTCAGCGTCGAGGAGAAGTACCGGATCGCCGACGCCGCCGCCCGCTGGCGCGGCACCGACACCGAGCGCGGCTTCTCGATGGCCCTGGGCCGCTTCGGCGACCCGCTGGACGACGACTGCGTGGTGGTCACCGCCCACAAGGACCCGGAGGAGGGCGAGGGCGGCGACGACCTGAAGGCCGTGCTGCACTTCGTGCCCTGGGGGCCGGACGGCATCTCGCTGGAGCTGATGCGCCGCGACCGCGCCGCCGACCCGGGCCTGAACGAGCTGCTGATCGTCGCCGCCCTCCAGGAGGTGGGTGCCCTGGGCATCCGCCGGGTGTCGCTCAACTTCGCGATGTTCCGCTCCGCGCTGGCCCGCGGTGAGCGGATCGGCGCCGGACCGGTGCTGCGGGCCTGGCGCGGACTGCTGGTGTTCCTGTCGCGCTGGTTCCAGATCGAGTCGCTGTACAAGTTCAACGCCAAGTTCCAGCCCGAGTGGGAGCCGCGCTTCCTGGTCTTCCCGAGCACCCGGGACCTGCCGCGGATCGGCTTCGCGGCGATGCAGGCGGAGGCCTTCATCACCCTCGGGATGCCGCGCTTCGGCCGCAAGCGCCAGCGCGAGGGCCTGATGCCCGTCCCGTCGACCCGCGAGGTCGGCGAGGCCGCCTGAGGCACCGCGAACCGTTCGGGGCCCCCGCCGAGAATCCTCGGCTGGGGCCCCGTTCGATAATGGGGGCATGAGCGAGCGCAGCGAGCGGATCATCGGAAGGCGCGCGTGGGCGAATGCCCCCGCGGAGCGAAGCGAGGCGGGCGCATGAGCGATTCGCCGTCCTTCGTCCTGCCGGCCGGACTGCCGCGGCTCGACCGCTGCGCCGTGATGGGCGTGGTCAACGTCACGCCCGACTCCTTCTCGGACGGCGGGCTGTGGTTCGACCCCGCCAAGGCCATCGCGCACGGGCTGGCCCTGCGAGCCCGCGGCGCGGACCTGGTGGACGTCGGCGGCGAGTCCACCCGGCCCGGAACCCAGCGGGTGCCCGAGGAGGAGGAGCTGCGCCGGGTGCTGCCGGTGGTGCGCGAGCTGGCCGCCGCCGGGCTGGTGGTGTCGGTCGACACCATGCGGGCCTCGGTCGCCGAGCGGGCCGTCGAGGCCGGCGCCGCGATCGTCAACGACGTCTCCGGCGGCCTCGCCGACCCGGCGATGGCCCGGGTGGTCGCCGAGACCGGCGCGCCCTTCGTGGTCATGCACTGGCGCGGGCAGTCCGCCGACATGGACCGGCTGGCCGTCTACCGGGACGTCGTGCGGGACGTGGTCGAGGAGCTGACCGGGCGGATGGACGCGCTGCTGGCCGCCGGGGTCAAGGAGGACCAGCTGGTCCTCGATCCGGGGCTCGGCTTCGCCAAGACCGCTGAGCACAACTGGGCGCTGCTCGGCCGGCTGGACGCCCTCACCGCGCTCGGCCGTCCCGTCCTCGTCGCGGCTTCGCGCAAGCGGTTCCTGGGTACGCTGCTCGCCGACCCGGAAACCGGGGAGCTGCGCCCGGCCCGCGAGCGGGACGACGCGACCGCCGCGGTCTCGGTGCTGTCGGCCCAGGCCGGAGCCTGGGCGGTACGGGTGCACGACGTGTCCGGTACGGCGGACGCCGTCCGCGTGGTCGCGGCCTGGCAGCGCGCGGCGCGGCTGGGGTGAGGGAGGGTCTGTGACAGGTGACGGCAGGTTGAGCGGCGGGACGGCCGGAAAGGCCCGGGAGGTGGACCTGGAGGCGGTGCTCGCGGCGAACCGCGCCTTCTACGAGGCGCTGGAGCGGGGGGACGTCGAGGCGGTCGAGGAGGCCTGGCTGGGGCCCGAGCACGCCGACGACAAGGGTGGGGTGGTCTGTGTGCACCCCGGCTGGCCGGTGCTGCGCGGGCGGGCACAGGTGACCCGCTCGTACATGCTGATCATGATGAACACGGAGTACATCCAGTTCTTCCTGACCGATGTCGAGGCCGAGGTCCACGGGGATGTGGCCCTTGTCACGTGCACCGAGAACATCCTCTCCGGCGGTGAGGCGGAGGAGGAGGGGGAACTCGGGCCGCTGGTGGGCGGAAAGGTCGTGTCGAGCAATCTGTTCCGGCGTACCCCGGCCGGGTGGAAGCTCTGGTCGCACCACGGTTCACCCGTTCTGACCAGCGGGGACGAGGACGACGAGGACTGATTCCGGGGGCTGGGGGAATTCGGTGCCGGGCGGTCGCCGGGGAATTTCCGGGTGGTCACCGAACGTTCACGTCAATCGCCATTTCGGTGCGCGTGGCGACGGTTCGTGCCGGGTAGGACGGTCAGGCGTTGTCCGCGCTCACGGGTAGATTCGAAACGGAGTGGCGGGTGTGCTGCCCGCCTTCGCCCTGCCCGTCCAAGCTTTCCTCCGGGCGGGGCCCGTCCGACTGGGAGCAGTGATTCGTTTGCTGGACCGCGTCACCCTGCGGGGGCTGCGAGCCCGGGGCCACCACGGCGTCTTCGAGCGCGAGCGCGTCGAGGGGCAGACCTTCGTGGTCGATCTCGTGCTGTACCTGGACACCCGCCCCGCCGCGTCCGGAGACGACCTCACCCGCACCGCGCACTACGGCATCGTGGCCGAGGAGGTCACCGCGATCATCGCCGGGGAACCGGTCGACCTGATCGAGACCCTGGCGCAGCGGATCGCCGACCAGTGCCTGAAGCACGACGCGGTCGAGGAGGTCGAGGTCACCGTGCACAAGCCGGACGCCCCGATCACCGTGCCGTTCGACGACGTGACCGTGACCATCCACCGGGGCCGCGCATGACCCCCACCGCGCGCCTGGTTTCCGATGCAGAGGGATTTCTTCGATGAACAGCAGTGACCCGATCGCCGAGCCGAACGCGTTCGACCTGGAGAGCCGGGTGGACTCCGCCGACACCACGCTGCACAGCCAGCGCTGTGCGGTGATCGCGCTCGGCAGCAACCTGGGCAACCGGCTGGACACCCTCCAGGGTGCCGTCGACGCGCTCGCCGACACCCCCGGGCTGAAGATCAAGGCGGTCTCGGCGATCTACGAGACCGAGGCCGTCGGCGGCCCGGAGGAACAGCCCAACTACTACAACGCGGTCGTGGTGCTGCGCACCTCGCTGCCCCCGCGCGACCTGCTGGAGCGCGGCAACGCGATCGAGGACGCCTTCGGGCGGGTCCGCGAGGTCCGCTGGGGCCCGCGCACCCTGGACGTCGACATCCTGGCCTACGAGGGCGTGGTCAGCGAGGACCCGCAGCTGCTGCTGCCGCACCCGCGTTCGCACGAGCGGGCCTTCGTGCTCGCCCCCTGGCTGGACGCCCAGCCCGAGGCAGAGGTGCCCGGGCACGGGCAGGTCGGCGCGCTGCTGGAGGCGCTCGGCGGCCCGGACGCGCAGGGCGTGAAGCGCCGCGACGACATCCGGCTGACGCTGCCCGAGTAGTGCCGGGCGCGGCCGGTCCGCAGCCGGTCCGCGGCCGGTCCCCGGCCCGGCCGGTCGGGAGTCCCCGGGGTGGCCGGGGAACTCGGCGACCGGGCCCGGCCGTACGAGTAGATGTCCGCCCGTCCGGTCCCGGTACGGTGGCCTGACGCCGCCGTACCGGGCCACCGGGCGGGCGGTCGGCTCTGGCAAACCCCGGGAAGGACCACCTCCGCGTGAAGCTGCTTCGCCTCCGTCTGCTGATCGGCATCACCGCCGCGACGACGGCGCTGTCCTGGGCCGGCTCCAAGCTGTGGGCGTCCCTGGACACGCTGCCGGCCGTGCCGGCCGCGGCCCCGGTGGTGTTGGCGGCGGTGGCGGTGATCCTGCTGGCGACCGCGCTCTCGCTGCGGTCCCGGCTGAAGGCGGTGCGCGAGCGGCAGCCCGGCGCGAAGCGGGTCGACCCGCTGCTGGCGGCCCGGGCGGTGGTGCTCGGGCAGGCCAGCGCGCTGGTCTCCTCGGTGGTCACCGGCATCTACGCCGGGGCCGGGATCTACCTGCTCGGCGAGCTGGACGTGTCGGCCCGCAAGGACCAGGCGGTCACCGCCGGGCTCGCGGTACTGGCGGGGGCCGCGGTGATCGCGGCGGCGCTCTGGCTGCAGCACGTCTGCAAGCTGCCGGAGGACCACGACGATCCGAGCGGTCCGGCGGCCTCCCACCGCTGACGGATCGGCCGGATCCCGTCGGGCGTCGCTGAGCAGGGCTTTTTTCGTGATCTTGAGTGAAAAGCCGGGCACGTGCGGTAAAAAATCCCCAGTGTCAAGGGTGGAAGGGGACCCTGGGCTGACACGGCCCCAATTCGCACGCTAGTTTCTTGGCATGTCTCGCGGACGCCACCGTCAATCCTCCGTCCTCGGCCGGGTCTTTCCCCCCACCGCCGCCGGCGTACTGCTGGTCGCCGCACTGGCCGCTCTGCTTTTCAGTCAGGACACCATCCTGGTGCGCTCGGTGGGCGTCGCCGCACTGATCGCGACGCTCGGCTTCGCCGTGCTGCTGCGGCAGCGCGACAAGACCGCCCGGGCCGCCGCCGAGATGTCCGCGGCGCAGCGGCTGCGGGCCGAAGAGCGGTTCGAGGAGCAGCTCGCCGAGGCCGAGTACGCGGCCGAGGTCGCCGAGGAGCGGGCCACCCGCTTCGGTCGGCGGCTGACCGCGGAGAAGTCGCGGCTCGCGAAGGCCGAGACCGAGATCGCCCGGTTGCTCCGGGAGCGGGCCGTGGCGGTCGCCGAGCAGGCGCTCAAGGAGGCCGAGGCGGCCCAGCGGGCGCTCGCCGCGAGCCGCCCCAAGTACCCGGCCAGCCCGGCCGCGTTCGTCCGCGCCGCTTCCGTGCTGCGGCTGCTGGAGCGGCGCGCCGCCGAGCAGGAGGCGCAGCGGGAGCGCACGGCGGGCGCGGAGGTCGCGCTCCGGGCGCGGACGGCTCCGGCCACCTCGACTGCTCCCACCGCCGCGACCGCCCCGGTGCCGGTGTCCGTGCCCGCCCCGGTGGCGCCCTCGGTGCCCACCCCGGCGCAGGCGCCGGCCGGCCGGACCCCGGTGCGGCCCACGCCGCTGCGCCCGGCGCTGACCGCGACTGTCGGTCAGCTGGGCGGGGCGCCGGATGCCCTGCCCGCCGTGCCGGTGCCGGTGTCGGTGCCGGCGGAGCGTCAGCGGCCGCGTCCGGCGCAGTCCGGGCAGGCGCGCGGGCAGGGTTTCAGCTTCTTCGGCCGTGGTCCGGGTGCGGCGGTCCGGGCGGCCGCTCCGGCGCCGGCGGTGGGCAGCGTCGTCGAGCTGGGGGAGCGCGCGGACCTGGCGGACGTGGTGGGTGACGAGGCGGTCGCCGCGAAGGCGAAGGCCGAGGCACAGGAAGCCGCGGCGGTCGGCGCGGACGCGTCGTCCGAGCACCCGGAGCAGTCGGTGCGCGCGGGCGGCGCCGAGCCGGACGGGCCGACCGTGGTGGACCTGACGCCCGAAGAGGAGACCGAGCTGATCGAGCTGCCGGAGCTGCGCGCCTCGCGCTGAGCGGCCGAGGAACGCGCAGGGGTGGGAAGTCGACCGACTTCCCACCCCTGCGCGTCGGTGCCCGGGCCGCGTCAGATCTGGACCCCGAAGTCCTGGGCGATGCCGGCCAGGCCGGAGGCGTAGCCCTGGCCGACCGCGCGGAACTTCCACTCGCCGTTGTTGCGGTAGAGCTCGCCGAAGATCATCGCGGTCTCGGTGGCGGCGTCCTCGGAGAGGTCGTACCGGGCGATCTCGGCGCCGCCGGCCGCGTTCACCACGCGGATGTAGGCGTTGCGGACCTGGCCGAAGTTCTGGCCGCGGGCGGTGCCGTCGTAGATGGTGACCGGGAAGGTGATCTTGGCGGCCTCGGCGGGCAGACCGGCCAGGTTGACGTTGATGGACTCGTCGTCGCCCGCGCCCTCGCCGGTCCGGTTGTCACCGGTGTGCACGACGGTGTTGTCCGGCGTGCTGGTGTTGTTGAAGAAGACGAAGTGCGCGTTGGACAGCACCTTGCCGTCCGCGTTCAGGACGATCGCGCTGGCGTCGAGGTCGAATTCGGCGCCGGTGGTGGTGCGGGTGTCCCAGCCCAGGCCGATGCTGACCGCGGACAGGCCGGGGGCCTCCTTGGTCAGCGAGACGTTGCCACCCTTGGAGAGGCTCACTGGCATGGCGATTGCAGTCCCTTCGTTCGCTTTTCCCGGGACAACGCGACAGCCGGGGGGCTTGGTTCCGGAGAACCCGTGAATTCTTCACGGACGTCAAAGTCGGGCAAAGGGCGGGCAATGCGTTGGCCGGCCCGGTCGGTTCCGGGTGTCAGATCCGGGGGAACCGGCCCTGCAGCGTCCAGATGTTCGGGTTGTCGGCCAGGTCGGGGTGCATGTCGAACAGGTCGGCGAGGGTGTCCTGGAGGAAGTCCCGGGCCTCGCGCCGCAGCTCGCTGTGCCGGACCACGGCGGGCGGCTCGTCGCGCAGCCAGGTCGCGGTGACCTCGACCCAGTTGAAGCGGCGGGCGAAGCGCAGCAGCTCGGTGTTCTGGGTGAAGTCGAGGTCGGCGGTCTGCACCCGGGCGGCGCGGGAGCCGTCCGGGTCGCGGTCGAGTTCCTCGACGATGTCGCAGAGCGCCCAGGCGAAGTCCAGCACCGGGACCCAGCCCCAGCGGGTGGAGAGTTCGGCGCCCTCGGCGTCCAGGTAGACGTCGCCGCAGAACAGGTCGTACCGCAGGGCGCGCACGGGGGCGGTGCGGTAGTCGGTCTGCGGGGGGTCGGGGAAGCGGTTGGAGAGGGAGTAGCCGAGCTCGATCACGTAGGCCATTGTCGGGGGTGCCGGTGGGTGCGGATAACCGGGTGACCCGGTGGGTCTCGCGCGGGATGATGGCGGCATGTCCGAGCCCATCCGCGTACGGGGGTCGGTGGTCGTCCCCGACGCCGAGCTCGTCTGGCGCTTCTCGCGTTCCTCCGGCCCCGGCGGCCAGCACGTCAACACGTCCGATTCCAAGGCCGAGCTGCGCTTCGACCTGGCGGCGTCCAAGGCGCTGCCCGAGGTGTGGCGCACGCGCGCCCTGGAGCGGCTGGCCAACCGGCTGGTGGACGGCCGGGTGCTGGTGGTCCAGGCCTCGGAGTTCCGGTCCCAGTGGCGCAACCGGGAGGCGGCCGCGGTGCGGCTGGCGGCGGTGCTGAGCGAGGCGTGCGCGCCGCCGCCGAAGGCCCGCCGGGCGACCCGGCCCAGCCGGGGGATGGTCGAGCGGCGGCTGGAGAACAAGCGGCACCGGTCCGAGCTCAAGCAGGGGCGGCGGCTGCAGCGGGGCGAGTAGTCCCGCCCGCAGGTCGGTCCCGGCCCGCCGGACCGTTTCAGCCCAGCGTGCGGTAGCCGCCGCGGAAGTAGAGCAGCGGGCGGCCGCCGGGGTTGGGGACGACGGCTTCCAGGACGCGGCCGATCAGCAGGGTGTGGTCGCCCGCGGGTATCCGCTGCTCGGTGCGGCACTCGACGGTGGCCAGCGCGCCCTCGATCAGCGGGGCGCCGGTGTGGGCGCCGCGGTGGTGCGCGGTCTCCGCGAACAGCAGCCGGTCGCTGAGCCGGCCCTTCATGGCGAAGCGGGAGCCGAGTGCCTTCTGCCCCTCGGTGAGCACCGAGACCGCCCAGGTGTCGTTCCGGGAGAGCACCTCGTCCATCCGGGAGTCCTCGCGGACCGAGACCAGCACCAGCGGCGGGTCCAGCGAGACCGAGAGGAAGGACGTGGCGGTCATGCCGACGTCCTCGCCGTCCTCCTCGTCGTGGACGGTCACCAGGCTCACGCCGGCGGCGAGCTGGGAGAGGGCTGCCCGGAACTCGTCGGGCGTGGCGTGGGGGGCAGCTTCGGACTGCGGGGACGGGTACACGTACCGCACGGTAGCCGTCGCCCCCGGGTGACGGCATCGGGCCGTGGTCGTAGGACCACCGCCGCAGGCCGCTCGCGGCGCGGTGCCGGTCACTCCCAGGGGTGAAGCGGGGGTACCGGTCGGTGCAGTCGGCTTCAGCCCGCGGCCGGGGCGGTCGACCACCAGAAATGTTCCGATAGCGGTTTATGTCCCGCTATGGGGAGGATGAACTGATTAAGGACGCATTAGTGTCGTGTGATTTAAGTCACAAGTGGTGGCCTATTGCTGACCGAGCGTGCCGAACGCTGTGCTCCCTGTGATTCAGTTCTTCTGGCAATCGGACGATAACCAATCAAGAACTATCCGAAGCAGCCGGGGAGCCCCCGCATGGAAGCCGAGTCGGAGCCGTACGTCCGTCTCGCGACCCTCCGCACCTTGCACCGGGTCGTGGCGGACCTCAACGCTGCCCGCAGCCTGGCGGGCACGCTGCAGGCCGTCGTCGAGGGCGCGGTGCACGGACTCGGCTTCGACGCCGCCGCGGTCAGCCTGGTCCGGCCGGACGGCGACCTCGTGGTGGCGGCTGTCTGGGAGCTGGAGGAGAGCCCGATGGGCGGGCCCTCGGTGCTGCTCGGCCAGGTCGGCTCACGGGAGTCCTGGGACCGGCTGCTCGGCGTCAGCGACCACTGGGGCACCCTGCGCTTCCTGCCGTACGACCGCGGCTGGGCCGTCGCCAGCGACATCCCGCGGTGGATCGGGGACGGCCCGCTGCCCGTCTACGCCAACGACTGGCACCCCGCCGACGGACTGCTCGCCCCGATGTACAGCGCCGGTGGCGACCTGCTCGGCGTGCTCTCGGTGGACCGCCCGCGCAGCGGCAAGCGGCCCGGGGCGTGGACCCGCGAAGCCCTGGAGATGTTCTCGCTGCAGGCCTCCATCGCGATCGGCAACGCCCGGCTGCGGGCCGAGATGCAGCGCGCGCTGGCCAGGCTGGAGAAGGAGCAGCAGGCCCTGCGGGCCAGCGAGGAGAGCTTCCGGCAGGCCTTCGAGTACGCGCCCAGCGGGATGGCCATCACCGAACTGCACGGCGCCGGGCGCGGCCAGCTGACCAGGGTCAACGACGCGCTCTGTCGACTGCTCGGCCGCCCCCGCGCGGTGCTGCGCCAGCAGAGCTTCGCCGACCTCGTGCACCCCGAGGACCGGGCCCTGTTGGAACGCACCAGCGCCGAGAGCGGCCGGGCGGAACTGAGGCTGTCCCGGCGGGACGGCGGCTACCAGTGGGTCTGCCTGCGCAACTCGATCGTGGCGGACGCGGCCGAGGGCCCGAGCTTCCTGCTCACCCACGTCGAGGACATCGAGGACCGCAAGCGCCACGAGCTCCAGCTCGCCCACCGGGCCAGCCACGACGCGCTCACCGGCCTGCCCAACGGCGCCGAGCTCAAGGCCCGGCTGGCCCGCCGGCTCTGCGCCGAGCCGCAGCCGGTCGGCGCCGCCGCCGGCGCGCTGACCGCCGAGGTCGGCTACCCGCAGCCGTACGCCTACCCGGCCGACTCCTACAGTGCGCACACGGCGTACGAGGGGCTGGAGGGCGCGGACCCGTACGCCGGGCCGGTGCACGGCTACGGGCCGCTGGAGGGCGGGCCGCTGTCCGGCCTCGGCGCGGGCTACGGGGAGCACGTGCACGCCGTGGTGCCCGCCGAGTTCGGGCCCGGCGGCGAGGCCTGGTCCGCGCCGTTCCGCTCCGGCCCGGCGACGCCGGCCGAGAAGGGGCTGGCGGTGCTCTTCTGCGACCTGGACGGCTTCAAGTCGATCAACGACCGGTTCGGGCACAACGCGGGCGACTCGGTGCTGGTCGAGGTCGCCCGGCGGCTGAGCGGGGCGGTCCGGGACGGCGACACGGTGGCCCGGCTGGGCGGTGACGAGTTCGTGGTGCTGGCCGACGGGATCGGCCGCGAGGAGGCCAAGGACCTGGCCCACCGGCTGCGCAACGCGATCATTCCGCCGATGCGGATCGACGGCCGGGCGATGCGGGTCGGGGTGAGCCTCGGGATCGGCTGGGCCGGCTGCGGGATGAGCATCGAGGAGGTGCTGCACACCGCGGACGAGCGGATGTACGACGAGAAGCGGGCCCGGGGCGGCGCGGTGCGCGGGGCGCGCGGCGAGCGCTCGCACCGGCGGGCGGGCTGACGGCGGGCTCGCGGCCCTTCCCGGGCGCCCGGGAACGCGCAGGTTACCCACGGGTTGTCAAGGGTTCTTTTCCTGCTGTCAGGTAGGGCAGGTAGGGTGCCCGGTACGACAGCGTCCATGATCTGCGCCGCCCGCGCGCGGCGCACACCGGATGGGGGACAGACCACCGTGACGACCGCCGGCGACAACGGATTGCCCGAGGGCCAGGGGGGCGGTGCCCCGCAGGACGACGACCCGTTCGGCTACCTCTACCGCCCGGCCGACGGCTCCGCCGGACAGCCGGCCGAGCCGCAGCAGGGAGTTCCCCGTACGTCGTACAACCGGCCGATGGAGGTCGGCCGGGCGCAGTACGGCCAGCCTCCGCGCGCCCAGCAGCCGTCCTACGGCCAGCCCGGCCCGGCGCAGCCGCCGTACGGTCAGCAGGGGATGCCCCCGCAGGGCCAGTACGGCCAGCCCGGCCTCCCGCAGCAGGCCGAGTACGGCACACCCACCCAGCAGACCCGCTACGCCGAGCACTCCCGGCCGCAGCCGGGGGACGAGCGGCCGAGCAGCGGCCGGAGCAAGGGCGCGGTGATCGGCGCGGTCGCCGTGGTCGCGGCGATCGCGATCGGTGCCGGGATCGCGCTCTCCACCGGTGACCCGGAGGGCGACAAGAGCGCCAAGGGCGGCACCACGACCGCCGCCCCGCCCGCCCCGAGCACCCCGGCGACCTCCGCCGCCAGCGGGACGGCCTCGCCCTCGGCGAGCGCCACCGTCTCGGCCGGCCCGGCGACCGTGGACGCCGGCCAGCTGCAGGGGCAGAACGCGCCGTCCGGCAACAGCGTCAAGGGCGCCAAGTCCGCCGACGGCAGCTACCTGACGCTCCAGCAGGGCGGCTCGGTGACCTGGAGCGGGCAGGTCGCCGCAGCCGGGACGTACAAGCTCACGGTGCACTTCAACAACGCCGGCGGGGACGTGAAGGGCGCGGCCTCGGTCAACGGCAAGGACTGGCCGAACGGGCTGACGTACAAGAACTACTCGCCCGGCAAGGACCCGGCGTCGTCCTGGTACACGACCTGGATACTGCCGCAGTTCCAGGCCGGGGCGAACTCGGTCACCTTCACGGTGCCCTCCGGGCCGATCCTGATCGACCAGATCACCGTCGAGCCGAGCAGCTGAGGCCCGCTCAGAGACGAGGACGGCCGCCCTTCCCCGGTGGGGGGAGGGCGGCCGTCGCCGTTGCTCAGGCGGTGTTGACGGTGTTGACGGTGCTTCTGACGGTGGGGAACCTGTCGCCGCCGAGGACCCAGCGGCCGCGGCGCATCACGGCGACCAGGTCGTAGCTGTCGGAGTCGACCACGACCAGGTCGGCGAGCTTGCCGGCCTCCAGCGAGCCGATC
>NZ_JBEOSP010000047.1:38739-65102 GCF_040303105.1 Kitasatospora sp. NPDC096128 | reverse complement strand
CCCTATGGGGGGCTCACCCCCGCCCACCCCCCCCCGCGCCGCCACCGCTGCGCCCCGCCCCCGCGGCCTGAGCTCCTACCAGGTCCTCGACCGGATCCAGGACCTCCTGGCCTGCTGGACCGGCACGTGCAGAACCTGCCGACAAGCAATGCCGACAAGGGTGTTCAGGCAACGTCGAAGTCCTGCTGCCGACGCGGTACGCGGGCCATCGATGTGACGGTCAGCGGTCCCAGCGGGATCTCGCCGAGCGTGGTGAAGCCGAAGCGGCGGTACAGGGGGACGTTCGCCGGGTCCGCCGTGGTCAGGTGGACTGCTCCCGGCGTCGTCGTCAGGACGTGGTCCAGGAGGGTGCGGCCCACTCCGCGGCCGGTGAGGTCCGGGCGGACCCCGACGAACTCCAGGGTCCAGGCCCCCGCGGGAGCCCTGCCCTCGGTGGCGTCCAGATAGCGCAGGGTCCGGCCGAGGGTTTGCGGCCCGCTGCCCAGTAGGGTCCGGGCTGCCCAGAGCGCGCGGGCGCCGGCGGGCGGGGTCGCGCCCGGCGGGGTCAGGACGGCTGCCGCCAGGAGCCGTCCGTCGGTGTCCACCAGGGCCGTACGGCGGGCCCCGGCGAGGCCGGCGTGGGTGTGCAGGGTGGCGCGGAACCAGCGAGCGCGGGCGGAGTGCGCGCCGCCGCAGATCCAGGAGACGGCCGGCTCCCGGGCGAACGCGGTGGCCAGCAGATCGGCGCAGGCGGCGGGGTCGGGGTCGGTGTCGATCCGGCGGGAGGCCGCGGCGGCCGGGTCCTCAGACATCCCGACCCCGCTCAAGGGGCGCCTCGGGCACGAGGTGGCAGACGAGCAGTTTGAGGAAGAACAGTGGTGCGAACCAGGCAAGCGCGGCCGGCACCGGCAGCCAGAACAGGTTGACCAGGACGGCTGCCATCAACACCGCCATCGCCGCGGGCCGCCTGAGGTGGACGGGCGCGAACTCCACCGCCACCGCCCCGCCGAGGAGCAGCGCGGCATTCGCCGAGGTCCAGGCGAGGTCCCCGGAGAGGACGTACAGCCCCATCGCGGCGAGGTGGACCAGGTGCGCCGAGACGAACAGCAGCCGGGCGCGCCGCGCCGCCGGGTCGGCCCGGTGGTACCAACGCTTCGCGGCGTTGGTGGCGTTGGTCAGGACCCCGCCGATCAGGTCGAGCCCGGCCAGGGCGACCACGACGAGTTGCCCGGTCGACCAGTCGCGTGCGGCTCCCGAGCGCCACAGTCCGGCGGCCAGCAGCAGGGCGCAGCCGAGGAGGCCGATGGTCTCCACCGCGGACTCGGAGCGGGACTTGCCCGGGCCCATGAACCGTTCCAGGCGGCCGGCGAGGCCGGCCGGGGTGGCCGGTATCTCCCAGGAGATCCTCAGGTCAGTGCGCATCGTTCGGCTCCTGTCCGGGGGCCGCGGTCGCCGCTGCACCCCACAGGCCGCGCAGGAGGCTCCACAGCTGGTCCCGGGGGTCGTCCTCCGGGAGGCCTTCGAGGGATCCGCGCGTCATCAGTGCCACGGCCCAGGCGTCCGCGGCCCGGACGACGGCGGCGGTCGCCGACACCATCAGTGCGTGGTCCACATCGGTGCGGATGATCCCGAGCCGACGGCCGTCCGTGACCAGGGCGCCGAACCAGTCGAGCCACAGGCTTCCGTCGCTGCGCCCGATGGCGGCGTCGGCGAGGGCCAGGTCCTCGGGGTGGTCCGTCAGGTGGGCGGCGAGGGCGGCGGATCCACCGGTGAACCGGGCGCCGAAGTCCTCCTCGTCACGGGCCGGGTCCCAGGGGCCGAGGGCGTCCAGCAGTCGGTCGAGGACTCCGTCGAGGACTGCGGCGAGCAGGTCCTCCCGGCCGTCGAAGTAGTGGTAGGCGGCGGTCTTGGAGACTCCCGCGGCCTCGATGATCTTGTTGTAGGAGGCGCCTTCGGCGCCGTGCTCGGCGAAGTGCCGCCGTGCGACGCCCAGGATGTGCTCCCGGCGTTCCGCGGGCAGGCGGTCGAAACGAGGAAGAGGCATGTACGCATGATACGCACCAGTGGGGTGTACTACTAGTACACCCCACTGGTTCACGGGGGCGGGACCCGGCTCATGAGGATCCTCAGCGTCAACGCGGTCCCCGGCACAGAAACGAGTGCCTACGGCAGTACCGGTAAGTCAGGCTATGGGTACTTGCGAAACGGGATGTCCTGCCGATCATCTCGGGTACCCGCGCGGGCCCGGCGAGGCCGACGGAACCACCGGCCTGGTGGATGCCCGCTCAGATCAGCAGGTCGAAGAGTTCGAAGGCCTCGTCCCACTGGTCCGTGGAGGGGCGGCGGCTGTCGCGGGCGATGGTTTTGAGGGCGCGGGCGAGGGCGACGCTGAGGCCGCCGGCCAGGACGGGCAGCCGCTGCTGGGTGTCCTCGGCGGCCTCCATGCCGAGGGCCGGGCGGGCGGCGAGCTGGTCGAGCAGGGGGCGTAGTTCGATGCCCTCGTCCAGCTTTTCGAAGGCGTGGATACTCTCCTGCAGGCCCTTGGTGACGGGGAGGTCCTGCGGCTCGATGATGTCCCGGTTGTTGGCCTTGGCATTGGCCGTGCCGATGAGAAAGAGGTCGTAGAGCTTGGCGTCCACGAAGTCGTTGTAGCGCTTGAGGTCGTTCTTGTGGACATCGAGGCCGGCGGCTGCGCGGAAGAAGCGCTCGAACTTGGGAATACCCATGACGGGCATGGCACTTGTCCTTTCTCGCGTCGATGGAGCTGAGGTCATCGGATGACGGGTGGCCTCACCTCCTGGAGGTGCTCGTGGGCCAGGCGGACGGCCATGGCACCCTCGCCTACCGCGGAGGCCACCCGCTTGACCGAGCCGCTGCGGACGTCCCCGACGGCGAAGACCCCCGGCAGGCCGGTCTCCAGGGCCAGGGGGGCGCGGCCCAGGGGCTTCCAGAGGTCCGCTGCCGCATGGGCCACGTCCTGCCCGGTCGGAATGAAGCCGCGCGGGTCCAGCGTGACGGTGCCGGCGAGCCAGGAGGTGGCAGGGCGCGCACCGATGAAGATGAAGAGGGCACGGGCCTCCAGCACCTGCTGCTCTCGGGTGCGGTTGTCCTGGACGACGACGGCTTCGACCCGGTCCTCGCCGGTGACCTCGTGGACCTCGGTATGCAGCCGGACGTGGATCTGTGGGTGCTGCTCGATCCGGTCGATCAGGTAACGGGACATGCTGTGGTCCAGGTCCCCGCCGCGGACCAGCAGATGCACGGCGGGCGACTGGCGCGCCATGAACAGGGCTGCCTGGCCGGCGGAGTTGCCGCCGCCGACGACGGCCACCGGGTCGAGACGGCAGGCCCGTGCCTCCCAGAGGGTGGCGGCGTAGTGGACCCCGAACCCCTCGAACCGCTCGACGCCGCGGGCGGTCAGCCGCCGGTAGCGAGCGCCGGTGGCCACCACCACGTTGTTGGCGGCGACCGTGCTGCCGTCGGCGAGGTGCACGACGTTCGCGCCGTCGCGCTGTTCGAGGCCGGCGGCCTCGGCGGGGACGGTGATCCGGGCGCCGAACCGGGTGGCCTGCACGACGGCGCGTTCGGCGAGCTCCATGCCGGAGATCCCCGCGGGGAAACCGAGGTAGTTCTCGATCCGGGAGGACGTACCGGCCTGGCCTCCGGTCGCCACCGCGTCCAGGACGACGGTGGAGAGCCCCTCGGAGGCGCCGTACACTGCGGCGGCCAGGCCTCCGGGCCCCGCGCCGACCACCATGAGGTCGCAGACAGCCCTCGCGAGGGTCTCGGTCCGCAGCCCGATCACCTGGGCGAGTTCGGCGTTGGAGGGATTGCGCAGCACCCGGTACTCGTGCCAGACGACGATCGGAGTGTCCTCCGGAGCGATGCCAAGACGCGTCAGCAGCGACTCGGCCTCGGTGTCCTTCTCCAGATCGGCCCAGCGGTGCGGGAGTCGGTTGCGGGCGGCGAAGTCCAGCAGCCGCCGGGTGTCGGGGGAGAAGGCGGAGCCGATGATACGGAAGCCGGCGCCCGCGCCGGCCAGCATCGTGCGGCGCAGCAGGTAGGCCCGGAGGATCACGTCGCCGAGCGCGGGTTCCCGGCTGAGCAGGTCGCGCAGGGCGGACAGAGCCACCGCGAGAACCTCGCCAGGCGTGGTCACCACCGCGCTGAGGAGGGCGGTCTGGCCCTCCAGTACGCCGAGTTCGCCGAGGAAGCTGTGTGCATCGTGCAGGTGGACGACCTGCTCCTGCTCGCCGTGGCCTTCGACCACGGCCACCGTGCCGCTGAGGACCACGTAGAACTCCGCGCTGGGGTCGCCCGCCCGGTAGAGCCGTTCCCCCTCGCGGACCGGCCGCACCTGTCCGCAGGATCTCAGGATCGCGATCTGGTCGTCCGACAGCAGCGGATAGGCGCCGTGGACATCGGCTGTCGGCGTGAGCATCGGCACGATTCACTCCCTTCTCAGGCCATCGCCTCGTGTACGAAACACCAGCGCCAGTCCTCGCCGGGCTCGAACGACCGGACGATCGGGTGCCCGTCGGTCGCTGCGTGGGCGCGGGCGTGCCGCATCGGCGAGGAGTCGCAGCAGCCGACGTGGCCGCAGGTCAGGCACAGGCGCAGGTGCAGCCACGGAGTCCCCGTGCGCAGGCAGTCCTCGCAGCCCTGCGGTGTTCTGGGCGCCACGGGCCGGACCATGGACAGGTGCGGGTCGGGAAGGCTGGTCATCGCGGCCTCCGGGAGGTGGGCTCGGCCGGTCCGTGGGACGCCGACAGTGACTCGTCCACCCACCGGCGCAGCGCGTTGGCGGGCGCTGCTCCGGTCTGGCGGGCGACGGGCCTGCCGTGGTCGAGGATCAGCAGGGTGGGTACGGCTTGGACCTCGAACCGCCGCGCCAGGGCCGGCGACTTGTCGATGTCGACCTTCACGAGCTTGATCCGGCCGGCCAGGTCCTTGGCGACCCGTTCGAGGGCCGGGCTCACCATGCGGCAGGGACCGCACCAGGTGGCCCAGAGATCGACGAGCACGGGCAGGCTCGCCTGCTCGGCGACCTCCCCGAAGTCGGCGTCGCCCGCTTCGGCGATCCACGGCAGCGGGGCCCGGCAGTTTCCGCAGCGCGGGCTGCCCTCCGCCGCGGCGGGTACACGGTTGGTCCGGCCGCAGTTGGTACAGGCGACCGTCGGCGGCGAGGCCCCGGAGCCTTCGGTACCGCCCTCAGGGCTCCGGCCGGCGGCGCGGCCTTCTGGGGAAGTGGTCATTACCGCTCCTGTAGCTCTTCCTGGAGGGTGACGGTCAGTTCGGCGGCTCGGGCGTCGACCAGGACGGTCACGCCTTCGCGTGCCTCGCCGCTGAGCAAGGCCCGGCCGATCCTGGTCTCGACCTCGTGGGCGATGAAGCGGCGCAGCGGCCGGGCGCCGTAGACCGGGTCGTAGCCCTCGGCCGCGATCAGCCGGCGGGCGTCCTCGGTGAGTACCAGGTCGATCCGCTGCTCGGCGAGGCGGTGGCGCAGGTCCTCCAGCAGC
Organism: Kitasatospora sp. NPDC096128; assembly: GCF_040303105.1. Classification (NCBI taxonomy): domain Bacteria; kingdom Bacillati; phylum Actinomycetota; class Actinomycetes; order Kitasatosporales; family Streptomycetaceae; genus Kitasatospora; species Kitasatospora sp. NPDC096128. The sequence goes on along the minus strand of NZ_JBEOSP010000047.1, from coordinate 59,604 downwards.
AGGTCCACGATGCGCTCGATCTGCGCGATGCCGAGCGGGTGGAAGAGCACGATGTCGTCCACCCGGTTGAGGAACTCGGGCCGGAAGTGGCCGTTGAGTTCGCCCATCACCAGGTCCCGCACCTCGGGCTTGATCTCGCCGGCCTGGGTGGCGTCCTGGAGCAGATGCTGGGAGCCCAGGTTCGAGGTCATGATGATGACGGTGTTGCGGAAGTCGACGGTACGGCCCTGCGCGTCGGTGATCCTGCCGTCGTCCAGCACCTGGAGCAGCGTGTTGAAGACGTCGGCGTGCGCCTTCTCGATCTCGTCGAACAGGACGACCGAGTACGGCTTGCGACGCACCGACTCGGTCAGCTGGCCGCCCTCCTCGTAGCCGACGTATCCGGGGGGCGCGCCGACCAGGCGGCTGACGGTGTGCCGTTCCTGGTACTCGCTCATGTCGAGGCGGATCATGTTGCTCTCGCTGTCGAACAAGGCGGCGGCCAGCGTCTTGGCCAGCTCGGTCTTCCCGACGCCGGTCGGGCCGAGGAAGATGAACGAGCCGATCGGCCGGCGCGGGTCGCGCACCCCGGAGCGGGCCCGGATCACCGCGTCGGCGACGAGTCGGACGGCCTCGTCCTGGCCCACGACCCGCTCGCGCAGGATCTCGTCCAACTTGAGCAGCTTCTGCCGCTCGCCCTCCTGGAGCCGGGTGACGGGGATGCCGGTCCACGCGGAGACGATCTCGGCGATCTCCTCGGCGGTCACCACTTCACGCAGCATCCGGCTCTCGCCCTGCTTGTTGGCGAGCTGTTCCTCCTCGGCGGCCAGCCGGCGCTCCAGTTCGCTGACGGTTCCGTAGCGCAGTTGGGCGGCCCGGTTGAGATCGTAGGCCCGTTCGGCCTGCTCGGCCTCCTGCCGGGCGTGTTCCAGTTTCTGGCGCAGTTCCTGGACCTTGCGGATGGCCTGGCGCTCGGCCTCCCACTGGGCGTGTTTGGCGTCCACCTCGCCGCGCAGGTCGGCCAGTTCACGTCGCAGGTCCTCCAGGCGGGCGCGGCTGGCCGGGTCGGTTTCAAGGTCCAGTGCGGCCTCCTCGATCTCCAGCCGGGTGGCCCGGCGGGTGAGTTCGTCGAGTTCGGCGGGCATGGAGTCGATCTCGGTCCGCAGCCGCGCGCAGGCCTCGTCGACCAGGTCGATGGCCTTGTCCGGGAGGAAGCGGTCGCTGATGTAGCGGTGGCTGAGGGTGGCGGCAGCGACCAGCGCGCCGTCCTGGATCTTGACGCCGTGGAAGATCTCCAGGCGCTCCCGGATGCCGCGCAGGATGGAGATCGCGTCCTCGACGGTCGGCTCGTCCACCTGGACGGTCTGGAAACGCCGTTCCAGGGCCGCGTCGGACTCGATGTGCTTGCGGTACTCGTCCAGCGTGGTGGCGCCGATCATGTGCAGCTCGCCGCGCGCCAGCATCGGCTTGAGCATGTTGCCCGCGTCCATCGCGCCCTCGGCGGCGCCGGCCCCGACGACGGTGTGCAGCTCGTCCACGAACAGCAGGATCCGGCCCTCGGCCCCCTTGACCTCGGACAGTACGGCCTTGAGGCGCTCCTCGAACTCGCCGCGGTATTTCGCGCCGGCCACCAGCGAGCCCATGTCGAGCGAGAACACCGTCTTGTCCCGCAGCCCTTCCGGCACGTCGCCGCGCACGATCCGCTGGGCCAGGCCCTCCACGATGGCGGTCTTGCCGACGCCCGGTTCGCCGATCAGCACCGGGTTGTTCTTGCTCTTGCGGCTGAGGATCTGGATCACCCGCCGGATCTCCGCGTCACGCCCGATCACCGGGTCGAGGCGACCGCTGCGGGCCTCGACGACGAGGTCGCGCCCGTACTTCTCGAGGGCCTCGTACGCTTCCTCGGGATTGGCCGAGGTGACCCGTTGATTCCCGCGCACTGTGGTGAGGGCGGTGAGGAAGGAGTCCTTGGTGACGCCCTGTTCGCCGAGCCGCCGGCCGGCACTGGTGGTCGACCCCTCGTCCACCAGGGCCAGCACCAGGTGCTCGGTGGAGACGTACTCGTCCTTGAGCCGCTTGGCCTCCTGCTCCGCGGTGTCGAGCAGTCGGGCCAGCCGCTGGGTCACCATCACTCGGCCGGGGGCGGCACCCGGACCGGTCGTGCGCGGACGCTTGGCGAGATCGGCCTCGACGGCGGCCCGCAGGGCTGCCGGGTCTGCGCCGGCACCGGCCAGCAGACGGGTGGTCAGGCCGTCCTGCTGATCGAGCAGGGCCAGCAGCAGATGCTCCCCGTCGACTTCGGTCTGGCCCATGCGTACCGCGACGCTCTGCGCTTCCTGCAGCGCTTCCTGGGACTTCTGGGTGAGGCGGTTCATGTCCATGGTGGGGGCTCCTTGGCGGCTCGTTCGCTGCGCCGCAGTGCGGTTTCCAGGCGTTCGATGCGGTCGAGCAGGTCCAGGACGACGCCGATGGCCGCGTAGTTGAGGCCCAGTCCGGTCCGCAGCCGCTGCACCCGGGCGAGGGCCGACGGCGCGCTCGGCCGGAACCACAGCAGGCCCCGGGCATCACGCTCGGCGTCCACCAGCCCGAGGGCGACGAAGCGGCTGACGAGTTCGGGCGGCAGTCCGCTCCTGCCGGCCACTCCGACCAAGGGGAGCTGATAGGGGCTGGTTCGGTAGACCCGCACCAGGGGATAGGCGGCCCTGGTGCCGGGCCGGTCGGTGCCTTCGGCGGGAGGACGCTGCTCGGCTCTCATGACTGCTTCCTCGGGTCGAAGGAGGAGACGGCGGCCAGTTCCTCGAACAACTCGCGCTCGCGCGGGCTGGGCGAGGGCGGCACCATCACCTGGATTTCGGCGTAGAGGTGGCCGGGGGAACCTTTGGGGTCGGGCATCCCCTCGCTGCGCAACCGGAGCCTTCGGCCGGTGGAGGTACCGGGCGGCACATGCACCTTGACCGTCCCGCCCGGACCGGAGACCGGCACCGTCGCCCCCAGCGCGGCCTCCCAGGCGGTAACCGGCAGTTCGACGTGGATGTCGCGCCCGACGAGCCGGTAGCGGGGATGGGGGGCGATGCGGACCACCAGATAGAGATCCCCGGCGGAACCCGGGCCCCGGCCCCGGCCGCCCTCACCCGCGAGCCGAATGCGCTGCCCGTCGACGACGCCCGCCGGGATGGTGACGTCGTAGCTGCGTTCCCCGCCGGGACCTCCGAGGGTGATCTTCCGCCGGCCGCCGTGATAGGCCTCCTCCACACTGAGCGTGAGTTCGGCCTCCTGGTCCGCGCCGGGGATCGGACTGCCCCGTCCGGCGCCCCCCGCCCGGCCGCCGAACATACCTCCGAAAAGATCTTCGAAGTCCACGCCGGAGGTGCCGAAGCCGGTCTCCGTCCAGGCCCGGGCGCCTGCCCGGTCGGCGCCTCGGGTGCCTCCGAAGGGACCGCCGCGGTACGCGCCGGCTCCGCCGCCGAAGCCCTGGGCAGCCGCGACACGCTCGTCGTAGTCCTCCGGAATCTGCCGGAAGTCGGGGCCGAACCGGTCGTAGCGGGACCGGGTGTCGGGGTCGGACAGCACGCTGTACGCCTCGTTGATCTGCTTGAAGCGCTCCTCTGCGGCCGGATCACGGTTGACGTCCGGGTGGTAGCGGCGGGCCAGGGTACGGAACGCCTGCTGGATGTCCGCGGCGTCGGCGGTTCGGGGGACGCCCAGTACCTCGTAGTAGTCGTCTGCCATGGCCGCGTCACTCCTGCTTGCGGCTGACCGCCACCGCGGCCGGCCGCAGCCGGCGGCCGGGTTCGCCGTACCCGGGCCGCAGCACCTGGACGACGGTGCCCGCCGTCGTGTCCGGCTCGTCCACCACGGACACCACCTCGTGCTGCTCGGGGTGGAAGGGGACGCCGGTCTCGTCGTACCGGGGGTAGCCGAGGCTTCGCAGCACCTCGACGGCCTGGTCGCGCACCGCCCGGACTCCGCTGATGATCGTGCCGGGGTCGCCGGCGCCCGCGTGGGCGAGGGCCAGTTCGAGGTTGTCGACGACCGGGAGGAACGCGGCGGCCACCTTGGCCCGCTCAGCCTCCCGTTCCCGGGGAAGCTCACGGGCGTGACGCTTGCGGAGGTTGTCGAGGTCGGCGAGGGCTCGCCGCCACCGATCCTCCAGCTCCTCGGCCTCGGGGCGGCGGGGCGGCTGCTCCTGCTCCCCGGCCGCGGGGGCCCGCGGGATCGTCTGCGGTGCAGGCGTCCGCTCGGGGGGCGTCCGCCCGGGCTCGGGAGGGGAGCGGTCCTCGGCGGGACGCGTCTGTTCCTGATCGGACATGTCGCCGCCTCAGCTCCTGTCGAAGTCGGCATCGATGACGTCGTCGTCACCCCTCGGAGAGCCGCCCTCGGGACCCTGGCCGGGCGCCGCCGCACCGGGCTGGGCTCCACCCCCGGCTCCGCCCGCTCCGGCGGCGTGGGCGGCCAGCGCCGCATGGATCTGCTGGAGTTCGGAGGCCAGGCTCCGGGCCCGTTCCGTCGGCGCCTCCTCCTTGACGGCGGAACGGGCCTCGTCGACGAGCAGTCGGGCGCGGGCGCGCTCGTGCTCCGGAGCCGCGTCGCCGAGGTCGTCCAACCGGCGCTCCACCTGGTACGCGGCGGCGTCGAGCTCGTTGCGGGCGTCGATGGCCTCGCGCAGGGCCAGGTCGCTGGTCCGGTTGCTCTCGGCCTCGTTGATCATCCGCTCGACCTCGGAGGGGTCGAGGTTGGAGCCCTCACTGATGGTGATCGACTGCTCGGCGCCGGTGTCCCGGTCCTTGGCGCTGACCTTGAGGATGCCGTTGGCGTCGATGTCGAAGGTAACCTCGATCTGGGTCTCCCCGCGCCGGGCCGGCCGCAGGTTCTCCAACCGGAAGCGGCCCAGCACCCGGTTGTCGGCGGCCAGCTCGCGTTCGCCCTGGAGCACGACGATGTCCACGGCCGGCTGGTTGTCCTCAGCCGTCGAGAAGGTCTCGGACCGGCGGGCGGGGATGGTGGTGTTCCGATCGATGATCTTGGTCATCACGCCGCCGGCTGTCTCCACGCCCAGCGACAGCGGGGTGACGTCCAGCAGCAGGACGTCCTTGACCTCACCCTTGAGCACGCCGGCCTGGACGGCGGCGCCCAGCGCCACGACCTCGTCGGGGTTGACGCTCATGTTCGGGTCCTTGCCGCCGGTCAGCCGGCGGACCAGGTTCTGCACGGCCGGGATACGGGTCGAGCCGCCGACGAGGATGACCTCGTCGATGTCGTTGTCGGTGACCTTGGCGTCGCCCATCGCGGTCCTGACCGGCTCGAGGCAGCGCTCCACCAGGTCCGACGTGATCTGCTCGAAGGTGGAGCGGCGGACCGTCTCGGTGAGGTGCTTCGGCCCGGAGGCGTCCGCCGTGATGAACGGCAGGCTCACCTGGGTCTGGCTGACCGAACTCAGCTCGGTCTTCGCCTTCTCGGCCGCCTCGAACAGCCGCTGCAGAGCCTGCGGGTCCTTGCGCAGGTCGATGCCCTCGGCCTTCTGGAAGCCGTCCGCCAAGTGGTCCACCAGACGGCGGTCGAAATCGTCGCCGCCCAGGTGGGAGTCGCCGGCCGTGGCGCGGACCTCCACCACACCGTCGCCGACGTCCAGCAGGCTGACGTCGAACGTGCCGCCGCCGAGGTCGAAGACCATGACCGTCTCGTGGCCCTTCTTGTCCAGCCCGTAGGCCAGCGCCGCGGCGGTCGGCTCGTTGATGATCCGCAGCACGTCGAGGCCGGCGATCCTCCCGGCGTCCTTGGTGGCCTGGCGCTGGGCGTCGTTGAAGTAGGCGGGTACGGTGATGACCGCCTCGGTCACCTTCTCGCCGAGCGACTTCCCGGCGTCGTCGGCGAGCTTGCGCAGCACCTGCGCGCTGACCTCCTCCGGCGCGTACTGCTTTCCCCTCACCTCGAAACGGGCCACTCCGCCGGGCCCCTCGACCACGTCGAAGGAGACCGCCTTGGCCTCGTCGGAGATCTCGTCGTAGCGACGTCCGATGAACCGCTTCGCGGAGGTGATGGTGCCTTTGGGGTTGAGGATCGACTGCCGGCGCGCGAGCTGACCGACCAGCCGCTGGCCGTCATCGGAGAAGGCGACCACCGACGGGGTCGTCCTGGCCCCCTCCGCATTCGGGACGACCGAGGGCTCACCGCCCTCCCAGACCGCGATGACCGAGTTGGTGGTGCCGAGATCGATGCCAACTGCCTTCGCCATGGGAATCTCCTCCGTCGCGACGCGGGACCGATCGGCGGGCAGCCAGGCGAACGGACGGCGTGCCCACGAGCAGCCTCGCGCGGTACGCGGCGCACTTCCTCGCCTCGGCAGGACCAATCCGCGCCGCGGTTCCCGTCCCCGAGGACAGGGACCGAAACGGGTTCGTCGTGGAACGCGTCCCGGGCGGCGTACCGTGTAGCCAGGGAGGCCGCTGTCGAGCCGCACATGGACCTGCTATGGACGCTGTGCCTTCTCCGACCACCGCTCCTCTGCGCCCCATCCCGCAGTCGGCGGCCGCGCAACACGACCTGCTACGCCTGATGTCGGTCATGCTCGACGGTGAGGACGAGCGCGAGGTGCTGTGGGAGGCCATGGCGGCGATCACAGCCACCGGCACTTTCATCGCCGAAGCGGCCTATGCCGTCCACAACGGTCTGGCGCGGCGCTGCTCACCACGCCGGGTGGCTTCCTCCTCGGCCGCCAGGCCGGGGCATCCGGCGCGGGAACCCGAGGGGGGCCCGGCCGGCGAAGCCCCGGGTGAAGCAGCCGCTGCCGACGTGGTGGCCGCCGACCGGCTCGACCGGCGGATCGACTCTCTGAACGGCCGCAGCCACCACCTGCAGGAGCCGGGCGGACTGCGGGTGTGGGCCATCGCACTGCGGTACCGGGAAGCCTGCCTCGGCTATCTCGTCGTCCGGTCCCCGACCACGCCCTCGGCCGAGGAGACCGCTCTGACCGGTCTGCTCGCGCGGCAGACCGGGATCGTCCTCGCGCGCCTTACCGGGCGCCGGGGCGAGCCGGCCACCGGGTCGGGACACATGCCGGGCAGCGGGGACCGGTCCGATACCGGGAACCTGCCGGAGCCCGAGGACGGCTCGACCACCGTGGATCTCGGCAGGAGAACTGCCTCCGCCCTGGCCGCGCGGCTTGCCACCTATGACGCGCTCTCCCGCGCCGCCGTCTCCGGCAGGGGCGAGGCGGGAATCCTCCAGACCCTTCACGAGCACACAGGATTCGCGGCCCTCACCGAGGACTGCTTCGGCAACCCGCGCACCTGGGCGGGTCCCCGCGGGGGTGGCCCCCAGCCCGGGGTCGGCAGCGGAACCCGCCCCGAGTCGGAGAACCGGCGCCGGGACGCCCTGATGCACCGCGCGAGGCGCCGGCCCGGCGCCGTCCGGGACCGTGGCCGGCTGGTCATGCCCATAGAGATGGCGGGAGACCTGCTCGGTGTCGTCGTGCTGGACGATCCGGGCCGGCGGGCGGCGGAAGGGGACGCCTCGGCGCTCGAACAGGCAGCTCGGGTGCTGGCTCCTCTTCTCTTCCACGAGCGCAGACTGGTTGAGCTGGAGCCCCAGCTGCGCCGCGACCTGGTCGATCGGCTGGTCTCAGGTGAGGGGACCGAGGACGCCTTCACCCAGGCAGCGGCCCTGGGCCACGACCTGCACCGGCCGCACAAAGTCGCCGTACTGGAGTGGCCGGGGGCACCCGAGGGGGCCGTGCTCTGCGACGCGGTGGCACGGGCGGCGGAGCGGTTGCGCCGGGACGTGCTCATCGGCTCTCGTGGCGCGACAGCGGTCGTCCTGATGGCCGGTGAGGACCCGCGTCATCCGGACGATGAGCTGTACGAGGCCGTCTCAGAGGGCCTGGGCACCGGAGCAGGCGCGATCGGGGTCGGCGGCCGGTGCGAGGACCTCGCCGATCTGCCGCACTCCTACGACGAGGCCGTCCGTGCCCTCGCTGTCCGCCGCCGTTCCCAGGACCCGTACGGCAGCACCGCCTTCGACGAGCTGGGCCTGTGTCGCATGATGGGCACCGGCGGAGGCGAGCGGGAAGCAGACCTCTTCGTCCACCTATGGCTGGGCCGGCTGCTGGACTACGACGCCCAGCACCACACCGAGCTGGTCATGACACTCTCGCGCTACCTGGAGAGCGGCTGCAGCTACGACGCGACCTCTGAGATGCTCCGCATCCACCGCAGCACGGTCCGCTACCGCCTCCAGCGCATCGGCGAGATCACCGGCCACGACCTCGGCGTCGTCGAGACGCGCCTCAACCTGCACATCGCCACCCACATCCGCAACGTGCTCGACCCACCGCGTTGGGGTGCCGTTGACGAACGGCGAACCAGGTGACAAGTAACTGTGCTTGCTGGCTGGGCAGTTCGATCCACGAGATTCCTGTGGCGGCCCTGGACGGCGTCGGAATCGGCTCACGAAGATCCTCGGGGTCAACGCGATCACCGGCACGGAAACGAGCGCCTACGGCAGCAGCGGTGTCCGTCGCGTCCGTGTCCCTGATGTTGCGCCGGTGCCTCAGGTCCTCATCGTCACGGATGGCCAGGGCCGGGCACGTGGTACGGACCGCGAAGCCAGGCCTTTGGCACAAGGTCGGGCCGCCTGTCGGGCAGCAGGAGAGGAGCGCGAGACCTGGACGGACACGGGGATGACCGTGCTCATGGTCGAAGCCCGGCTTCCTCTCCCCGGGACGGCCTGCTCGGCGAACTCGTCGACCGATCACGACCAACGGCGGCGGGTTCCGGCACCACAGCTCGGAGCCCAGCCCGTACCGGCGTGAGAACGTGCTCCGGTTCGGCGACTACACCGCCGAGCAGCTCCACGTACCTTCACCCGCCTACACGCCCGACCCTGCGCACGACCTCCGGGGAAGCAGGTCCGCAGCGGCAGGCACCGCCGTCAGGAGGAAAGGACGCGCCGCAGGACAGCCTGGAGGTCTACTGCCGGGTCGGTGCCGCGCCAGGCCACGTGCCCGTCCGGGCGGACCAGGACGGCGCCCGGAGCGCCGCCGATGCCGACCAGACGCCCCCAAAGCCCAGGGGAGGCCTCCCTGCGGCCGGCGGTGTTCACGGCCTGGAACGCGAGGGGGATTCCTGTCTGCTGCACGGTCTCGGCCTGCCCTCGCCAAGCCGGGTCGTAGGTCGCGGTGAGCAGGGTGAAGCCGGGGCCGACGAGGTCGAGGGTCGATGTCACGCCTGCGTCGCCGCCGGTGAGGCGGACATGGGGTAGGCGCTGTCCCGGGTGGCAGCCCGGGCGGTAGCCGTCCGGGCTGAGCCCGGTCTGTATGGGCGCGGTGTCGGGGTCGGGGAGGATCGCAGTCGATTGGTAGGTGGCGGTCAGGAGGAGCTCGTCGTCGATGCGGTAGCCGGCCCGGTTCTGGGCGTTCGCCATGGAGATGTCGATCACCTGGCGGGCGACGGGACGGCGTTCGGCTTCGTAGCTGTCCAGCAGGGCGTCGCCCGCGTATCCGGTGGTGACGGCCGCGAGTTTCCAGGCGAGGTTGTCCACGTCGCCGATGCCGGTGTTCATGCCGTGCCCGCCGGTGGGCGGGATGACGTGGGCGGCGTCGCCTGCCAGCAGCACGCGTGAGCGGCGGTAGGCGGTGGCGAGCTGGGCGTCCATCCGCCAGGTCATCGTGTCGCGGACCGTCACGTCCAGGTCGGGGATTCCGGCGGCGGTGCGGATGAGCCCCACCAGGTGCCGGTGGTCGGACGGGTCCGGGGCGGACGGGTCCGGCTCGGGTGTGTCCGTGGGAAGCGGGTACTGGTAGATCCAGTGGCGGTCGTTGTCGACGGCCATGAACCCGCCCCGCCCGGGAGTGGTGAGGAAGTACGAGGCGCTGGCGCGGTCTGCCACGACCTGGCCGAGCGGTGCCTCGAAGCGGATGCTCAGGTAGCGGCCCAGCCCGGTGGGGCCCGCCATGGGGATCCCCGCCCCGTTGCGCACGGTGCTCGCGGCTCCGTCGCAGCCGACGAGCCAGTCCGCGCGCACCTGGTACCGGGAACCGGTGTCCGCGTCCTCGACGACGGCCAGAACCCCCAGGCCGTCGTCCGTGAAGGAGACCAGGCGCCTCCCGAACCGGATCCGCGCGCCGGCCAGCTCGACGGCGCGGCGGAGCAGGACCGGCTCCAGCGCGTCCTGGGAGCAGATGATCCCCGGCGACGGGGTGTGCTCGTCACCGTCGTCGTTGTCGGGTTGCCGGGCGAGGCCGGTGCGGACGAAGTCGGGATCGACCAGGTCGCGGCCGCGGTAGAAGTAGACCTGCTCGGCCGGCAGGCCCGCCCCGCGGACCTGCTCCTCCAGGCCGATGCGCCGGAAGATCTCCATGGAGCGGGCCGAGATGCCCCGGGCCTTGGGGTGGCGAGAGGTCGTGGGGTGCGTCTCGACCAGCACATGGTCCACCCCGTACCCGGACAGCAGAGCCGACAGCGTCAAGCCGACCGGCCCGCCCCCGACGACCAGCACGGACGTCTGCAATACGGCCATGGCGACCTCTTTCCACGGGCTGATGCCACCCGATGTAACGAATAAATTCAATTTAGACGTTACCATGGGGTTGAACTCGACCCGCAACCGGAGGCAGGCACACATGCAGCAGGGCTTCAGCGACGACAACCCACGCGGTCTGCACTTCCTGATCGACCTGGTCAACACCGGCCAGGACGGGACCGGGCTCACCGCAGCCGCCCTCACGGACCTGGTGGAACGGCACGGCGGCGCACCCGTCCCACTCACCGGCGCTCCAATCCAGGCGATGCGCGAAGCCACCGCGACCATCGCCGGCATCCTGGACATCAAGGACGCAGACCAGGCCGCCGACGCCATCAACGCCCTGCTCGACCAGTACCCCGCCCAGCCCCGCCTGGTCCGGCTCCCGCACCGCCCCTGGTCGCTCCACGCCCGGCCCCCCACGAACGCGCAACCTGCTCACTGGCTGCTGTCCACCGCCGCCCTCGCCCTGGCACTCTGGCTCAGCGAACGCGGCTACTGCGCCTGGGGCCGCTGCGCGGCACCCGGCTGCGACCGCTACTTCGTCGACACCGGGCGCCGCTCACCACAGCGCTACTGCTCGACCCGCTGCGGCACCCGGGTACGCGTCGCCGCCCATCGGAGCCAACAGAGCTGATGATCCGGCCGTTGACCTGCGGCGTGCGCGGCTGTTGCAATGGAGCCGTGCCTCACGAGACCTTCCTGGTGACCCGGGACCACATCGACTTCGGTCGGGTGTGGTCCGCTGCGTGTCGTCGTTCCTGACACCCGCCCACCCCAGGAACCTCGAACCCCCGGAGTCCCGACATGCCTTTCGGCAGCCCCGGTACGTCCCGCACCACCCCCGCTCCCGCCGGCATCGATCCCCGCGGCCCGCGTTTCGCCGCGATCCTGACCAGCGTGGTCCTCGCTGTCGTCCTGGTGACGGGCAGCGGTGCGCTGCTGGCCGCGCAGGCCGCCGTCTTCGCGCTGGGCGCCCTTCTCGGCCTGCGCTTCTCGCCCTACGGCCTCCTCTACCGGCGGCTGGTGCGCCCGCGCCTGGGTCCGCCGACCGGGCTGGAGGACGAGCGGCCGCCCCGGTTCGCGCAGGCCGTCGGCCTCGCCTTCGCCGTGGTCGGCACCGTCGGCTACCTGTGCGGCGCGCTCTGGCTCGGCGCGGCCGCGACCGCGCTGGCGCTCGCCGCGGCCTTCCTCAACGCGGCCTTCGGCTACTGCCTGGGCTGCGAGGTGTACCTGCTGGTCGTGCGCGGACGCGCCCGGGTGGGCGGCGCTTCGGCGCAGGCGCGTTCATGAGCACGCTGACGGGACTGCTGGTCCTGGTCGCGGTGCTGGTCGCGGCGACGGCGTTCGGCCTCTTCCGGGCCGCGCGGGACGGCAGGATGAAGCGGGGGCGGGCGGGCAGCGCGGTGCGGCTGACCGGCCGCGACCTCGGCGAGCCGCTGGGCGAGCAGGCGACGCTGGTGCAGTTCTCCACCTCGTTCTGCGCCGCCTGCCCGGGTACGCGGCGGCTGCTCGGCAAGGTGGCGGGGGAGCGTCCCGGGGTGCGGCTGGTCGAGATCGACGCCGAAGCACGGCTCGACCTCGTCCGCCGCCTGGACGTGCTGCGGACGCCGACCGTGCTGGTGCTCGACGGGCAGGGCCACGTCACCCATCACTCCGTCGGCGCGCCCAGCCGCGCCGAGGTGCTGGCGGCGCTGGAGCCGGCCACCGCGGCCTGATGCGGGGACGCCCGCTGAGTGGTGCGGGCGGGCTGACCGGGGGGCGGCTCCGTCCAGCGTCGCGGTGGCATCCTCCTTGGCCGACGGTGGGCACACGTCGACTGGATGATCGGCCCAACCCACCCGCTGGTTGCGGCACGTGCGGGAGGAGCCGCCAGACCTCGGCCGCCGGTCCTTCGCGTACGTGGAGTTCGCAGTGGCGCCGGGTCAGGAGGCGGTGGTGAAGGCGGTCCACGGCTGCGGGCGGCCCAGGGCGAGGCGGGGCTTGGCTTCGGCCCAGTGGCGGACGGCGGTGGCCATCACGGTGGCGGGATCGGTGACCGGGTGGGTCGGGGTGAAGGGCTCGGTCATCGAGGTGTAGCTCTGGAACATCGCGAGCAGTTTGACGGCTTGGGCCTGGAACGGGGAGAGGTGATGGTCCACCAGGGGGAGGAAGAAGCGGTTCCAGCGTTCTGTCGGGACGAGGGGCGGGCGCTGCACCGGGGCGGCTCCGTGGGCGGCGCGGTGGGAGTCGAGGGTGTCGCAGATGACGTTCAGCAGGGCGGAGAGCGTCAGGCAGGACGGCCCCGCGGCGATCACCTCGGTGCGCGGGGTGGGCGGGGGCTCGGTCAGGGCGGCGGCCGCGATCACTTCGGCGACCTGGTCGACGGGGCTGATCTCGGCGTAGCCGTCCGGGTCGCCGACCACGACGGCGGCCAGACCGGAGACCAGGGCCTGCAGGATCGTGTAGGGACCGGAGAAGCGGGCGATCCGCCCGTCCCCGCTGCGGCCGACGACCAACGGCGGGCGGACCACGGTGAGCGGTCCGGAGTGCTCGGCCCGGGCCAGGTCCTCGCAGCGGGCCTTGGACCACTCGTAGCCGTTGCGGTAGCCCTCGAACTGGGCGCCGCGCAGGTCGCCGGCGTTGCGGGTGCCGCCGACGTAGGCGGTCGAGACGTGCACCAGGTGGGTCTCCCGGTCCGCCAGGGCGAGCACCGCGCGCAGCGGCTCCAGGTTGGCGGCGACGGCCTGGGGGCGGGTGAGGGTCCAGCGGGTGGTGGCCGCGGCGTGCACGATCACGTCCCAGTGGCCGGCCACCTCGGCCGGTGGGGGTTCGGCGCCCATCCGCCAGGAGAGCGGCGTCTCGGCGGTGGCCCGGCGGGCCACCGGGACCAGGGTGTGGCCCGCCGCCCGCAGCAGGCCGCTGACCTCGGTGCCGACCACGCCGGTCGCGCCGGTCAAGAGGATTCGCATGGGGTGTCCCGGGGCGAGAAGGGGAATCGGAGAAGGTCAGGCGGGGGCGAGCACCAGGCAGGCGTTCTGGCCGCCGAACCCGAAGGAGTTGGAGAGGACGGGCGCCGGCGCGATGCTGCGTGGCGCGGTGCGGACCAGGTCCACCAGGTCGGCCTCCGGGCTGCTGCGGAGGTTCGCGATCGGCGGTACCTCGCCCCGGGTCGCGCAGAGCAGGCCGAGTGCTGCCTCCAGCGCTCCGGAGCCGCCGATCAGATGGCCCGTCACGCCCTTCATCGCGGTCACGGGCAGTGTCCCGGCGCCGAAGCAGCGTTCGATCGCCCGCGCCTCCGCCCGGTCGTTGAGCACCGTCGAGGTGCCGTGGGCGTTGACGTGGCCGATGTCGGCCGGGACCAGTCCCGCGTCGGTGATCGCGCGTTGCATGCAGCGGGCCGCCATCTCGCCGTCGTCGATCGGGGCGACGATGTGGAAGGCGTCGCAGTTGTCCGCGTACCCCGCCACCTCGCCCAGGATCGTGGCGCCCCTCGCCAGGGCGGCGTCCCAGCTCTCCAGTACCAGGACGGCGGCCCCCTCGGCCATCACGAAGCCGTCCCGGTCCGCGTCGAACGGGCGGCTGGCCAGGGCCGGTTCGCCGTTGCGGGCCGACATCGCCCGCATCTTCGCGAAGGCGCCGACGATCACCGTGGTCACCGGCGCGTCCACTCCCCCCGCCACCGCAGCGTCCAGCTCGCCGTAGCGGACCCGCCGGGCCGCCTCGCCGATCGCGGTGGTGCCGCTGGCGCACGCCGACGAGTACGTGGTGCAGGCACCCCGGAAGCCGTAGCGCAGGGCCAGACGGGAGGCCGCCGAGTTCGCCATGGTGCGCGGCACGGTGTGCACCGGCAGGCCGCCGGGGCTGTCCCAGTGGTCGGTGGTCACCTGCTCCATGCTGGCCAGACCGCCCATGCCGGTGCCGATCTGCACGCCCACCCGCTCCGGCGGCGGGCCGCCGCCATCGGTGAGGCCCGCCGCGGCCACGGCGTCGGAGGCCGCGCACAGCAGCAGGGTCGCGGCCCGGTCGATCTGCCGGGCCTCACGGCGGGTCAGGTACGCGTCGACGTCGAACGGCGGCACGAGCGAGGCGATGTGCACCGAGACGCCCCGTTCCACCAGGAGGTCGACCACCCCGGCGGTGGGTCGGGCCTTGAGCACCGACTCGTAGGCCTCCTGCACGCCGGTGCCCGCCGGGCACTTCACCCCGATCCCGGTGACCGCCACCCGGTGGCCGCCGTCCGGACGCCTGGAATCCCGGTTCGCCGTCACCGGGCCTCCGCCGTGCGGAGCGTGAGCAGGTCGATCGCCTGGCCGACGTCCTCGGCCCGGGTCAGGTCCTCGACCTCGATCCGCAGGGCCAGCGCGCGCTCCAGGCGGGAGCCGATCTCCATCAGCTCCAGGCTGTCGATGCCGTAGTCGGCCAACAGGCTGGTGCGCTCGTGCACCTCGTCCACCTCCGTGCCGAGCACGTCCGAGATCGTCGTCCTGACCACCAGGGCCAGTTCCTCACGTGTGGGCATGTCCGTCCTTCCTGATGGTGCGGGGTTCATCGGGCGGACACGGCGGTGAGGGCCTCGTCCAGGACGCCGAACGCTTCGGCGAGCTCGGCCTCGGTGGCCACCAGCGGCGGCAGCAGCCGGATGGTGGTCGGGCGGCCCAGACAGGGGGAGACCAGCAGGCCGCGGGCGGCGAGTTCGAGCACCATCGCGCCCGCGTGGGCGGGCGTGTCCAGGTCGACGCCGCGCAGCAGGCCCCGCCCCCGCACCTCGCGCACCGTCTCCGGGTGGCGGGCCGACAGGTGCGCCAGGCCGGAGTCGAGCAGGGTGGAGAGGGCCCGGCCATGCCCGGCCAGGCGGTCCATCGCCTCCAGTGCGGGCGGCAGGGCCGCGCAGCTCAGCGGGTGTCCGCCGAAGGTCGCGGAGTGCAGGAACGGATCGGCTTCCAGCGGCGCGTACAGCCGCTCCGAGCACACCAGGGCCGACAGCGGGACCACGCCGCCGCCGAGCGGCTTGCCCAGCAGCACGCCGTCCACCGGCAGGCCCTCGGCCAGCGCGAGCGAGGGCTCGCCGCAGCGGCGCAGGCCGCACTGGATCTCGTCGGCGATCACCATCGCGCCGTGCTCCGCCGCCGCCGCGCACCACTGGCGCAGCACCTCCACCGGGAGCGGCACCGCGCCGTTCTCCCCCTGGACCGGCTCGAACACCAGAGCGGCCACCGGTCCCGCGGCCAGCTCCCGGGCGACGGCCCGCGCGTCCTGCGGGTCCAGGTGCGCCACCTCCACGGTGCAGCCGCGCAGACCCACCCGGTAGAGCGGGCTGTGCGTCAGGGCCAGGGCGCCGAGCGACTTCCCGTGGAAGCCGCCGCGCACCGCGAGCACCCGTTCCCGGCCGGTCGCCAGCCGGGCCAGTTTGACGGCGACCTCCACCGCGTCCGAGCCGTTCAGCCCGAAGTGGACCTTCGGCAGGGCGTTTCCGAGGTGTGCCGCCAGCCGGCCGGCCGCGGCGGCTGCCACCGGGTTGGTCAGGCTGCGGGTGGCGGTGGGCATGGTGTCCAGCTGCCGGCGGACGGCGGCGAGCACCTCGGGGTGCCGGTGGCCGAGCAGGGTGACGGCGTACGAGCCGAAGTCCAGCACCCGGCGCCCGTCGGACAGGGTCACCCTGGAGCCTTCGGCGGTCGTCTCGACCGCGCCGCGCCCGGCGAAACCGCCGGTCAGCGCGAGCTTCCCGGACAGGTGCCGGCGCACCTGGTCGAACACCTCGGTCGCGGCGGTCGGCGTCACCGGGTCACCGCCGCGGCCGGGACGAGCCGGCCGCGCAGTGCGGTCAGCATCTGCTCGGCGTTCTCCCGCAGTGCGTCGGCCGCGATCGGGTTGAGCATCTCCGCGAGCAGTGGGATGCCGATGTCGAAGTCGGCGCAGAGCTCCACGAGGCTGCCGCCGTCGGCCGCCTCCTTGACCACCCAGTGCCCGGAGAACTCGCCGAGGTCTCCGGTGAGCTGGCGGAAGTCGAAGCGCCGGGCCGCCGGGTCGATCACCTCCGCCTCGGTCCACCGCAGCACCGATCCCTCCAGCCGCACCGACCAGGCGGTGGTGCGGTGGCGTTCGTCGGTCCGCTCGACCACCACCACCTCGTCCACGCTCTCCATGCAGTGCTGGTACGACTCCACGTCCACCACCGCCGCCCAGACCAGCTCCGGCGGCGCGGCGATCGGCAGTTCCACCTCAACGTGCGGCACGGGACAACCTCTTCGGTTCGGGGGAGGACGGGGGGAGGTGCTCGGCCGCGTGCGGTCCCAGGGCCTTCGCCCTCGCGGCCGTCAGGGCCGGTGGCAGCACCCGGCGCAGCAGAGCCCGGCGCAGCGGGCGGAGGTGCGTCATCGCGTACCACTGCTCGACGAGGTCGCAGCCGAGTTCGACCTTCGGCTGGTAAGCGGTCTGGGCGAACCGGATGTGGGTGCACCCCGCGTCGATGGCCAGCCGGATCGCCGCGTGGTGCACCGCGTGGTAGAGGCCGGCCTCGTGGGCGATCCGGTAGTCCAGGCCGATCCGGGCCCCGGTGGCGCCCGTCCCGGCGAACAGGCACAGGAGGAAGGCCACCAGCCGCTCGCCCTCGAAGCAGGCCACCAGCCGGCGCCCGGCCGGCTGCCCGGCGTGGACGGCGGCCAGGAAGTCGGCGTCCAGAACGTCCAGCCGCTGCTCGGCCCGCTCCATCACCTGCCGGTACAGGCCGAGCATCTCCGGGAGCAGGTGCGCGAAGTCCTCCAGCACCTCCGTCCGCAGCCCGGGCCAGGCCGCCGCACGGCGCAGTTTGCTGCGCGCGTTGCGCCGCGCCTTGGCGGGCAGGCGGGTCAGGTAGTCCTCGAACCCTCCCGGGCCCAAGCGGAGTTCGGTGTCCGGGAGGGCGGGCAGGAAGAAGAAGCCGGCGCCTGCCAGGGACGGCCGCAGCACCGCCAGTTCGGCGGGCGCGAAGTCCTTGAACACCACGGTGCCCAGGCCCGTGCGGCGGGCCAGCGCCAGTGCCCCGCCGACCAGGGCGTCGATGGCCGGCGACGGCAGTTGCCGGTCGGTCAGCAGGTGTCCCTGGCCCAGCAGGTGGCCGCAGAACATCATGGGCACCCGCAGGAGCCCGGGGAGCAGGCGCCGAAACGGAGCGAGGCGGCGCCGGTCGTCGGCCCCGAGTACGTCGTCCAGCCGCAGCCGGGAGAACAGGCTGACCGGCAGCACCGCGAGCGCCTCCGTCTCCCCTGGGGCGTCCTGGCGGAGCACCAGGTGGGCGTACCCGTCCGGGCCGATCGCGGACGCTTCCATCGCGCGCAGCACGTCGCGCGACCACATCGGGTCGTCCGCCGGTGCCAGGCGCTCCCACAACCCCTCCGGGAGTGCGTCGACGCCGCGCACCACCTCGACCCGGTAGCCTGCCCCGGCTCCCACGCCCGTCATCCGATCCGCAGCGGACGGCCGTCGAGGTACTCGCGCAGCGGGCCGGCCATCCGTCCCCGGGCGGGCGGGTGGAAGCCCAGAGCCCCCGCCGCCGAGGCCAGGTAGCTGCCCTCGGTCGAGCCGACGAAGGCCATGCCGCCCAGGGCGGCCAGGCAGCCGCGGGTGGTACGGGCGATGGCGTCCTCCGCCGCGTAGCGGGCCGTCAGCGCGCGCACCAGCAGGCTGTCGTCCCAGGGCTGGTCGCGGTCCGCCATCGCGCGGGCCACCGACTCCACCGCGAGCATCGCGGCCTCCACGTCCACCAGGGGCCCGGTCGGGTCCTGCGGTGGTCCGCCGGGCTTGGTCAGCACCCGCTCCACCAGCGCACTGGCCACGCCCAGGTAGCCGGCCGTCAGCAGCAACTCGAACCAGAGGAAACCCGCGGTGTTGAGGTCGTCCGGCACCGCGTCGGCCGTGACCTCGGTGACCAGGACCATCTCCTGGTCCACCTCGACCTCGGTCAGCACCACCTCCTCGCTCTCGGCACCGGCCAGCACCGTGTTGCGCCAGAACGGCCGTACCTCGATGCCCGGCGTTGCGGCGGGGACCAGCGCGACGGCCAGCCGCTCGACGCCGTCCTCGTCCGCGAGCAGCACCGAAGCCGTCAGCAGGTCCATCGAACGGGACAGGCTGCACGGCATCTTGCTGCCGTTCAGCACCACCCGCTCCCCCCGGCGACGGGCGGTGATGTGCGGCTTGAGGATGTTCTGACCGGCCCGGCCCTCCGCGAAGGCCGACGCCAGGAGCAGGCCGTCGGCGGCGATCGAGGCGAGCAACTGCTCCTCCGGAGCGCCCGGGGCGGCGGAGCGGACCAGTCCGGCCACCGAGAAGTGGTGCATCGTGGTGGCCACCGCCAGCGAGGGACAGCGGGCCCCGACCGCGCGCTGGACGCGCACCGCCTCCAGGGCGCTCACGCCCTTGCCGCCCAGGGCACGGGGCACCAGCAGGCCGGGGCCGCCGGCGGCGCGGAACGCGCCGATCGCCGGACTGGGCGAGCTCTCCAGGCGCTCCAGGGGGTGGGCTGCCAGAGCGGCGTCCAAGCCGGGCAGGTGGGCCTCCAGGACGGCACGTTCGCGTTGCAGGAAGTACACGGGACCGGTTCCTCCAAGGACGGTGATCGGGACTACGGGGGCGGGTCAGCCGGCCAGGGCCAGCGGGAGGCGGGTGAAGCCGCGCAGGCCGTCGCCGGTACGCCGGGTCGGCGGGCCGGCCGATGTCAGTCGCGGTAAGCGGTGCAGGAGTTGGCGCAGCAGCACCGCTCCTTCCAGCCGGGCCAGCGCGGCGCCCACGCAGTAGTGCGCGCCCGCGCTGAAGCTCAGCACCCGGCCGTCCGTCCGCTCGATCAGGAAGGCGTCCGGGTCCGCGAACGCCTCGGGGTCCCGGTGGGCGGCCGCCATCACCGTGATGACGCTGGCTCCGGCCGGCAGGGCTACCCCGGCGACCTCGGTGGCCCGTGCCGTGATCCGTTCCGTCATCGGCACCGGTGCGTCCCAGCGCAGCGACTCCTCCAGTGCGGCCGGCACCAGCGCGGGCCGACTCCGCAGCAGGGCCCACTGCTCGGGATGGCTGAGCAGTGCGTGCACCGCCATCCCGAGCATCGCGACGGTGGTCTCGAAGCCGGCGGCGAACATCAGGACCAGCACATCGACGAGTTCGCCGTCCGTCAGCCCGGTGCCGTCCGGCGTGGGCCGGACCGCCAGGGCCGAGGCGAGGTCGTCAGCGGGCCGGGAACGGCGTTCGTGCAGCAGCCCGCCGAAGTACTCCCGCAGCCCTGTCACGCCCCGGTCGGCCCGGGCCCAGTCCTCCGGGGCGCGGACGGGCTCCAGCAGCCGGGCGGCATCGTCACCGAGCAGGGCCAGGCCCTGCTGGTCCGCGCGCGGCACGCCGATCAGCTCGCCGACCATCGCGATCGGAAGGGGCAGCGCGACCAGCTCGTGGAAGTCGGCGGCCGCGCCACCGGCGGCGGTCTCCGCGAAGGCGTCCAGCAGTTCGGCGCCGAGCTCCTCCGCCCTGACCCGCAGTGCTGCGACCCGGCGGGCGCTCAACTCCCGGACCACCAGGTGGCGGAGCCGATCATGGGCGGCGTGGTTGGTGGCCAGCATCGAGGAGTAGAAGAAGTCGGCGGCCGGGCGGCCCAGGCCTTCCGGAATTCTCCGCTCGCACCATTCCCGGTCGGGCACCAGGAAGTCGGGACCGGTGAGAGCCGATTGACAGCCTGCGAAAGTGGTCAAGAAATATGAGCCGATTTTTTCATCATGGTAGACCGGCGCCACCTTCCGAAGTCCGGCCAGGGCCGGATAGGGATTCTCCCTGCCCTCCGGGGTGAAGACAGATAAAAGGATTGTCTCTGGATTCAACGGTCCAGCCTTGGTTTCGATCAGCGGAAAGACGGCCCCCATCCGATACTCCTGCGGTACCCGCGCAGTATATATCGGAGATTCCGGGCATTCGTCCAGCCGGGCCGCCCAAAAAAGCATGACAGTCAGTTCGAGTGCATTCAAAGTCGGTATCGACGCGGCAAGCCGCAGGGCGGAGCGCCCTCGCCCGCGGCCGCTGCGCAGGGGTGGGTCGGGGCGATCCCATAGGCGTGCTCGGAGAGCGCGGTCGCGATGCCGGCCATCGTGCGCGGTCCGGCTCCGCCGTGCAAGTACAGGACTGCGCTTCCGGTATGCAGCCGGCATTCATGATGATAGTTAACTCTTATGACGGGAGTGGGGTTGATGAATGTTCGGCGGGGGAGGGGGCTGTGTCCGATGGGCTGTTCGCCCGCGGTGGCGGAAGTCCTGCATTCCGCGATCGGCGACCACGAGAACGGCTCGCGCGGCGGTGGCCGCGCCCGGGGGCCCCGCCACCGCCCCCCCGGGGGGGGTCGCCCCCCCCGGCGGCCGGGAGCCGGCCCCCCCCGGCCCCGCC
>NZ_JBEOSP010000047.1:0-38729 GCF_040303105.1 Kitasatospora sp. NPDC096128 | reverse complement strand
GGTGCCGTCGCCGGGGAGCACGGCGACGGCACCGCGGGAGGGTGTCGCCGCCGACTACAACTGCGCTGCCGGCAGCGGGTCCTGGCCGACCAGGCGGTGACCGCGGTCGGCCGATTCGCGGACGGCGCCGAAGCCGTAGCCGCGCATCTCGTCCTCGTACGCGTGCAGGGCGGCCGTGAGCGGACGGCCGTCGGCGGCCTCGACGAGGCGGGAGGTGAGGACGCGCGCGTCACGCAGGGCGGTGTTGGCGCCGACGCCGATGGCGGGGCTCATGACGTGGACGGCGTCGCCCAGCAGCGTGACCGTGTCCGGCTCCCATGCCGCGACGGGCACGCTGGTGCGGACCGCGACCGGGAAGATCGAGGCCGGGTCCTGACGGGAGACGATCTCGGTCATCCGGGGGTGCCAGCCCTCCAGTAGCGCCAGGGTCATCGCCTGGAGCCTGCCTCCGCTCATGCCGAACAACTGCTCGTCAGTGCAGGGCAGTTGCTCCCGGCGGGCGCCGAAGACGCAGGCGAGGTAGTCGCCGTCCGCGCTGAGTGCGATCTCGGGCGCCAGCCTGGCGGTCGCCTCATGCTGCGGCTCGCGGTACTGCACCGGGGCGAGCCCGAGGAAGCGGCGCTCCGGGCCGAGGACGGTGGTCCACAGACCCAGCACCTCGGAGGGGACCACCGCTCGGGTGGCGGTGTCGGCCAGGGGCACCTTGCCGTAGAGCAGCCGCAGTCCGGCGTCGACGACCCGGGCCTCCGGCAGGCGTTGCCTGCGGGTCGCGGAGTTGACGCCGTCGGCGCCGACCAGGACGTCGCCCGTGGCGGTGGTGCCGTCCGCGAAGTGCGCGGTCACGGTGCCCGAGGGGTGGGTTTCGTAGCGGGTGAGCGCCGAGCCGTAGTGCACGGACTCTTCCAGCCCGGCCAGCAGGATCTGACGCAGTGTGCGGCGGTTGACCGCCAGGTGCCCGCCCCCGGGGAGAGCGGCGTCCAGCGGCAGCTCCTGCGCGTGCAGCAGGTTCAGCCGGTGGTCGAAGGAGTCCATCCGCGCGCGGGGTGTTCCGGCGGTGGCGGCGAACAGCTCGAACGCCTGCGGCGTCAGTAGCGCTTTGAGCGCGGTGATGCCGTCGGCGTTGATGCGGATGCGGTAGCCCTGGTTGCGGAACTCGGGGCCGGGGTCCTTCTCGTGGACGGCGACGCTGATCCCCGCCTGCCGGAGCCCTTGCCCGAGGGCCAGGCCGCCGAGGCCGCCTCCGGCGATGATGACATGCAGAGCTGACACAGCTGTGTCCCTTCTCGGTCATGGAGCGAAAAGGGACGCACAGGATGTGCCGCCTCGGGCACCGTACGAACGGGCAACCGCCATCCGGACTACCTACCGGACCGTGACTTTCGTACGTCCGCCGTCCACCGTAGCAGAGCACCGCACCGGCGTAGGAGGTGGTCGTCCAGGCAGCGATCGAGGCGCTGGTCCCGGCAGCGGGGGTGGAGGTCGGACGGAGCGTCGAGAGCGGGACCGGCGAATCGGACCGAGCGTGATCGCCCCGGCCCCTGGCGATCCCCCGGGTCGGGGCGCGGCACGGATCCCACCGTCCGTACCGCGCCCGGGGGTTGCGGCTATCGGCGCAGCGGGCCCTCGCAGGTGTAGTCGGTGGTGCCGGCCTTGCCATTGGTCCAGATGTCGACCTTGCCGAAGGTGCAGTTCATGTCGTTGAGGTTGTTGGCCCCGGCGACGTCCTTGGTGCGGGTGAGGATGAAGTAGTCGACGGTGTCGGACATGTCCTTGAAGACCTTGTCCGGGTTGGCGGAGTCGGAGAGGTTGGCGGTGATCCTGCCGGTGCAGATGAAGCGCATCGGCTTGTTGGCCCAGTCGCCGTTGTCCTTGCAGTTCGGCGTGTTGCTGGTGGCCTTGGCGATCGCGCTCTGGACGTCGGTTGCCCAGGCGAGGTCGAGCGAGCCGTTGGCGATGTACGAGGTCGACGGGACGTACAGGTTGTCGACGTTCTTGATCTGGGTGTCCAGGAAGGCGTAGTACTCGGCCTGCAGGGCGGTGTCGGTGCCCATCCGCTCGCGCCAGGCGTCGAAGCCGGCCGGGTCGTCGGCGCGCTGGTAGCCGTACATCTCGCGGAGCACCGAAGGGTGCTGCTGCCACAGGAACTCGAAGAAGGTGCCGGCGTAGTTGTAGAAGTGGAACGCCGGGGTGTCGGTGTAACTGGCGTGCAGGATCTGGGCGATGGTCATCCGGGGGATGCCGGACTTCTCGTCCGAGGCGAGCTTGCGGACCAGCGACTTGCGCACCAGGATGCCCTGGTCGCGGGTGGAGCCGTCGAAGAACTCGGCGGTTCCCTCGTCCATCGCGGTGGTCTTGCTGTTGGCGTACCAGCGCTCGTCGCCGAAGTAACCGGGCACTGCCCAGCGGCCGTTGAGGTAGTGCACGTACTCGTGGCGGAAGAGCTCTTCGAGGGTGAGCGTGGAGTCCTGCGGGACGCGGCGCTGGTAGGTGTAGAACGTGGAGCCGCGCTCGATGTAGATGCCGCCGTTGTTGGTGCTGTAGCCGGTGAGGATCGGGTGGTAGACCTCGTAGTCGGCGCGCGAGGCGTACAGGTGGATGTGCAGGGTGGTGTTGACGTCGCCGGGCAGCGGCTGGTCGGTGCCGAGGACGCGGAAGTACTGGCTCTTCACCTGCTTGCTGGCGTAGTACATCTGGTCGACGGTCGCCTTGTCGAGGGCGGTGTGGACCTCGATGGCTCCGTTGTCGTAGGTGTACGTGTTCGGGAAGAGCCGGGCCTCCAGGTCGGAGATGCACACGCCGTACTGCTGGCAGACGCCGTAGGTGTTGGCCCAGCCGATGGCCTTGGACCACGGGTCGGACCACTCGCCGAAGGCGGCCTTGGTGGCGGCGATCAGCGGGCCGAGGCCGGCCACGGTGGCGTCGTGCAGGGCCGGGATCTGGCCGAAGCGGCCGGCCTCGCCGACCGCGTCGCGAGCGGCCCAGGCGTTCCTGGTGCCCTTGAGGTGGCCCCAGGAGGCGTACGCGCGGAAGGCGGCGCGGTAGTCGGCGTCGGCGGAGACGGCGGCGAGGAAGGCCGGGTCCTGGTTGTAGATGCCGAGGTAGTTGAGGTTGAGCGCCTGCAGGACGGCATTGCCCCAATGGGTGTTGTCGGCGAGGGCGGTGCCGGGGGCCAGGGTGGCGAGGAGGCGCTTGACCAGGCCGAGGTTCTGCTGGCGCAGGCCGTCCGCGCCGGCCGTGATGGCGGTCTCGCGCAGGATGTCGGCGGCCAGGTCGGTGCCGTCGAAGGAGTGCGCGCTGCCCGCGTACACCGTGACGGCCTGCTGGATCGCGGCGAGGGTTGCGAGGTCGCCGACGTTCAACTCGTGGTGGCCGAAGCCGTGGTAGACGGTGGCGTGCAGGTACGTCCACAGCTCGTAGAGGTGCGAGGCGCCGGTGCCGTCGTCGGTGGCGGACAGCTGGACGATCTTGTTCGCGACCGCCTGGACGTGCGCATTGTCCATGGTGGTGGCGAAGCGGGCGTCCCAGGTCCAGATCACCGTGCGCAGGCAGCCGTCCGCGGTGACGGCCGGGTCGGTGAGGAAGGTGACGAGCTGGTCGGCGGTCAGGCCGGTGAAGCCGTCGACGGTACAGGGCACGCCGGCGCGGGTGCTGGGTGCGGTGCTGCCGGGGGTGGCGGTCACCTGGTCGGCGGTGGGTGCGGGCGCACCGACGTGGTCGGGCAGCAGGCCGGGGAGCAGGGTGCTGCCGAGCGAGCCGCCGCCGGGGGCCGGGGCAGGGGCGCCGGGCTTGGCGCTGGCGGCGCCGAGCTGGTCGGCGTCGTCGTAGGCGGTGCGCTGGTCGGGGTCGCTCGTGGGCGGCGTGGCCTGGGCGGGCGCGGTGTGGGGGCGCTGCGGAGTGGCGGCAGCCGCGGTGACGGCCTGCGCGCTCTGCAGGGTGGGCAGCGTGAGGGTGGCTGCCATCGCGGCGGCTAGCACGACTCGCCTGGCGACGCGGGAAGTTGACACCGGTTCTCCTGGAGGGGGAAGTGGCAGGGCGGTGTGAGGCGGCAGCGCGGTGGGTTTCCGGCCCGGGACTGCCGGGGGAGGCTCGGGGCGGTCGGGTTGGGGGCCGCTCACCTTCGAGTGGTGCGTAACATAGCAATGTGAAATTGCACCTGCCAAGAGGGTGAGCGACTCTGATCCCTGCTCCGCTGATGGGCGCGCCGGCCGGCCCCGCAGGCTGGTGTCGGCGGCCGGCAGCCGGTTGACGCGGGCAACCAGGTCAGCGGCCTTGCGCAGGCGCCGGTGGTAGCCGTACTGCCCGGGCACGTACGGGAACAGGTGCCGCAAGTGGGCGCGGATCGTCGGTCTTCACGCAGAGCGCGTCGCGAGGGAGTCCAGATCAGGCGTCACAACCGATCTTCGGACTCCCTCGCTTCATGTGATGCGCGCCAGCTACCCCTTGGCATCGATCATCCAGGGGTTCCCGGCGGTCACGGGGTGGGGCCGAGCTTCTGCCAGGAGTCGCTCCTGCCGGGCTCGTCGGCCGCCTTGTTCCACCACCTGGCGCGCCAGTAGAACCCGTTCCACGACGCCGTGGAGGCCCAGGCCCCGTCGGTGTCCCCGGCGATGATCTTCGTGCCGGGGGAGGTGGCGCTGTCGGCGGGTGCGGCGAGGTAGGCCGGTGCCTTCCACCAGTCGTCGGTCCCGGCGGCGAAGCTGCCCAGGGCGTACGAACCGCCGTGCTGGGGGCCGCGGGTGACCCACTTGTCCAGCCGGGGCTTTCCCGCGGTGGCCTGATCCGTGCTCAGCGGCACCAGCCGCCACCACTGGTCCACCTTCCCGTCGCAGTCCCGGCGGCCACATGTCCGCGACGGTGGTGGGGAAGTCCACCGGCTCGGCCTTGACGTCGTTGTAGATCCCGGCCGCGGCCGGCTCGTTGTCCTGCCCGGTGTCGTAGAGCGGGGCCTGCGGGCCGACGTACTTGTTCCAGGAGCCGTGCAGGTCGTAGCGATGCCAGCAGGCCGGCCAGCACGGCCGCCGCCCCTGCGTCACCGAGAACCGGGCCGAGCGCCGCGAGGCGGAGCTTGTCGGCGATCCTGGTGAGCCGCTCGTTGCCGAGAGGACCGCACGGGCGAGCGGAGCCGCGGCGGACGGTCGGCGAATGACCGGACAACGTTCAGCGGAAGTTCATCGGTTCAATTTCAACCACATTTCGCGAGCCTGTGATTCTCGTCGCATCCACGGCTTCTGACGGCCTTTTAGCACCGTGACGGCCCGGTGCACCGACGGGTGGCGTTACTGTGGTGGAGCGGCAACGTGGCTGCTCGGACCGGGCACGCCTGCTTGCGACTCAAGTTTCTTTCGTAGTGCGCGCGCGATGAACCGTGTTCGCGCTGCCTTTTGGGAGAGGCGAATTGGCCCTCGAATTCATCCCGGCCCGTCTTGAGGACGTGGACGGTCTCCTGACGCTCTATCGCCAGGTGTACGGGCGGAGCTACGCGCTGCCGCTCGGCACCGACCCCGAGGTGATGGCCCGTGAGATCACGGCCCCGGACACCACCTGGCTGGTGGCCCGGGAGCCCGGCGGCGACGGGCTGCTGGGGTCCATCCTCGGCACGGTCGACCCGATCGCGCGGATCGGCAAGCTGCAGGGTCTGGTGATCCATCCCGACGCCCGCGGGCGCGGTGCGGCCGATCTCGCCGTACAGCAGCTCGCCGACCAGCTGCTGACGGGCGACCACCCGGTCGATTCCGTGTACGCGACCGCCCGAACCGACACCACCGCCCCGCAGCGCATCTGCCTGAAGTCCGGCTTCCGCGCGCTCGGCGTGCTGCCGAACCTGCGCAAGGCCGCCTGGCACGAGACCATGGTGCTGCTGGCCAGGCACCGCGCGGGCGTGCTGGAGCGGCGCCTGCCGGTGCACAAGGTCCCGTCCGCGCTCGGCGGGCTGGTACGGGCGCTGGCGGACGTGCCGGGGCCCGCGCAGCCACCGGAGCTGGTGGACGAGCCGCTGCCCAGGCCGAGGAAGGGCGGGAGCGTCGTCCGGGAGCTGGAGTTCATCGACGCGCCGGCCTTCGTGAACCGCCGGTTCGGCGGGCTGGGGGAGTGCTTCTACCCGTTCCACGAGCCGAACGTCATGCTCTCGGCCGCCGACGGCTCCTACGAGGTGTACGCGCACCTCAGCCCCGCCGACGGGTACTGCACGCTGATCGGCATCGAGCTCGCGGAGGTCGGCGAGGAGCTCGACACCGTCACCGACCGGCTGGCCGCGCACGGCGCCCGGTACATCGAGGCCCTGGTGCCGCTGGACAGCTACCACTCGCTGCGCCGGCTGCTCGGGCACGGCTTCCTGCCGGTGGCGGCCTACCCCGCGATGCGCCGGGAGGGCGAGGGCTTCCGCGACTACGTCGTGCTGGCCCGGATCCTGCAGCCGCTGGACTTCCGGGGCCTGGCCATCGACGCCGCATTCCAGCCGTTCACCGAGCAGTACATCGAGCTGTGGAAGCAGCAGCACCTCGACACCCACGGGATATTCCGATGAACAAGTACCTCCAACCGGTCTCCGTACCGGACCCCGAAGCACTCGCCCACGTGCAGCAGTTGGCCGACCTGGCCGAGCCGTACCGCGCCGGGGACGACGTGGACGCCCTGTTCACGGCGGCGATGAACGAGATCAACGTCTGGCACGCCGAGCGCTCGCCCTACTTCGGCAGGCTCTGGGCGGCCGAGGGGCACACCCTGGAGTCCGTCGAGGAGCTCCACCGGCTGCCGTTCGTGCACGCCAACTTCTTCAAGCTGCACGAGGTGCTGTCACTGCCGCGCGAGGAGACGCTGCTGACCCTCACCTCGTCCGGCACCACCGGCCAGAAGTCGCAGATGGCCTTCGACGACTTCACCCTGCGCAACGGCCAGCGGATGGTCGCCCGGGTCTTCGACCACTACGGCTGGATCTCGTCCGAGGGCGACGAACCGGTCAACTACCTGCTCTCCAACTACCAGCCCCGGCCGGGCCTGAACCTCGGCACCTCGTTCACCGACGAGTACCTGTGCCACTTCGCCCCCGTCCGCTCGGTCGAGTACGCGCTCAAGCACACCGGCAGCGGCCACGAGTTCGACCCGTTCGGCTGCGTCCGCGCGCTGATCCGCTTCGCCGAGGAGGGCGCGCCGGTCCGGATCCTCGGCTTCCCCGCCTTCCTCTCCTTCACGCTGGACCGGATGCGCGAACTCGGGCTGCCGCCGCTCCAGTTGAACCCGGAGTCGCTGGTGGTCTTCGGCGGCGGCTGGAAGGGCAACGCGGACAAGCAGGTCGCCAAGCCGGAGCTGTACCGGCGCATCCACGAGCAGCTCGGCATCCCGGACGAGCGGATCCGCGACGGTTACGGCGCCGTGGAGCACTCCGTCCTGCACATGGAGTGCCCCAACCACCGTCTGCACGTGCCGCTCTGGGCCCGTCAGCTGGTCCGCGACGTGCGCACGCTCCAGCCGCTGCCGTACGGCGAGAGCGGCTACCCCCAGTTCATCTCGCCGTACATCACCTCGGTGCCGGCCCAGTCGGTGCTGATGGGCGACCTGGTCACCCAGCACGCGCCGGAGGAGTGCGGCTGCGGCCTGCCCACTCCCTGGTTCGAGGTGCACGGGCGGGCCGGGCTCAGCCGCAACCGCAGCTGCGCCGTCGCCGCCGCCGAACTGCTCAAGACCGAGGGGAAGAAGTGACTCAGCACTACTGGCAGGGCGCGTGGGTGGACGACGCGCAGGCGGCGGCCCGCCTGGAGCGCCTCGACGAGTACGCCGCCGGCGCGCTGGCCGAGCGGCTCAGCCCGATCACCGTGCTCGCCGCCTGCGACCGCCTGGCCGGCGCGCTGGCCGACCCGGCGAGCGAGCACTCCGTCCGGCTGGCGGGTCTGCTGCGCGAGGCGGGCGTGCCCGAGGACGAGACCTCGCGGACGATGCTCGACCTGACCGAGGCGCTGTCCCGGGAGGCGCTGGAGGTCAAGCTGACCCGCGAGCTCGGCGGCATCGACCCCGGGCGGCTGGCGCGCTTCGACTTCCGCCGGGAGATCTTCGAGGGCTGGCTGCCGGTCGGCCTCCTGGTGCACATCGCGCCGGGCAACGCACCTGCCGCCGGGGCACTCACCGTGGTCGAGGGCCTGCTCGCGGGCAACCTCAACGTCGTCAAGACCAGCGGCGAGGGGCGGTTCACCCATGAACTGCTCGCCGCCCTGGCGGAGTTCGACGCCACCGGAGCGATCGCCCGGCAGATCGTGGTGCTCGGCTTCCCGTCCTCGCGCACCGACTGGCTCCAGCGGCTGTGCGCGGCCGCCGACGCGGTCGCCGCCTGGGGCGGCGAGGAGGCCATCGCCTCGATCGCCGCGCTGATACCCGCCGGCTGCCGGCTGGTCGACTGGGGACCGAAGCTCTCCTTCGCGTATCTGACGGCCGATGCCTGGTCCGCCCCCGAGATGCTGGACGGCATCGCCGACGACATCTGCCGCCTCGAACAGCAGGCCTGCGCCAGCCCGCAGGTGGTGTACCTGGACACCGAGGACGAGGACGAACTCTTCGCCTTCGCCGAGCGGTTCGCCGCCGTGCTCGCCGCCCGCGCACCCGCCCCGCACGACCGGGAGCCGATGGAGAGCGCCGAGATCACCAACACCGTCCTGGTGGCCCGGCTGGAGGAGTACCTCGGGCTCACCAAGGTGCACGCCGCTCCCGACGCGAGCTGGCACGTGCTCGCCGACACCCGCAGCGCGCTGCGTGCCTCGCCGCTGCACCGCACGGTCTGGGTCAAGCCGCTGCCGCGCAAGCGGATCGCCGAGGTGCTGCGCCCGATGCGCCGCTACCTGCAGACCGCCGGGATCGGCGCGAGCCGCACCGACACCGCGGAGCTGGCCGGCGCCGTGCTGGCGGCGGGCGTCCAGCGGGTGACGGTGCCCGGCGGAATGCTCGGCAGCTACGACGGCGAGCCGCACGACGGCGTGTACGCGCTGCAGCGCTACAGCCGCCGGGTAGACGTCCAGCTGGACGGCCGGTTCACCGGCGACGCCTGCCTGGACGACCTGGTCGGCGCGCGTGAACTCGCGCCCCCGGCGGTCGCGGTGACCGTCAAGACCGAGTTCGAGCGGCTGCAGTCCGACCTCAGCCGTGCGGAGGTCTTCTTCCGCAGCGGCGGCAGCTCCGGCGCGCCCAAGCTCTCCGCGTTCAGCTGGGACGACTACCACGAGCACATGCGGTCCGGCGCGGAGGGCCTGCTGGCGGCGGGGTTCGACCCGCGGACCGACCGGGCGATGAACCTCTTCTTCGGCGGGCAGCTGTACGGCGGGTTCTCCAGCTTCTTCTCGGTGCTTGAGACGCTCGGGGCGGTCCAGTACCCGATGATGGCGCAGGACGACCACGCGGCGGTCGCCCGTTCGGTGGTCGAGCACCGGGTCGACACCCTGTTCGGCATGCCGAACTACCTGCTGCGGGTCTTCACCGAGGGCGCGGACCTGCTGCGCGAGTACCGTGGTGTGCGCAAGCTGTTCTACGGCGGCGAGCACTTCCCGGCACGCCAGCGTGATTGGCTGCGCGAGGAGTTCGGGGTCGAGCTGGTGCGCGCAGGCGCGTACGGCAGTGTGGACGCGGGCCCGCTCGGCTACCAGTGCCCGCAGGCGCCGGACCGGGTGTACCACCTGTTCAGCGGACTGCACACGCTGGAGATCCTCGACCGCGAGGCGGACCGGCCCGCGCCGGCGGGTGAGGCCGGGCGGCTGGTGTTCACCGCGCACACCCGGCGCGGGCAGCGGCTGGACCGGTACGAGATCGGTGACCTCGGGCGCTGGCTGACCGAGAACTGCCCGTGCGGTCGGCGCACCCCGCGGTTCGAACTGCTGGGGCGCTTCGGTGACATCTTCCGCAGCGGCAGCCACTTCCTCAACTACCGGCGGTTCGTCCAGGTTGCGGAGGAACGGCTGGAGCACCACGGTGCGCTGCAGATCCTGCTGGACGAGGACGACGCAGCCAACGAGACGCTGACCGTCCGGCTGGAGGGCCGGCCGCAGGACGGGCCGGGCGTCCGGGAATTCCTGGACGGGTACCCGGATCTCGCGGCGGCGGTGGAGCGGGACCGGCTGGTGGAGCTGCGCGTGGAGCGCGTACCGGCCGCGGACTTCGCGCAGACGGCGGCGAGCGGGAAGCTGCTGGCCGTCGTGGACCGGCGGTCCCGCAACAGCTGACGTTCCGACAGGGGCGCGGGTCTCCCGCGCCCCTGTCGGCTTCCCGCGAGCCCGGACGTCAGTTCGCGCGCTGGTCGACGAGACGGATCAGCTTGCCCGTGCGCGGGTTGACGTCCAGTCCGTCCGGGCCGACCCACTCGAAGGCGAGCGGGTGGATGTTCCCCTGGCGGACCTCCGCGCCGAACATCGGCCGGGCCTCGTCCAGCACGGCGAGCAGCTCCCGCTCGAAGTCGGCGGACCGGGCCGGGCCGGCCAGCCGCAGGAGCAGTTCGTCCTTGGCCTCGCGGTGCCGGAGTACGACCTGCAGGTCGCCGACCGCACCCCGCCGGTCGGCCCGGGCGGCCATGGCGCGCAGGTCCTCCAGGTAGACGGTGACCACGCCGACCCGGGCGCCCTCCTCGGAACGGCCGAGCAGCCGGAAGCGGCGTCGCGGGTAGTCGACCCACTCGGCGATGTCGCCGACCGGGTAGCGGATCACCGGCATCAGGCGACGCACCAGGTCGGTGGCGATGACCCGGCCCGCACGGCCCTCCTCGGTGATCGGCTCGCCGGTCTCGGGGTCGAGCAGCTCGATCACCTTGTCGGTGCTGAACACCTCGTGCACCCGGGTGTCCGGCGCGTCCGCCACCGGCCCGGCCAGGATGCCCGCGTCCACGCTGGCGTAGCCGATCGAGCGGACCCGCGCGTTCGGGAAGGCGGTGGCCATGAGCGCCAACTGGTCGCCGTAGAAGGCCTCTCCGGCGAACAGCGCCAGCCGGACCTGCGGCAGCGTCCCCACCGTCTCGGCCACCCGGCGGGCCAGCCGGCACAGCGAGGTCGGCGGCGCGGAGACCACCGTGGCACGGAAGTCGCGCAGGGTCTCGACGGTGAAGTCCAGCGGCGCCGCGCCACCGATCGGCAGCTGCACCACCGGGACCGGCGATTCCTGGAAGGCGTTGAGGGTGAAGACGAAGCTGGAGTACAGCTCCCCGGCGTAGAACAGGTTGGCCACCCGGTCGCCCGCGCGCACCCCGGCGGCGGGCAGCCCGTCGGCGAAGCGCCGGGCCATCGCACGCCACTCGTCGCGGGTGTAGACCGAGACGCGCGGTGCGCCGGTGGTGCCGCCGGTCTTGAAGACGATGCCGTCCTGGTGCGGGCCGGTGAGCAGATCGCTGCGCTCGATGCCGTGGGCGCCCCAGTAGGCGGTGTGGTCGATCAGCGGCAGCGCCGAGAGGTCGGCGACGTCGCCGGGCAGTCCGGCGTAGAGGTCGCGGTAGAAGGGCGAGTGTTCGCGTACATGGGCCAGGAGATCGGCCAGTTGAGGGTAAGTCATGTCATCCAAACCTGCGGTGTGATTACCCGTTGATCGTAACCACCTCGCCGCAGGCCGGGACCACCGCACCACCCACCCGCAGCTCTCCACCGCCTGCTCGACGGATCGGCCTGACAGCCCTGTTCCGTATCCGCCGGAATCCCCGACACACCACCAGGAGGCAGCACAACCCACCCCCACGGACCGCCAACCCACCCCAACCAGAAGCCACTTACTGTCCCACAACCACCCCACCCGACTTCGCCGGCAGAGTCGCCCCGCCGACTTCCCGCGCGACGCACGCCCGCCGCGAGCTGTTCCGCATCCGCATGGGGCGGAAGCGTCATGGTCCCGGCAGGTTTTCGGGTCAACCTCGATGAACGCCCCCGAAGCTCCCGACCGCCCGGCCGTGGTGATCGGATGGCGAAACGCAAGGGGTGTAGGTGAAGAAGTCGATGACGTCCTGGAGGGCGGGGTCGACGACGGTCCCGGGCCCGGTGGTGGGCCCGTGGTCGGCCGAGCGGGGGAACATGGCGCGTTCGTAGTCCGCGATCGCCGCGTCGGGGTCGTCGGGGTGCGCGGCGAGGGCTTGGGCGAGTTCGGACCCGTCGAGCATGGCGAGGTTGGCGCCCTCGCCGTCGGGCGGGGAGAGGTGGGCGGCGTCGCCGACCAGGGTGGCGCCGGGCACGCGTTCCCAGCGGTGGGGGATCGGCAGGGTGTAGAGGGGGCGGAAGAGCGGCGGGGTGTCGCTCGCCGTGATCAGCGCGGTGAGGTCCGGGGCCCAGCCGTCGAACTCGCGCAGGATGCCGGCGGTGGCCGTGGCGGGGTCGCTGAAGTCGATGGCGTCGAACCACGCGCGCGGCTTGCGCAGTGCGGCGTAGGCGTGCAGGGTGGCGTCCTTCTCGCGGTGTGCCCCGAGCTGTTTCTCGCCGGGGTCGATGGCGAACATCCCGCCGTCGCCGACCAGTTCGGCGGCTGCGGGGTGGCGGGTGTCCGCGTCGTGGAGGTAGGTCTCGACGAAGGACATGCCGCTGTACCGGGGGACGGCTGGGGAGAGCAGCGGCCGGACCCGGGACCAGGCGCCGTCCGCGCCGACCAGCACGGTGGTTGTGACGGACGGGTGGTCGGCGAAGCTCACCTCGTGCCGGCCGGCGTCCAGGGGGCGGACGCCGCTGACCTTGTGCCCCCAGCGGACGGTGTCGCGCGGCAGCGAGTCGAGCAGCAGCCGGCGCAGGTCGCCGCGCTGGACCTCGGGGCGTCCGCCGGTGCCGTCGTCGCCCCGTTCGTAGCGCACGTTCGCGTGCCGGTCCAGGATGCGCATGGCCTGGCGGCCGTGGAGGACGAGGGCGCGGAACCCGTCGTCGAGGCCGGCGGCGCGCAGGGCGATCCGGCCGTTGTGGTCGTGGATGTCGAGCAGGCCGCCCTGCGGGCGCGCGTCCGGGGAGGCGTCGGCCTCGTAGACGGTGGCGCCGATGCCGTGGACGTGCAGGACCCGGGCGAGGGTGAGGCCGCCGAGTCCGGCGCCGATGATCGTGACATCAGTGGTCATGATGGCTCCTTGGCCGGTCACGGCCTGCCGGGCGGGTGCCCGGCAGGCTCTTCGACCAAGGTTGCGGGGCCGCGCTGACATCTCACCGGCAGCGGGCTCACAGCTCCGGCAGCCGACTGCCGTCCTGCTGGCGTCCGGCGATGCCGGAACAGCCGTGCGCTGGTTCGCCTCGGTCGGCGGCCGTTCCGGTCGTCGGTGGCATTCCCGCCCGCGGCGGACGAATGCCGACGTCCATGACCCGGCCGCGGCCCGGGATTTCGGCCGGGGTGGCGGGAATGTCTGCGAAGTCCTCGAAGTCCCTGTCCGGGCTTCCTCTTTCCTCGTTGGCAAACCGCCGGAAGCCCGGGATGCGCCGGCGGAGGGGGGTGCGGGGGCTTCGCGGTCGCCGGACCCGCCGCTCCGGCAAGGGCTTTCACCTGCGGTTCCGACCGTTCTGGGCAGGGGCGGTCCGCATCGAATCGGGGGCCATTGGCCGCCGGTGGACGTGCGCGGATTTCGCGGTGGGGGGTGTTCCAAAAGAATGGCCGTGACCTGGTGAAAGGCGCCATCCGGTGTGATAAACAGTCCTCAGTTTGACGAAATCACTAGTGAGGCGTGACGGAGGGGGCCGTCGACGCCGGCCATGGAGGGGGTGTGGGGATCCGTGGGAGAGAACATCCGGTTCACTGTGTTGGGCGGCGTGCGGGTCATCCGAGGCGAGGCCAGTATGGCCACCGGAGCACCCCAGCAGCAGGCGTTGCTCGGGGCGTTGCTCCTTCGCTCGGGGCGGGCGGTCTCCGCCCACGAGCTGATCGGTGCGATCTGGGGGGAGGCGGCGCCGGACTCCGCGCTGTCGAGTCTGCGCACCTACGCCTGGCGGTTGCGGCGGATCGTGGAGGACGACCGCACCACGCCCAAGCGGCTGGTCTCGTTGCGGGACGGCTACCAACTGCTCATCGAACCGTCCTCGGTGGACGCGGTGCACGCCGAGGCGCTGGCCACCGGTGCCGTTCGGGCCCGGGACACCGGTGACGAGGCGGCGTGCGGCCGCCTGCTCGCCGAGGCCCTCGCGCTCTGGCAGGGCGAACCGCTCGCCGGCGTGCCCGGGCCGTTCGCGGAGCAGCAGCGTTCCCGGCTCACCGCGCTGTGGCTGACGCTGATGGAGGAGCGCTTCGACCACGACCTGCGCGGCGGTCGGCACGAGCTGCTGATCCCGGAACTCATCGCGTTCACCCATGAACACCCCATGCAGGAAAGACCGTACGGCTTCCTGATGCGGGCGCTCTACGCGACCGGGCGCCAGGCCGAGGCCCTCGCCGTGTTCGGCCGGGCCCGGCACGTGCTGGCCGAGGAACTGGGCATCGACCCCGGGCCCGAGCTCGGCACCCTGCACGAGCGGATCCTCGCCAGCGACCCGATGCTGCTGGCGGCACCCCGGGGGCGGTCCGCCGAGCGCACCCCGCCGCCCGGGAGCGGCGGCGAACCCCCGCTCCGACCCGGCCCGGACTTCGCCGTTCCCGCGCAATTACCTGCCGATACACCGGACTTCACCGGAAGAGCGGCCCAGGTGGCGGCACTGGCCGTCGCCCTCGGCGATCCGGACCGGGTGTCCGTACCGGTCGCGTCCATCACCGGCATGGGCGGCATCGGCAAGAGCACCCTGGCCGTCCGGGCCGCACACCAGGCCGTCCGGCACTTCCCCGACGGGCAGCTCTACGTGGACCTGCGCGGCAACAGCCTGGAACCGGCCGACCCCGGGACCGTCCTCGGCGGCTTCCTGGCCGCGCTGGGTGTTCCCCCGCAGGGCATCCCGGCCGGGTCGGAGGACCGGGGCCGGCTGTTCCGGAGTACCCTGAGCCACCGTCGGGTCCTGCTGATGCTGGACAACGCGCGCGACCCCGCACAGGTGAGACCCCTGCTGCCGGGCTCGGTCGAGTGCGGCGTGATCGTCACCAGCCGGGCGAGACTCGCCGGGCTTCCCGCCGGTACCCACCTCGACCTGGACGTCTTCGACACGGACGAGGCGCTGGGACTGCTGCGGGAGGTCGTCGGGCCCCGACGCGTCCTGGACGAGCCGGAGGCCGCGGGCGAGCTGGTCGCGCTCTGCGGCCACCTCCCGCTCGCCGTGCGGATCATGGCCGCCCGCCTGGCCGCCCGGCCCCGCTGGACCATCGCGTCCATCAACGACCGACTCGCCGACGAGCGGCTGCGGATCGGTGAACTGCGCGCCGGCGACCTGGCGGTGGCGGCCGCCTTCGAACTCGGGTACCACCAGCTCACCCCCGCGCAGGCCCGGGCCTTCCGCCTGCTCGCCCCGGTCGCCCGGGCCGGCATCGGCCTGGAAGCCGCCGCCGTGGTGCTCGACCTCGACCCGTACGACGCCGAGGACGTGCTGGAGTCGCTGGTCGACGCGGCCATGCTGGAGGCCCCGCTGCCCGGCCGGTACCGCTACCACGACCTGGTCCGCTCCTTCGCCCTGCAGCTCACCAGCGTCCGCGCGGACGACGACCGCGGCAGCGGGGAGGGTGCCGCGGCGCTGCGCCGGCTGCTCGACCACCTGCTCGCCGGGGCCTGCGCGGCCTTCCAGAGCATGGTGCCCGGGGACCCGGTGGGCGCCGTGCTCGGGGCGGGCACCACGCCCCGCCCGGCCTTCGGCACGCTGGCCGACGCGCGGGCCTGGGTGCAGTCCGAGTTCGACTGCGCCACCAGCGCGGTCGCGCTGGCCGCCGGGGGCGCCTTCGGCCGGGACCCGGGGATGCTGTGCACGGCCGTCGACCTGCTGGTCTCGCTCACCCCGTTCAGCGGGGACGTCGCGTACTGCCAGCTCGCCGCGGTGGCGCGGATGGCGGCGGAGACCGCGGCGCTCCAGGGCAACGACCAGGCGGAGGGGCGGGCCCGCTTCGTGTGCGGCAACGCCGCCCTGCACTCCACCCAGCTCGCCGAGGCGGAACTGCACGCCCGGCTGGCGACCGACGCCTGCCGGCGGGTCGGGGACAAGGTCATCCTGCGCCAGCTGCTCAACGACCGGGGCCTGATCGCGCAGTTCCAGCAGCGGTACACCGACGCGGTCGACTACTACGACCGGGCGATCGAGCTCGCCCGGGAACTCGGCCACCGTTCCGGTGAGTTGGTGACCATGCTGAACGCGGCCCACGCCCGGCTGCGCAGCGGACTGCCGGAGCAGGCGGTGGCCTCCTGCGAGCAGGCGCTGGTCGACCTGCACGCCATGGCGGACCCGCACGGGATCTCGTACGCCTGGTACGTGCACGGCATGGCCCTGCACGAGGCCGGGCGGTACCCGGAGGCCGTCACCAGCTACACCAGGTGCCTGGACATGTGCGTCTCGGCCCGGATCCGTGGGCGGGAGGCGCAGGCCCGGTTCCGGCTGGCGGAGACCCAGCGGGTGCTGGGCTCGCTCGACGCGGCCCTGGCCGAGGGCGAACGGGCGCTGGCGCTCTGCGAGGAGCTGGGGATCGAACGCGACCGGGGGAACGCGCTGCTGGTCATCGGACAGGTGCTGGGCGACCTCGGGCGGCCCGGTGCGGGGCTGGCCCAGGCGCAGGTCGGGCAGGCCGTGTTCGCCCAGCTCGGCCTGCCGGAGGCGGACCAGGCGGAGCGGCTGGTGGCGAAGCTCGCGGCCCTCGTGGAGG
The DNA here is from genome assembly GCF_040303105.1 of Kitasatospora sp. NPDC096128. Lineage (NCBI taxonomy): Bacteria > Bacillati > Actinomycetota > Actinomycetes > Kitasatosporales > Streptomycetaceae > Kitasatospora > Kitasatospora sp. NPDC096128. The sequence continues at coordinate 22,067 of NZ_JBEOSP010000047.1, read as the reverse complement.
CCTGAGCCGGCCCCTGGAGCGGGCCCGTGGAACGGGCGAGCGGCCCGGCAGCGTCCTGCCGGGCCGCTCGCCCGTTCCCGACCCGTTCCGTACCGGTCAGCCGCCGGTGCTGTTCCAGTCCGGGGTGCTGGTGCCGACGCCCGTGCCGCCGCCGGTGTGGGGAGGGGTGGCGGTGCCCGTGGTGGCGCCGTCGGCCCGGACGGAGACGGTGCTGCCGGCGGCCGGCCCGGCCGGGTGGGACGCGGTGGCCAGCAGGACGGCGGCACAGCCCGTGGTGACCAGGATCGCGGCCTTGCGCAGGATCGAGGACTCGGGGGAACGCTGCTTCATGGGATGCCGTCCGCTCTGGCGAGTAGGAGTTCTGCAGTGGGCGAGCCCGGGTGTTGTCGTGCTGCCCCGTTCGGCTCGACACCGAGTCTGGTCGACGGCGATATACGGTCGATATTCGCCTGATCGCGGGGCCGGGGGAGGTCGTCGCGGCGGCGACGACCGCCCGTAGATTCCCCTCCCGGAACATCTGTGCTGCGGCGGCCGACCACGGTCCCAGCCGCGTCAACCACAGGTGTGACCGGGAGGGATCGGCATGGACGGCGTAGCGCCGGTGTCCAGCTTCGGTGGGCTGCTCAAGTACCAGCGCGAACGGACCGGACTGACCCAGCAGTGCCTGGCCGACCACGCCTCGCTGAGCGTGCGGGCCGTGCGTGACATGGAGGCGGGCCGGGTGCAGCGCCCGCGCCAGGAGACCGTGCGGCTGGTCGCGGACGCCCTCGGCCTGCGGGGCCGCGCCCGCTCGCTCTTCGAGGCCGCGGCCCGGCAGCGGGCCCTGGTGGAGGAGCTCGCCGCCCCGCCGGCGCCGCGCGGCGCCATCATCGGCCGCGAGGCGGAGTCGGAGACGCTCACCCAGGCACTGACCGGGCACGGCGACCGGCTGCTGTCGCTGGTCGGGCTCGGCGGGGTCGGCAAGTCCCGGCTGGCACTGGACGTGGCATGGCGGGTGCACCACACGGCGCGCTGGTCGGTCCGCTGGGCCGCCTGCGGCGAGCCGCAGGCCGGCGCGGCCCGGGCGCCGTTCGCGGGCCCGGCGGGGACGACCGCCGCGCACGGTGGACTCGACGGGCTCACCGACCTGATCGAGGACCGGCCCACCCTGCTGGTCCTGGACGGCGCCGACGACACCGTCGGCCCCGCCGTCCTCGACGAACTGTTCCGCCGATGCCCGGAGTTGAGGGTTCTGCTCACCTCCAGGGCGCCGCTGGGGCTGGACGGCGAACAGGTCGTCCCACTGGCGCCGCTCGCCGTTCCCGGGCCCGACCCGGACCCCGAGCGGGCGATGGGGACCGCCGCCGTACGGCTGTTGCTGGCCCACATGCGGCGGCTGCGTCCGGGCCTGGCCCTCGACCCTGCCGACCGGGCCGAGGTCGCCGCACTCTGCCGGTACCTCGACGGGCTGCCGCGGGCTCTGGAGTACGCCGCGGGCTGGACCCTGCTGGAGTCACCCGCCCGGCTGCTGGACCGGCTGGCCGCCACCCCGTTCAGCCTGCCCGCCCCGCCGGTGACCCTGTGCGAGCGCGGTGACCTGCGTGACACCCTGGACGAGGCGAACCGCCGACTGACCGACCGGCAACGGGAGTTGCTGGTGCTACTGGCCGCGGAACCGGGCGACTGGTCGGTGGAGGAGGCCGCCGCGGTGAGCGGCCGGCCCCTCCAGGACTGCCGGGCCACCGTGCAGGAACTGCTGCTGCGCGGCCTGGTGCGGCTGGTGCCGGCCGTGGACGGTGCCCGTTTCGCCGTGCTCAACCTCCTGCGCACGCTGTGCCGGGAGCACCGGGGGGCGACCGCCCCGGCCACCGGCGACCGCACCGCGCGGCCGCCCCACATCGCAGCGCTGGCCTCGTGACCAGCCCCGATCGACGGAGAATCCCGTGACGTTCGCAGCAGCCGCGCCCGCCGGTCTGGACATCGTCGTGTCGACCATGGCGTCGGACGCGCACACCTGGAACCTGGTCTTCCTCCAACTGTTCCTGGAGGAGCGCGGCCACCGGGTCACCAACCTCGGGGCCTGTGTCCCCGACGACCGGCTGGTCGAGTACTGCCGGCAGGCGGCACCGGACCTGATCGTGCTCAGCAGTGTCAACGGCCACGGCACGCTGGACGGCCTGCGGGTGGTGCCCCAGCTGCGGGCCCGGCCCGAACTGTCGGACACCTCCATGGTGATCGGTGGGAAGCTCGGCATCACCGAGGAGGACGACGCGAAGGCGTGCCGCGCGCTGCGGGCGGCCGGCTTCGACGAGGTCTTCACCGGGCCCGAGTCGATCGAGCGGTTCACCGAGTACCTGGCCCGGCGGTCGACGGCGGTCCCGGCATGACGGCCGTGGCCTCGTTCGGGGGCTTCGTGGCCCGGGCGCACGCGGCGGGCACCCTGGTCGTCCAGCCCCGGATGGGCATGGCCGGGCCCGCGTCGATGCGCGCCGGTCTGCACGCCACCAAGCGGGCGGCGGCCACCACCGTCGGCACCATCACCGTGGACAGCTACACCAGGACCGGTGAGACGGCCGCCGCCCGCCGGGCGCTTGAGGAGGGCGCCGCGCTCAACGGCTACCCGATCGCGACCCACCCGGCCGAGGTCACCCACGGCGTGCTGGAGGGCATCGTCGGACCGGACTTCCCGGTGCAGGTGCGGCACGGCTCGGCCCGGCCCGAGCCGATCGTCGCCGCGCTGCTGGCCGTCGGCCTGCACGCGACCGAGGGCGGGCCCGTCTCGTACTGCCTCCCGTACAGCCGCACCCCGCTGGCCGTCGCGGTGGCCGACTGGGAGCGGGGCTGCCGACTGCTCGCCGACGCGGCGCAACCGGGGGTGACGCCCCATCTGGAGACCTTCGGCGGCTGCATGATGGGCCAGCTCTGCCCGCCCGCGCTGCTGGTCGCGATCAGCGTGCTGGAGGCGCTGTTCTTCCGGCAGCACGGGCTGCGCAGCATCTCGCTCAGCTACGCCCAGCAGACCGACGTCCAGCAGGACGAGGAGGCCGTCACCGCGCTGGCCCGGCTCGCCGGCGAGCTGCTCCCGGACGTCGAGTGGCACGTGGTGCTCTACGCCTACATGGGCCTCTATCCGCTCTCCCCGGGCGGCGCCCAGCTGCTGCTGGACGAGGCGGCCGGGCTCGCGGTGCGCACCGGCGCGGCCCGGCTGATCGTCAAGACCACCGCCGAGGCGCACCGGATCCCCACGGTCGAGGAGAACGTCCGCGCCCTGGAGACCGCCGCCGCGATCGCCGCCGGGACCATCACCGGGACCGTCGTGCCGGCCGTCGACAGCGTGACCTACGCCGAGGCGCGAGCGCTGGTCGAGGCCGTCCTGGACCTCGACGACGACATCGGCAGGGCCCTGGTCAGGGCCTTCGCCGCCGGCTACCTGGACGTGCCGTTCTGCCTCCACCCCGACAACGCGGGCCGGGCGCGCGGCGCGCTGGACGCCGGCGGACGGCTCCAGTGGGCCGACACCGGTGCGCTGCCGCTGCCCGGGCGACCGGTCCGCGGGCACGGTGCCGTCCTCGGCTCCGCCCAGCTGGTCGACGCGCTCTCGTACGTCCAGCGCAGCTACGACCGGCGGGCGCTCGCCACCCGCTGACCGCCGCCCGCCACCCACAGCCACCCACCGCCACCCGCCCACCATCCGAGCACCATCCGAGCACATCCGACGACGGGAAGACCGAACATGCCTGACGACGGCCGTACCCCCCTGCCCGGGACCAGGTCCCACCTCACCTCCCCGGCCACCCGCAGCACCCTGCGGATCCAGGGCGGACTGCTCGCGGCCGCCCGCGAGCACCTCACCTCGGCCGGCTTCACCGAGCTGCTGCCGCCGGTGATCGGCCCGGTCACCGACCCCGGTTCGCGCGGAGCCAAGCAGGTGGACGTCGACTTCTACGGCCACCGCTACAAGCTGATGACCAGCGCCATCCTCTACAAGCAGGCCTCGCTGCTGGCCTTCGACAAGATCTTCTGCATCGCCCCCAACGTCCGGCTGGAGCCGCTGGAGACCGCCCACACCGACCGGCACCTCGCCGAGTTCCACCAGCTGGACGTGGAGGTGGCCGGCGCCGGGCGCGACGAGGTCCTCCAGCTGATCGAGGACCTGGTGACCCACATGGTGCGCCGCACCAGCGAGACGCTGCCCGAGGACTTCGCCGTGCTGGGCCGGGACCCGGACGCCTTCGCCGACCTGCTGCGCGGCGGTTTCGGCCGGACCACCCACACCGACGCGGTGGCCGAACTGCAGGCCGTGGGACACGACCAGAACCCGGACGCGGAGATCGACTGGGCCGGCGAGGCACTGCTGTCCCGCAAGGCGAGCCGCCCGTTCTTCGTGACCGACTACCCCAAGGGCTCCCGCGGCTTCTACGACCGCGAGTCGCGCACCGAGCCCGGCGTCCTGCGCAACTTCGACCTCATCGCGCCCGAGGGCTACGGCGAGCTGTGCAGCGGCAGCGAGCGGACCAACGACTACGCCGACATCGTCACCCGGATCCGCGAGACCGGGGAGAACCCGCAGAAGTACAGCTGGTACCTCGACCTGGTCCGCGCGGGCGTCCCCGCGAGCGCCGGCTTCGGCATCGGCGTCGAGCGGCTGACCCGCTACGTCGCGGGCCGCGAGTCGGCCTGGCAGGCCAGCGCCTTCCCGAAGCTGCCGGGAGTGGTCTCGCCGTGACCACGACCACCGCCCCTCGGACGGGCACGACCACCGCCCCTCCCACCGCCACCGTTCCCGCCGTGGCCACCGCCCCCGGTTTCCCCGAGCCCGAGGTCCGCCGCCGGGCCAGGCTCGGCGCGCCCGCCGCCTTCCCGCCCGCCGACTCCTACGGCCGGGTACTGCTCGGCGCGGGGGGCGCGCCCGCCGGTGACGGCCTGGACGAACTACGCCTGGTGCCACCGGTCTTCATGCCCCGGCGGCTGGCCAAGCTGATCGACCTGGGCCGGGAGCCGATGTACCGGGACGTCGACCTGGCCACCGCGATCGGCGGCTTCGCCGCCCCACTGCCGGTGTACGTGTCGGCGCTGGGCTCCACCCGCGCCGCCGGCGGCGACCCGGGCCTGGCGCTCAGCCGCCAGGCCGGGGCGCTCGGTGTGCCGATGGTCATCGGGGAGAACGTCGTACCGGTCAACGGATACGGCCGGCTGGACGAGGACGCCTCCCGCTCGCTGCTCGGCCGGCTGCGCGCCTACACCGAGCAACTGCCCGACGGGCTCGGCGGCGTGACCGTCCAGCAGAGCACCGAGGACGCCGACGCCGAGGTCTGGAACCTGGTCTACAGCGACCCGGCGGCCCGCGTGCTGCTGGACTCCGGCCGGCTCGGCTTCGAGTTGAAGACCGGCCAGGGCGCCAAGCCCGGACTCGGCGGGATGACCGTGCTGGACGCGACGGAGGCCGCCCGGCTGGACGGCCGCTACGGTCTCGACCCGGACCTGCTGGACGGGCCGTACGTGCTGCGCTCCAGCAGCCCCGGAACCTTCACCGCGGAGATCCTGCGCCAGCAGGTCCGGTTGATGCGCAACAACTTCCCGCGGGCCCGGACCTGGGTCAAGCTCCACCCCGGCCGTGACGTGGCCGAGGCGGCCCGGGTGGCGGCAGGCGCCGGCGCCGACGCCGTCACCGTGGACGGCGCCGAGGGCGGTACCGGCTGGGCGCCGCTCGCCTTCACCGCCCAGGTCGGCCTGCCGCTCGCCACGTGCCTGGGCCGGCTGGCGGCCGCCCCCGTCCCCTGTCTGCTGGTGTCGGGCCGGATCTGGGAGGGTTCCCGGGCCGTCAAGTGCCTGGCGCTGGGCGCCCGGGCGGTCGGCCTCGGCCGTGCCGCTCTGCTCGCCGTGGCGGAGGACCCGGAGCGCGGCCTGATCCGCCTGCTGGACTGCATGGCCGCCGAACTCCGCCTGCTCGTCAGCGCGTTGGGCAAGTACTCGGCCGCCGAGCTGGGCCCGGAGGACCTCTGGGCCCCGGGCACGCCGTAGCCGCGGCAGTCGAAGCCGCAGCCTCCCGAGGCGCCGTCCCGCGCCGCTCTCCCCACCGACTTCCGCTCCGGCCGACCGAGTCGCCCGGTGCAGCGGCGACCGACGCCGCCTCCGTCCCCCTTCCGAACTCCTTCACCCAGCGGGGTAGAACCATGTCCTCACACGGAATCACAGACGCCTTCGCGGCGGCGGTGCGCAGCCACCCCGACCGCCCCGCGGTGCGGGGAGCGGAGCGCAGCCTCGACTACGCCGAACTCGACCGGCTGAGCGGGGCCCTGGCCGAGCGGATCGTCCCGGGCCAGGTGGTCGCGGTGTCCGCCCGGGACCGCGTCGACCACGTGGTCGGGCTGCTCGCCGTGCTCCGGGCCGACGGGATCTACCTCCCGCTGGACGCCGGGGCGCCCGCCGAGCGCAACGGGTTCATCGCCCGGGACGCCGGGGCGACCGCCTTCCTGACCGACGGCGTGCTGACCGTCCCCGACTCCCCGGCGGAGCCCGCCGGCGGGGCCGGCTACATCATCTACACCTCCGGAACCACCGGGCGCCCCAAGGGAGTCCACGTCGGCGCCGACCGGCTCGCCGAGCACCTCGGGGCGGCCGTCCGGGCCTTCGGGACGACCGCCGCGGACACCGTGCTGCAGCTCGCCCGCCCCACCGTGGACGTGGCCATCGAGCAGGTCCTCACCGCACTGACCACCGGCGCCCGCCTGGTCGTCCCCGGCCAGGCGCTGCTCGCCCCGGGCGAGCTGCTCGGCCTGCTCGCCGAGGAGGGGGTGACCGTCGCCAACCTGTCGGCCGGCTACTTCCAGGAGATCGTCACGGCCGTCCGGGCCGGCGCCGCCGTCCCCGCGTCGCTGCGGCTGATGATCTCCGGCAGCGACCGGCTCTACCCGGAGGCGGCCGCCGCCTGGCGCGAGGCCACCGGGGTGCCGCTGGTGAACGCGTACGGCCCGACCGAGACGGTGATCACCTCGACGGTCCGGGAGCTCACCGCCGCCGACGTCCTGGTGCCGATCGGCGACGCCCTGGGGGAGCGCGCCCTGTACGTGCTGGACGACCGGCTGCGGCCGGTGGCCCCCGGCACGGCCGGCGAGCTGTACATCGGTGGCCCGCTGCTCGCCTCCGGCTACTGGGGGCGCTCCGGGCTCACCGCCGAGCGCTTCACCGCCGACCCGTACGGTCCGGCCGGCGCCCGGATGTACCGCACCGGCGACCTGGTCCGGCGGGACGGGCGGGACGGCGCGCTGGTCTTCCTCGGCCGCGCCGACCACCAGCTGAAGATCCGCGGCTTCCGGATCGAGCCGGGCGAGATCGAGCAGACCCTGGCCGCCCATCCGGCGGTGGCCGCCTGCGTGGTCACCGCCCCGGAAGGGCGGCTGACCGCCCACCTCACCGCCGTCGCCGGGGCCGCGCCAGCCCCCGGCGAGCTGCGGGACTTCCTCGCCGGCCGGCTGCCCGAGCACATGGTCCCGGCCGCCCTGGTCGTCCTGGACGCCTTCCCGCTGACCGCGAACGGCAAGATCGACCGGGCCGCGCTGCCCGCGCCCGGCCCGGAGGCCGCGGCCGGCGAGGACGCCTGGGTCGCGCCGCGCACCGAGGCCGAGCAGCTGCTCGCCGCCGTCTGGTCCGACGTGCTGGGCGTGTCCGGGGTGGGCGCCCACGACAACTTCTTCCACCTCGGCGGCGACTCGCTCACCGCGGTGCGGGTGGTCGGCCGGGTCGCCGACGTGTTCGGCCTGATCTCCCCGTACGCGATCTTCGACGCCCCCACCCTCGCCGAGTTCGCCGTCGCCGTGACCACCCCGGAGGGCGAGCTGCGCCCCGCGCTGACCCGCACCGGCCGCACCGAGGCGCCGCTGTCCGGCTTCCAGCGCGGCCTGTGGTTCCTCGACCAGTGGAACCCGGGCGCGCCCACCTACAACGTGCCGTGGGTGTTCCGCTTCGACGGCGCCCCGGAGCCGGAACTGCTGCGCACCGCCCTGGAGACGGTGGTGGCCCGGCACGAGAGCCTGCGCACCGCGTTCGTGTTCGGCGAGGAGGAGCCGCTCCAGGTGGTCCGGGAGCGGATCGAGTTGCCGTTCACCGTCGCCGACGCGGCGGAGGCCGACCTCGACGGGCTGATCACCGCGGCCGCCCGGACCCCGTTCGACCTGGAGACCGGCCCGCTGCTGCGGGCCCACCTGCTGCGCGTCCCGGCCGGGCGGACCGTACTGGTGCTGGTCATGCACCACATCGTGTGGGACGAGGGCTCGCTGGCCGTGCTGGAGCGCGAGCTCAAGGAGGCGTACGAGGCGCTGCGCGCCGGGCGCCCGCACCACCTGCCCGAGCCCGCCGCCCAGTACGCGGACTACAGCGCCTGGCAGCGGGAGCCCGCGGTGAGCGCCGCGATCGGCGGCCAGCTCGCCTACTGGGAGAGGCAGCTCGCGGACGCCCCGGTGGCCGAGGTGCTGCCGGCCGACCACCCGCGCCCCGAGCTCCAGGCGTTCCGCGGCGCCCACCACTCCTTCGCGGTGCCGGAGCCGGTGGCCCGGGCCGTCCGGGAGCTGGCCCGGGGCGAGGACGCCACCCCGTACATGGTCCTGCTGGCCGCGCTGGCGATGACCCTGCACCGCCGCTCGGGCGCACCGGACCTGGTGATCGGGGCCCCGGTGAACGTCCGCAACCGTCCCGAACTCGCGGACATGATCGGCTACTTCGTCAACCTGCTGCCGCTGCGGCTGCGGGTCGGCGCGGACACCGACTTCCTCGACCTGGTGCGCCAGGCCCGGGACGTCTCGATCGGCGCCTACCGCAACCAGGAGGTCCCGTTCGACGCCATCGTGGACCGGGTCGTCACCGACCCGCCGCAGGACCGCAACCCGCTCTGCCAGGTCGTGCTGGAGATGCACGCGCTGGACTCCCGCCCGCTCTCCGTCGACGGCATGGCCGTCACCCGGGAACTGCACATGCACGGCGTCTCCCGGTTCGACCTGTCGATCTCGGTGGACGACCGCGGCACCGGCTTCACCGGGCGCTTCGAGTACGACTGCGACCTGTTCGAGCCGGCCACGGTCGAGGCGCTGTGCGAGGCCTGGCTCGGCACCCTGGCCGCGGCCGTCGCGGCCCCGGTGCACCGGCTGTTCGAGGCCGCCGCCGCCCGCACCCCCGGGGCCGTCGCGCTGATCGCCGAGGGCGCGGAGCTCTCCTACGGCGAGTTGGAGCGCCGCGCCAACCGGCTGGCGCACCACCTGGCCGGCCGGGGCGTGGGCCGCGGCACGGTGGTGGCCATCCTGGTCGAGCGCGGCTTCGACCTGGTGGTCGCCCTGCTCGCCGCGCTCAAGACCGGCGCCGGGTACACCCTGCTCGACCCCGACTTCCCGGCCGCCCGGCTCGCCGCCGCCGCCACCGACAGCGGGGCCCGCCACCTGGTCACCCACCGCGGCGCGGCGGTCCCGTTCGACTGGCCGGGCGAGCATGTCGACCTGGACGCCGTCGCCGGCCTGCTCGCCGGGGCCCCCGACCACGCCCCGGACACACCGGTCACCGGCGCCGACCTGGCCTGCGTGATGTTCACCTCCGGCTCGACCGGCCGCCCCAAGGGCGTCGCCGTCCCGCACCGCGCACTGACCACGACCTACCTCGGCCAGGACTACGCCCGGTTCGGCCCCCGCGAGGTCTGGCTGCAGTGCGCCCCGGTCTCCTGGGACGCCTTCGCCCTGGAGCTGTACGGCGCGCTGCTGTTCGGCGGGGTCTGCGTGCTCCAGCCGGGCCAGCGGCCCGACCCGGAGGCCATCGTCGAGCTGACCCGCCGCCACGGCGTCACCCAGCTCCAGCTCTCCGCCAGCCTGTTCAACTTCCTGCTGGAGGAGTTCCCGGACGTCTACTCCGGGCTGCACACCGCCTTCACGGCCGGCGAGCGCGCCTCGGTCACCCACGTCGGCAAGGCCCTGGAACGGTTCCCCGGGCTGCGGGTGGCCAACGGCTACGGCCCGGTGGAGAGCCTCGGCCTCACCACCTGCCACACCGCCCGCCTGGAGGACGCCGCCACCGGGTCCATCCCGATCGGCCGCCCGCTCGCCGGCAAGGGCGTGCTGGTGCTGGACGAGGCGCTGCGCCCGGTCGGGCCGGGGGTCACCGGGGAGCTGTACGCCAGCGGTGACGGCCTCGCGCTCGGCTACTGGGGCCGGCCCGGGCTGACCGCCACCCGCTTCGTCGCCGACCCGCACGGCGGCTACGGCCGCCGGCTCTACCGCACCGGGGACCTCGGCCACCGCACCGCGGACGGCCTCCTGGAGATCACCGGCCGGGCCGACGACCAGATCAAGATCCGCGGCTTCCGGGTCGAGCCCGGGGAGATCGAGGACCTGCTCACCCGGCACCGCGACGTCCGGGAGGCGGCCGTCACCGTCCACGAGACGGCCACCGGGGACCGCAGGCTCGCCGGGTACGTCGTCACCACCGGGCCGGACGCCGACACCGAGTCCATCCTCACCTGCCTGGCCGAGCAACTGCCCGCCCACATGGTCCCGGCCACCCTCGACGTCCTGGAGGCGCTGCCGCTGAACGCCAACGGCAAGGTCGACCGCCGCGCCCTGCCCGCCCCGGCACCGGCGACCCGCACGGCCCCGCCCGCCGGGGCGCGGTCCGGGCCGGAGGGGGCCGGGCCGGAGTCGGCAGGGGAGCCGGAGGCCGGCCGCGCGGCCGACGTCGAGCGCCTGGTCCTCGACGCGATGCGCGAGGTGGTCAAGGCCGAGCACGTCGACCGCCACGACAACTTCTTCCGGATCGGCGGCAACTCGCTCACCGCGGTCCGCCTGGCGATGCGGCTGTCCCGGGCGACCGGCACCCGCGTCCTCCCGCAGCTGGTGTTCCGGGCCAGGACGGCGAGCGCCATCGCCGAACAGCTCCTGCAGCGCTGACCCCCGCCGACCGCACACGCACGAGAGAGGTACGAGAACAGTGAGTTCTGCCACCGACACGGCCGTCGCCCGGGTGGCCCCGGTCTCCGGGCTCCAGCGGGGCCTGTGGTTCCTGGACCGGTGGGACCCGCAGGCCGCCACCTACAACATCCCCTGGGTGTTCACCTTCAGCGGGCCGGTCGACCCGGCCTTCCTGGAGCACGCGATCGACACCGTGGTCGCCCGCCACGAGGCCCTGCGCACCACCTTCGAGCTGCGCCCCGAGGGCCCCTGCCAGCTGGTGCGCGAGAGTCTGCACATCCCGCTGGGCGTCACCGACCTGCGCGGTCTGCCGGACCGCGAACAGCGCCGCCGGGCCGAGGAGCTGACCGCCGCCGAGGCGGCCGCCCCGTTCGACCTGGGGACCGGGCCGCTGCTGCGCGCCTCGCTGCTGCTCCGCTCCGACGCCGGGGCGAGCCTGGTCCTGGTCGTCCACCACATCGTGTGGGACGGCTGGTCCGCGGACGTCTTCGAGACCGAGCTCGCCGAGGTCTACACCGCGCTCACCGAGCACCGCCCGCCCCGGCTGCCGGAACTGACCGCCCAGTACGCCGACTACGCGGCCGAGGAGGCCGCCACCTCCTACCAGGAGCACCTCGCGCACTGGAAGGAGCGGCTGGCCGGCGCCCCCGGGCTGCTCGAACTGCCCACCGACCGGCCCCGTCCCGCCGTGCCGACCCACCGCGGCCGCACCGAGGCCTTCGGACTGCCGGCCGGCACCGCCGACCGGGTGCGGGCGCTCGCCGAGGCCGAGGGCGTCACCCCGTTCATGGTGCAGCTGGCCGCCTTCGCCGTCCTGCTGAACCGCTACACCGGAGCCGAGGACCTGGTGATCGGCACCCCGGTCACCACCCGCGACCGGCCCGAACTCGAAGACCTGGTCGGCTACTTCGTCAACATGCTGCCGCTGCGGATCCGGCTCGGCGCCCGCACCACCTTCCGCGAACTGCTGCACCGGGTCGAGGACGAGGCCTTCGAGGCCTACGGCTACCTCGACGTGCCCTTCGACACCGTCGTCGACCACCTCGGCGTCGAGCGCTCCACCCGGCACACCCCGCTCTTCCAGGTGGTGTTCGGCTCCCACGCCGAGAACCGGGCCCCGCTGGGTTTCGGGCCGGTCCACGCGGACCGCCGGGTGCACTCCAACGGCACCACCAAGTACGACCTGACCTGGTCCGTCTACGACGACGGCGAACTGCGCGGCGAGGTCGAGTTCCGCTCCGACCTGTTCGACACCGACACGGTGCGCCGGATGAGCGACGACTGGCGGGCCCTGCTGGCCGGCGCGCTGGAGCAGCCCGACCGTACGGTGCGCGAACTCGCCGGGACGGTCGCGCCCGCCGGGCCGGCGCCGGACGTCCCCGCCGGGCGCAGCCTGCACCGGCTGTTCGAGGAGGCGGCCGACACCCACGCCGAGCGCACCGCCGTCAGCTGCGGCGCCGTCGCGCTGAGCTACCGCGAGCTGGACGAGCGGGCCAACCGGCTGGCGCACGCCCTGATCGCCCGCGGGGTGCGCCCCGGCGACCGGGTCGGCCTGCTGCTCGACCGCACCGAGGCGATCCCGGTGTCCGTCCTCGGTGTGCTCAAGGCCGGTGCCGCCTACGTGCCGGTGGACCTGACCGCGCCGGCCGACCGGGCGGCCGCCGTCTTCGGCGACACCGAGGTCGCCGTGGTGCTCACCGACCGGCCCGAGCGGGTCCCGGAGGGGCCCTGGCAGGTCTTCGAACCCGGCGTCCGCACCGAGGAGCTGGCCGCCCGACCGACCGGCCGTCCGGAGGTGGAGGTCCGCCCGGCGGACACCGCGTACATCATCTTCACCTCCGGCTCCACCGGCCGCCCCAAGGGCGTCGCCGTCGCCCACGAGCACGTCAGCCGCCTGATGGCGGCCGGGGCCGGGCACTTCGCCTTCACCCCGCAGGACGGCCAGGAGGTGTGGACGCTCTTCCACAGCTACGCCTTCGACTGGACGGTCTGGGAGCTGTGGGGCGCCCTGCACCACGGCGGCCGGCTGGTCGTCGTCCCCTACGTCACCAGCCGCTCGCCGGAGGAGTTCGCGGAACTCCTCGCCGAGGAGGGCGTCTCCTTCCTCTGCCTGACCCCGTCCGCACTGCGCCAGCTCGAACTCGCCCTGCGCCGGCGCCCGCGCGCGCTGCCCGCGCTCAAGCAGGTGATGCTCGGCGGCGAGGCCCTGGACCCGGCGGTGGTGGAACGCTGGTACGCCCTGGAGCCGCGGCCCCGGGCCCGGATGTGCAACCTGTACGGGATCACCGAGACCACCGTCCACGTCACCACCCACGACATCGACGGGGCGGACGGCTTCGAGCGCAGCCTGATCGGCGATCCGATGCCGCACCTGAGCGCCGTGGTGCTCGACGACTGGCTGCGGCCCTGCCCGATCGGCGTGCCCGGCGAGCTGTACATCGGCGGCGGCAGCCTCGCCCACGGCTACTGGGGCCGGCCCGGGCTGACCGCCACCCGCTTCGTCGCCGACCCGTACGCGGCCACCCCCGGAGCCCGGCTCTACCGCACCGGCGACGTGGCCAAGCGGCTGCCCGACGGCGGACTGGAGTACCTGGGCCGGGCCGACTTCCAGGTCAAGCTGCGCGGCTTCCGGATCGAACTCGGCGAGATCGAGGCCGCGTTGGCCGCCCACCCGGACGTGGACGGCTGCGTGGTGACCGTCCACGACCAGCGCCTCGCCGCGTACGTCACCGGGCGCGAGCCCGCCGGGACGCGCGAGTTCCTCGCCCGCTCGCTGCCGGACTACATGATCCCGGCGAGCGTCACCGTGCTGGCGGCCCTGCCGCTGACCGTCAACGGCAAGGTCGACCGCCGGGCCCTGCCCGCACCCAGCGCGCCCGCCGCGCCGCGCGCCGAGGCGGGCCACGTCGCCCCCCGCACCCCGGTCGAGCAAAGCATCGCCGAGGTGTGGTCGCAGGTCCTCGGCATCACCGGGATCGGCGTGCACGACGACTTCTTCCACCTCGGCGGCGACTCGATCCGCGCCGTCCAGCTGGCCGGCGCGCTGCACGAGAGCGGCTGGGCCGTCACCCTGCGGGACGTCTTCAACGCCCCGACCGTCGCCGCCCTCGCCCCGCTGGCCCGGCCGGTGGCCGACGCGGCGGGCACCGCCGAGCCGTTCGCCCTGGTCGACGCCGACGTGCGGGCCGAACTCCCGACCACCGTGGTGGACGCCTACCCGATGGTGTCCATGCAGCTCAGCATGGTCTTCCACATGGAGATCGCCGGGGCGACCGACAGCTACCACAACGTCAACAGCTACCGGATCGCCGGCCCGCTGGACGAGGACGCGTTCCGCCGCGCGGTCGCGGAGGCGATGGGCCGCCACCCGGTCCTGCGCACCGGCCTCGACCTCGCCGGCCACCGCGAGCCGCTCCAGCTGGTGTACGGCGAACTGCCGCCCCCGGTCGGCTTCGAGGACCTGCGCGGGGCTCCGGAGGAGCGGCGCGAGGCACGCATCACCGCCGTCTTCGAGCAGCACCGCTCGACGCCCTTCGACCTGATGGAGCCGCCGCTTTTCCGGGTCACCGTGCAACGGCTCGACGACGCGTCCTTCCAGCTCACCGTCTCCGAGCACCACGCCATCCTGGACGGCTGGAGCTTCACCTCGCTGCTCACCGAACTCCTGGAGCGGCACACCGCGTTGGCCGCCGACCCGGGCGCCCCGCCGGCCGCGCCGCCCGGTTCCGCCTTCCGCGACTTCGTCGCGGTCGAACGGGAGGCCGCCGACGACCCCGAGGCGCTCGACTACTGGCGCGCCAAGCTCGACGGCGTCAGCGGCGTGCTCTGGGAGGGCGCGGGGTCCACCCACGAGTTGGCCCGCACGGTGGAACGCGTCCTGCCCGACGCCCCCGGCCAACTGCGCCGGGTGGCCGACGCGGCCGCCGTCCCGGTCAAGTCGGTGGCGCTCGCCGCCCACCTGCGGGCGCTCCAGCGGATCACCGGCCGCGACCGGGTCACCACCGGACTGGCCATGAACGGCCGGCTGGAGCGCCGGGGCGGCACCGAGGTGTACGGGCTGTTCCTCAACACCGTGCCGCTGGTCGCCGAGCCCGTCGAGGGTGACCCGCTCGCCCTGGTGCGCGCCGTGCACCGGGAGGAGCTGGAGATGATGCCGCACCGCCGCGTCCCGATCGCCCGGTTGGCCCGGCTGATGGCCGGCACCCGGCTGGACAGCCAGTTCGGCTTCCTGCGCTTCCACGCGCTCGGGCAGCTGAGCGACGCCCGGATCGTGGACGGCCGGATCGGCTGCGAGCCGACCATGCGGCACGAGCCCAACAGCTTCGCCTTCGGCGCCTCGCTGATCCAGGACCCGGTCTCCGACCGCGTGCTGCTGGCCGTGGACCACCAGCGGTCCGTGGTGCCGGACGCGCTCGCCGAGACCTTCATCGACGCCTACGCGGCGGCCCTGGCCGAACTGGACGCGGCCGTGACCGCCGCGCCGGCGGCCGCCGGATGAGCGGCCCCAGCAGCAGTCCCAGCAGCAGTCCCACGGGCGGTCCCACGAGCCCCGCGACCGGCCCCGTGCCCCGACCCGCACCGAACCCGCACCCCGCCCGAGAGGAAGCACCCCACATGACCACCAGCCACATCGACCCGCTCGCCGCGTTCCTGGCCGCCGCCGAGGCCGCCCCCGGGCGGACCGCCGTGCGCGGTACCGACGGCGCGCTGACCTTCGCCGAGCTGGCCGCTCGCACCGCCGCCCTGGCCGGCGCGCTGCGCGCCCACGGCATCGGCCGCGGCGACCGGGTCGGTGTCCACCTGCCCCGGACCACCGACCTGCTGGTCGCCCTGCTCGCGGTCTGGCGCGCCGGCGCTGCCTACGTGCCGCTCGACCCGGACTACCCGGCGGAGCGGCTCGCCTTCATGGCCGGCGACGCCGGCATCTCCCTCCTCCTGACGGCCGGCCGGGGCCGGGTGCCGCTGGCCGAAGACGTGCCGGAGCTCGCCCCGGACGCCACCGGCCCGGTCGGCCCCGACACCGCGACCACCGCGCGGGACGCCGCCTACGTCATCCACACCTCCGGCTCCACCGGCACCCCCAAGGGCGTCCAGGCCACCCGCGGCGGGGTCGCCGCGCTGCTCGCCGGCCTGGCCGGGCTCGACCTCTACCGGGCCGAGCCGGGGGTGGTCGGCTGGAGCGCCAGCGTCTCCTTCGACGCCTCGGTGCAGCAGTGGGCCCGGGTGTGCCGCGGCGACACCGTCGTGGTGATCGACCGGGAGACCCGCACCGACCCGGCCCGGCTGGTCGCCCTGCTCGACGAGCACGGCGTGACCGACCTGGACCTCACCCCCTCGCACTGGGAACTGCTGCGCGAGCCGTTCGGCGCCCGCCGGGTGCGCCTGTTCATGGGCGGCGAGCCGGTGCCGGAACGCACCTGGGCGGAGCTGGTCTCCGGCGGCCTCGACGCCCTCAACCTGTACGGGCCCACCGAGTGCACGGTCGACTCCACCGCCACCCGGATCGCCGGCGCGGCGCCGCACCTCGGCGGCCCGCTGCCCGGCGTCGGCCTGCACCTGCTGGACGAGCGGCTGCGCCCGGTCACCGCCGGCGCCACCGGCGAGCTGTACGTCGAGGGGCCCGGCCTGGCCCACGGCTACCTGCGCCGGTCCGCCCTGACCGCCGAGCGGTTCGTCGCCTCCCCGTTCACCCCCGGCGCCCGGATGTACCGCACCGGCGACCTCGCCCGGTATGCCGAGGACGGCACCCTGCGCTTCGGCGGCCGGGCCGACCGGCAGGTCAAGCTGCGCGGCTTCCGGATCGAGCCCGGCGAGATCGAGGCCGCCCTCACCCGTCACCCGCAGGTGCCCGCGGCGGCCGTCACGGTCCACCGCACCGAGCACGGGGACCAGCAGCTGGTCGGCTACGTCACCACCACCGGGCCCGGGGCGCCGGACTCCGACGCCGTCCTCGCCCACGTCCGGACCCTGCTGCCCGCGCACCTCGTCCCGGCCGCCGTGGTCGTCCTGGACGCCCTGCCGCTCACCCCGAACGGCAAGGTCGACCACGCCGCCCTGCCCGCGGCCCACCCGCAGCGGGAGTCCGCCGCCCCGGCCGACCCCACGAGCCCGGCCGACGAGGTCGCCGAGCAGGTCGCCGAGGTGTGGCGGACCGTTCTGGACCGCACCGACCTGCGTCCCGACGACGACTTCCTCGGCCTCGGCGGACACTCGCTCGCCGCGCTCCGGGTCACCCACCTGCTGCGCCGCGCACTGGGCATCGAGATCCAGCTGCGCCACCTGCTCGACTCCCGCGACCTCGCCGACTTCACCGAGACGGTACGCCGGGCCACCCGCGCCGGCGCGCCGCGCCGCCCGGCCCTGGTCGGCAGCGGGGCGGGCGCCCGGTGACCGCCCCCCGCCCCCGGATCGAGGGCGACTGGCTGTTCGTGCCGGCCCCGCAGCAGCACAACCCGTACCGGCTGTTCTGCTTCCCGCACGCCGGCGGCGACGCCACCGCCTTCACCCCGCTCGGCCACGCGCTGGCCCCGGCAGCCGAGGTCTGGGCGCTGCGGATGCCCGCCCGTGGCGGCCGCGGGCGCCAGCCGATGCCCGCGGACTTCGACCGGCTGGTCGCCGACGTCGTCGAGGCCCTGCACCCGCACCTGCACGGCCGGTTCGGCTTCTACGGGCAGAGCTTCGGCTCGCTGCTCGCCTACGAGGTGGCCCGGGCCCTGCCCGCCGGGCAGCGCCCGGACGCGGTGATCGCCGCCTCGGCCTCGCCGCCGGGCGACTGGGCCGGCCCGACCCCGCCCCAGTGCACCGCCGAGGACCTGCTGCGCCTGGCCGGCATGGGCGAACTCATCGAAGCAGCACCGGAGTTGAGGGAGCTCGCACTGAGCGCCGTCCGCACCGACCTGACCATCCGCGACACCTACCGGCACCGCGCCGGGCCGCCGCTCGCCGCCGACCTCTACGCGATCGCCGGGGACGCCGACCCGATGCTCGACGCCCCCCGGCTGGCCGGCTGGGCGCGGCACACCAGCGGGGACTTCGGCCTCGCCGTCGTCCCCGGCGGCCACCTGCTGGCGACCGTGGAACAGCCCGGCCCGGTGGACGTCCTGACCTCGATCATCGGGCGCGAGCCCGCCCGTACCGGCAAGGAGGAGCCGTGGCTGCGCCCGCTCTCGATCTGATCCCCGCCCCGGCCGCACCGTCGGCCCCCGACCTGAGCGACCCCGCCCTGTGGGAGCGCCCCGACGTCCCGGAACTGGTCGACGGGCTGCGCAGCGCCGCCCCGGTGCAGCGCTCGCAGACCGCGACCGACGGACCGGTCTGGTCGGTGCTCTCCTACGACCTGGCCGCGGAGGTCCTCAAGGACACCGCCACCTACAGCTCCGAGGAGGGCTCGCTGCTCGGAGCGGGCGCCGGCAACACGCCGGTCGGCGCCGGCCGGATGATGGCCCTGACCGATCCGCCCCGGCACCGCGAACTGCGCGCCCCTGTCGTCCCGTTCTTCTCGCCGAGCGGGGTGCGCGGCACCCGGGCCGGGATCGTCGACCTGGCGAACCGGATCGTCGACGGGGCGGTGCGGCAGGGCGAGGTCGACCTGGTCGACGTGGTCGCCCCGCTGCCGCTGACCGTGATGTGCGACCTGCTGGACGTCCCCGAGCAGGACCGCGAGATGGTCGTCAAGGTCTGCGACGACGCCTTCCTGGGCCGTACCGCCGAGGAGCGCCGGGCCGGCCACCAGCGGCTCATCCCGTACCTGATGCACCAGGTGATGAAGCGCCGGGCCGACCCGCGCGACGACCTGATCAGCAAGATGGCCACCTACCGGGTCGCCGGCCGGCTGCTGCCGGTCGAGGACGTCGTGCTCAACCTGGACAACATCGTGGTCGGCGGCGTGCAGACGGTCCGCCACACGGCCGTGATGGGCCTGCTCGCCGTCGTCCAGCGGCCCCGGCTCTGGGAAGACCTGCGGAGCGGCCGGGCCGAGATGGGCGCCGCGCTGGACGAACTGCTGCGCTGGACCTCGGTCGGCCTGCACACCCTGCGGGTCGCCGCCCGGGACACCGAACTCGGCGGCCAACCGATCCGCAAGGGGGAGCGGGTGGTCGTCTGGACCTGGGCCGCCAACCGCGACCCGGCCGTCTTCGACCGCCCGCACGACATCCTGCTCGACCGGTCCCCCAACCGGCACCTGGCGCTCGGTCTCGGCGCCCACTACTGCATCGGCGCGCCGCTGGCCAAGTCCGAGCTGACCGCCCTGTTCGAGGCCGTGCTGTCGCGGGTCGAGCGGATCGAGCAGACCGGCCCGGTGCAGTACAACCGCTCGATCATCAACTTCGGCCTGGACCGCTTCCCGGTGCGCCTGATCGCCCGCTGAACTTCCGCCCAGCTGCCGGAATTCCTGCCGGGCGGCGGCGGATCCCGCCGATAGCGTGGAGGCATCCGGACGGCCCGCCCGCCCCGCGGGCACCACGCCCGTCCGTCCGCCCCACCCCACCCACCACCAGTCCACCGTGCATCGCACGCCCACCCGACGGAGGAACCACCCATGTCGAACCCCTTCGAGGACGAGAACAGCACCTACCAGGTCCTGGTCAACGAGGAGAACCAGCACTCGCTCTGGCCGAGCTGGATCGACGTCCCGGCCGGCTGGACGGCCGTCTTCGGCGAGGACACCCGCCAGGCCTGCCTCGCCCACATCGAGGAGAACTGGACCGACATCCGCCCGGCGAGCCTCGTCGCCGCGCTGGCCGGCTGAGGGCCCGGGACGATGGCGCAGACACTCCACTGGGAGATCGAGCCGGGCCGCCCTGCGCTGACCCGGATCCCCGGCATCGACAGCATGACCGCGGCCGTCGGCTGGCTGCGCGAGCACCACCGGCAGATCGCGCAGGCCCTCGCCGAGCACGGCGCGGTCTTCCTGCGCGGCCTGCCGGTGGCCACCAGCGAGGACGTCGCGGCGGTCCGCGACGTCCTGCTCCCCAACCCCACCCCGTACCGGGAGAAGGCCACCCCGCGCAGCGACTTCGGCAACGGCGTCGCCTCCTCCACCGACCTGCCGCCGAACCAGGCGATCCGGATGCACAACGAGAACAGCTACACCCTCACCTTCCCGGGGCTGCTGCTGTTCGCCTGCCTGATCGCCCCCGCCGAGGGCGGCGCCACCCCGGTCGCGGACTGCCGCAAAGTCCTGGCCAACCTCCCGGCCACGGTCCTGGAGCGGGTCCGCGCCACCGGCTGGACCCTTACCCGCACCTACTCCGAGTACGTCTCGCTGGACTGGCGCACCGCCTTCGCCACCGAGGACCCGGCCGCGGTCGAGGCCTACTGCACCGAGAACCACATCGGCTGGGAGTGGCAGGAGGACGGTCGGCTGCGCACCCGCCAGCTGCGCCCCGGCACCGTCGTCCACCCGGGCACCGGCGAGGAGGTCTGGTTCAACCACATGGCCTTCTGGAGCGAGTGGTCGCTGGACCCGGTCATCCGCGAGGCCCTCACCGAGGAGTTCGGCCCGGACGGCCTGCCCTTCAACACCGGCATCGGCGACGGCGTCCCGCTCACCGAGGACGAGGTGGCGAGCATCAACCGGGCCTACGAGGAGGCCACCGTACGGGAGCCGTGGCAGCGGGGCGACCTGCTCCTGGTCGACAACGTCTCGACCTCGCACGGCCGCGACCCCTTCACGGGCGACCGCAGGATCGCCGTCGTGATGGGCGAGCCCGTCGACCTCCTCGCCTGCCGCCCCGGTGTCGCTCCGGCGGCCCTGCCCGCCGGCGCCCTGCCCGCCGTCCTCCCGGCGTGACCCCTCCCGCACAGTGACGTAAGGACAGATCCGTGATCCCGGTTTCGTTTGCGCAGCAGCGCCTGTGGCTGGTCGACCAGATCGAGGGGCCCGGCCCGCTCTACAACCTGCCGTTCGCCCTGCGACTGCACGGCGAACTGGACCGGGACGCGCTGCGGGAGGCGGCCGTGGACGTGGTCACCCGGCACGAGGCCCTGCGGACGGTCTTCCCGGCCGTCGCAGGGGTCCCCGAGCCCCGGGTGGTACCGGTGGGCACCGCGGCCGCGGATCTCGTCTGCGATGTCGTCGACTGCACTGCCGACCCGGCGGGTTACCCCGCCCTGCTCGACTCGGCGTCCGCCCGGGCCTTCGACCTGAGCGGCGAACTCCCCGTCCGGATCACCCTGTTCGAGCTCGGCCGGCGCGAGCACGTGCTGCTGGTGGTGCTGCACCACATCGCCGGCGACGGCTGGTCGCAGGGCCCGTTCCTGCGCGACCTCGCCACCGCGTACACCGCCCGCCGTGCGGGGGAGGCGCCCGGCTGGGAGCCGCTGCCCGTGCAGTACGCCGACTACGCGCGCTGGCAGCGTGAAGTCCTCGGCGAGGACACCGACCCCGAGAGCCTGCTCTCGCAGCAACTCGCCCACTGGAAGGAGGTCCTGGCCGGCAGTCCCGAGGAGCTGACGCTGCCCTTCGACCGCCCCCGGCCGCACACCCTGAGCGCCCGGGCCGACGCGCTGCCGTTCCGTATCGAACCCGAACTGCACGCTGCGCTGGCGGAGTTGGCGCGTTCGCAGCGGGTCACGCTGTTCATGGTGCTGCAGTCGGCGCTGGCCGCGCTGCTGACCCGGTTCGGGGCCGGGACGGACGTGCCGGTCGGGTCGGTGACGGCGGGGCGTTCCGACGAGGCGCTGGACGGCTTGGTCGGGTTCTTCGTCAACACGCTGGTGCTGCGCACCGACACTTCGGGGGACCCGCGGTTCACCGAACTGCTGTCCCGGGTGCGGGAGGTGCAGTTGGACGCCCACTCCCACGAGGACGTGCCCTTCGACCGTCTGGTCGAGGAGCTCAACCCGGTCCGCTCCACGGCCCGGCACCCGCTGTTCCAGGTGATGTTCGTCCTGCAGAACAACGAGGAAGCCCGCCTCGACCTGCCCGGGCTGACCGCGGACAGCGAGCCGCTCGGGATCAGGGTCGCCAAGTTCGACCTCAACATCGGGGTGACCGAGGCCCTGACGGCGGACGGCGCCCCGAACGGGCTCACCGGCTCCGTCGAGTACTCCGTCGACCTGTTCGACCGGTCGACGGTGGAGCGGATGGCGGCGGCTCTGGTGCGGTTGCTGGGGGAGGTGGCGGCGGATCCGGCGGTGCGGATC
>NZ_JBEOSP010000046.1:0-72476 GCF_040303105.1 Kitasatospora sp. NPDC096128 | reverse complement strand
CCAGGCGTCGCGCCCCGGCCCGAGGTGCGCGACGCCTGGCCGGCGCGGTGGCGGTGATGTTCGGTGCGGCCACCCTCGCCTTCGGGGCACTGCAACTGATCCCGGGCGACCCCGTCGCCACACTGCTCGGCCCGGCCACCACCACCCCGCCCGAGGTGCGCGAGGCGATCCGCCACCAGCTCGGCTACGACCAGCCGGTGGCCCTGCAGTACCTCCACTACCTGGGCGGCCTGCTGCGATTGGACCTCGGACAGTCCTACCAGCTCCAGCGCCCGGTCTCCGGACTGATCACCGAACAGCTCGGACCGACCGTCCAACTCGCGCTGGCCGCCGTGGTGCTGGCGCTGCTCGTCGCCGTCCTCTCGGCGGTCGCGACGGCCGGCCGGCCGCCCGCACTGCGGGCCCTGTCCGGCGTCTGGGAGCTGGTGGCGGTCTCCACCCCCTCCTACTGGCTGGGCCTGGTGCTGCTCACGGTGTTCTCGTTCCACCTGCGGCTGTTCCCGGTGGCGGGCGCGGACGGCTTCGCCGCACTGGTGCTGCCCGCCGTCACCCTGGCGCTGCCGCTGGCCGGGACACTCGCGCAGGTCCTGCGGGAGGGGCTGGAGGCGGCCCTCGGCCAGCCGTTCGCGGTGACGGTGCGCGCCCGCGGCCTCGGCCGCTCCGGCCTGGTGGTGCGGCACGCGCTACGGCACTCGGCGGTCCCGCTGGTGACCTTGACCGGCTGGCTCACCGGCTCGCTGCTCGGCGGGACGGTGCTGGTGGAGTCGGTGTTCGGCCGCCCCGGGGTCGGCTCGCTGGTGCTGGCCGCGGTCAACAGCCGGGACGTGCCGGTGGTGATCGGCGTGGTGCTGCTGTCGGCGCTGGTGTTCGTGGTGATCTCGACGGCCGTCGACCTGCTCTACGGCGTGCTCGACCCCCGACTCGGGAGCAGGTGACCAGGTGTCCCTTGCGTCCCCGCCCCTCGTCCCCCCGGCCCTGGCCCGCAGGCTCGCCCGGCTGCCGCCCCCGGCGGTGCTGGCCGCCGGCGCGGTGCTGCTGCTGATCGTGCTGGCCGGGCTGTTCCCCGGCCTGTTCACCGACCTGTCGCCGACCGCGACCGACCCGCTGAACGCCCTGCAACCCCCGGGCGCGGCCCACCTCCTGGGCACCGACCAGCTCGGCCGGGACGTCCTCTCCCGGTTGGCGCACGGCGCCGGACCGGCCCTGGCGCTCGGCTTCGGCTCCACCGCGGTCGCGGTGACCGGCGGCGCGG
Source organism: Kitasatospora sp. NPDC096128 (assembly GCF_040303105.1). NCBI lineage: Bacteria > Bacillati > Actinomycetota > Actinomycetes > Kitasatosporales > Streptomycetaceae > Kitasatospora > Kitasatospora sp. NPDC096128. The sequence goes on along the minus strand of NZ_JBEOSP010000046.1, from coordinate 71,224 downwards.
CGGTCGGCCTGGCCGCCGCCCTCGGCGGCCGGTTCGCCGACCGGCTGCTGATGCGCGCCGCCGACGTCCTGCTGGCCCTGCCCGCGACCCTGCTCGCGCTGCTGGTGATCGCCGTCCTGGGCACCGGCACCGGGAACCTGGTGCTCGCCATCGGGATCGCCCTGGTCCCCGGCTACGGGCGGATGGTGCGCTCCGAAGCCCTGCTGGTGCGCCGCTCCGGCTACGTCGAGGCGGCGGTCACGCTCGGCGTGCCACGCCGCTCACTGGTCCTGCGCCACGTCCTGCCCAACTCGCTGGCGCCGCTGCTGACCCTGGCAGCCGTGGGCTTCGGCACCGCGCTGATCGCGGCGTCCGGACTGAGCTTCCTCGGCCTGGGCCCGCGCCCGCCGTCGCCCGAGTGGGGGGCGATGCTCTCCGAGGGCCGCGGCTTCCTGGCCACCGCCTGGTGGCTCGGGGTGTTCCCGGGCGCGGCCGTCACCGTCACCGTGGCCGCCGTCACCGTCGTCGGCCGCCACCTCCAGCAGCGATTCACCCGGAGGTCACCGTGACCGGCAACCCGCCCGCCCCGCTGCTCGCCGTCGACGGCCTCCAGGTGGCCTTCGGGACGGGCCGCGGCGTGGTCCGCGACGTCTCGCTCACCCTGCGGCGCGGTGAATGCCTCGCCCTGGTCGGCGAGTCCGGCTCCGGCAAGAGCGTCACCGCGCGGACCCTGGTCGGCCTGACCGGCCGCGATTCCCGGGTCCGGGCACGGCGGCTGGAGTTCGACGGCCTCGACCTCGGCACCCTGACCGAGCGACAGTGGCAGCGGGTCCGCGGCCGTCGGATCGGCCTGGTCCTCCAGGACGCGCTGGTATCGCTCGACCCGCTGCGCACCGTCGGCGCCGAGATCGCCGAGGCCCTGCGCACCCACCGGACGGTCGACCGGGCCCACACCGGTGAGCGGGTGCTGGAGCTGCTCGCGGACGTCGGCGTCCCGGAGCCGCCCCGCCGGGCCCGGCAGTACCCGCACCAGCTGTCCGGGGGACTGCGCCAGCGCGCGCTGATCGCCTCGGCACTGGCGGCCGGCCCGGAACTGCTGATCGCCGACGAGCCGACCACCGCGCTGGACGCCACCGTTCAGACGCAGGTGCTGGACCTGCTGGGCGACCTGGTCGGCCAGGGCACGGCACTGCTGCTGATCAGCCACGACCTGTCGGTGGTCGAACGGCTGGCGCACCGGGTGGCGGTGATGTACGCGGGCGTGGTGGTCGAGCAGGGCACGGCCGGGCAGGTGCTCGGCGACCCGCGGCACCCGTACACCAGGGCGCTGCTCGCGGCGGTGCCCAGCCGGGCCGGAAAGGGCCTGCCACTGTCGGTGCCGCAGCCGCCGCGCCCGGCCGCCGGGCCCGAGGGCTGCCCGTACGCGGCCCGCTGCGCGCTCGCCGACGACCGCTGCCGCCGGGCGCTGCCCGCCGCCCTGGACGGGCCGGCCGTTGCGGACGGGCCGACCGATCCGGATGCGTCGGCCGCCCTGGACGGGCCGGCCGGCCACAGCGTCCGCTGCTGGTACCCGGACCGTCCGCTGCCCGCTGCCGAGGCCCGTCCGAGCGTCGGCCGTACCGGCCCGGCGCGGCACGCCGCGGACCGACAGGTGCTGCTGGAGGTGGCGGGAGTCTCCAAGACCTACCGGGCCCCCGCCGGCACCGCCCACCCGGTGGTGCGGGACGTGTCGTTCTCGGTGGCGGCGGGCGAGACGCTGGGGCTGGTCGGCGAGTCCGGCTCCGGGAAGACCACGGTGGCGCGGATCGTGCTCGGCCTGCTCGAACCGGACGCCGGCACGGTCCGTTTCGCCGGGGAGCCCTGGAGCGGCCTGGCGGAGCGCCGGCGCCGCCCCCGCCGGGGACTGCTGCAGCTGGTGCAGCAGGACCCGCTGAGCTCCTTCGACCCGCGCCACGACGTGCGCCGGATCGTCGGGGAGGCACTGACCGTCACCGGGGTGCCGCGCGGCGCCGCCCGGGACGCGCGGGCCGCCGAGCTGCTGGACCAGGTCGGGCTGCCGGCGGTGCTGCTGCGCAGCCGCCCGGCCCAGCTGTCCGGCGGGCAGCGCCAACGGGTGGCGATCGCCCGGGCGTTGGCCACCGGTCCCCGTCTGCTGGTCTGCGACGAACCGGTGTCGGCGCTGGACGTGTCGGTCCAGGCCCAGGTGCTGGACCTGCTGGTGTCGTTGCAGCGGGAGTTGGGCCTGGCCCTGCTGTTCGTCTCGCACGACCTGGGTGTGGTGCACCACATGAGCGACCGGCTGATCGTGCTGAAGGACGGTGAGCTGGTGGAGTCCGGCGGGGTGGACGAGGTGTTCGACCACCCCGAACACCCCTACACCAGAAGCCTGTTGCAGTCGGTGACGGGAGGGAGCCGGGTCGGCTGAGCGGTCGGCCGCGGACGACGCCTGCGGCCGAGCAGGGGAACAGCGCGGATCAGCGCGAACGGAACAGCGCGGAACAGCACCAGGGCGGGCCAGCGAACTCGGCCCGCCCCAGCCGGCACAACGGGGAGCAGATGTGAATCCTGTCGAACGCGACACACAACTGGACCGCTTCGCAAGCCTGCTGGACGACTGCCTGGACGGAAGCGGCGGAACGCTCGCCCTCTCCGGGCCGGCCGCCTGCGGCAGAACCGAACTGCTCCGGGCCTTCGGCACGGTGGCCGAGGCCCGCGGTGCGACCCTCCTCACCGCGACCGCCCGCTGCTCGGAGCGCGACGTGCGCTTCGGCGTGCTGGACCAGCTGCTGCGCCGGCCCGCACTGCCCCGGGCCGTGCGGACGGCGGCACTGGCCCTGCTCGGGGCGGCCGACACCGCCCAACCGTGCGCGGAGGACCTGCCGGCGACCGGACGCGTCCCCGCGCGGGTGGACCAGGACCTGTGGCTGCTGCTGCACGAGCTGGCCGCCCGCACCCCGCTGGTGCTCGCCGTCGACGACCTCCAGCACGCCGACCCGGCCTCCCGGCAGACCCTGCTCCACCTGGCCACCTGCGCCCCGACCGCCCCCGTCCTGCTGGTCGTCACCGAGCCCGACCCGCCGGCCGACCCGGGCCCCGACCGCGACTGGCGCACCGCCCTGCTGCGCCTGCCGCGCTTCACCCGGCTGCGGGTCGACCGCCTGAGCGAGCACGGCACCGGCCAGCTGCTGGCCGGCCTGCTGGGAGCCCCCGCCACCCGGCTCCCCGCGTGGTACCGGCTGACCGGCGGCAACCCGCTGCTGCTGCGCGCCCTCGCCGAGGACTGCGGAGGCGACGGCCCGTCCGCGGAGCCGGTGCCCGGACCGGCGTACGCGCTGGCCGTCCGGGCCTGCCTGAGCCGCGCGGGGGCCGCGGCGGTCGAGCCGGCCCGGGCGCTGGCCGTGCTGGCCGAGTCCGGCTCCACCGCCCTGCTGCCGCAGCTGCTGGGCCGTCCGGCCCGGGCCGCGCTGGCCGCGCTGACCGCGGGCGGACTGGTCGTCGACGGCCGACTGCGCGGCACGGCGGCCGCCCGGGCCGTGCTCGACGGATTACCGGAGCGGGAGCGCGCGGCCCGGCAGCTGCGGGCCGCCCGGCTGGTCTACGAATCCGGCGGCTCCCCGGAGCAGGTCGCCGCGCACCTGCTGGCGGCCGGGGAGGCCACCGAGCCGTGGGCCCGGCCGGTACTGCTGGACGCCGCCCGGGCCGCGCTGAGCGCCGACGACCACGCCTTCGCCGAGTCCTGCCTGGCGCTGGCCGCCGCGGCCGCGCCCGGCGACGCCGAGCTGGCCCTGCAACGCGCCGTCGTGCGGTTCCGCACCGACCCGCAGGCCGCCTACCGGCTGGTCCGCCCGCTGGCCGCCGCCCCCGCCGAGCTGACGGAGCAGCACCGCATCGGACTGCTGCGGACGCTGCAGTGGCACGGCACCGAGGCGGAGATCTCCCGGGCCCTCACCGGCCCGGACCCGACCGACCCCGCGCACCGCGACGAGCTGACCCGCGCCCTGGAGCACCTGCGGGCGATGGCCCCCCACCTGGTGCCGCCGGGCCGTCCCGCGCCGCCGCCCGGCCTGCCCCTCGGCCAGCCGCAGCACCGCTCCGTGCTGGCCCTGCCCCGGGTGCTGCACACCGGCGGCACCGCGGAGGACCTGCGCACCGGCGAACTGGTGCTGCGCACCACGCCGTTGGAGGACGCGACGTACGGTGCGCTGCAGTCCGCGCTGTACGTGCTGCTCTACGCGGACCGGGCCGACCTGGCGGAGCCCTGGTGCACGGGACTGCTGCGGCAGGCGGTGGAGCGGCGGATCCCGGTGTGGCAGGCGCTGCTGACGGCCACTCTGGCCGAGATCGTGCTGCGGCTGGGCCAGGTCCGGGCGGCCGAGCGGTACGCGCGGCGGGCGCTGGCGCTGCTGCCGCCAGGCGGGTGGGGCGTGTGGCTGGGCGCGCCGCTGGCGGTGCTGCTGCTCTCCTCCGCCGCGCTCGGCGGGAAGTCGGAGGCGGAGCTGCGGCTGCCCGCGCCGCCCGAGCGGCTGGCCCGCACCCGTTACGGCGCGCAGTTCCTGCACGCCCGCGGCCGGCACCGGCTGGCGGCGGGGGCGGCGGACGCGGCCCTGGAGGACTTCACCCGCTGCGGGCGGCTGCTGGAGGACTGGGGGTTGGACCTGCCCTCCTTCCTGCCGTGGCGCTCCGACGCGGCCCGGGCGCTGCTGGCGCTGCGCCGCCCGGAGCAGGCCCGGGCGCTGGCGCTGGCCCAGCTCGACCATCCGGGCGCCGCCCGGCCGCGCACCCGGGGGCTGTCGCTGCGGGCGCTGGCCGCCTGCGAGCCCGCCCGCCGGGTCGAACTCCTCCAGGAGGCCGTGGAGTTGCTGGCGGAATCCGGGGACCGGGCGGAACTGGCCGGGGCCCTGGCGGAGTCCGCCGAGGCGCAGCTGGCGGCCGGGCAGCGGCCGGCCGGCCGGGAGTCGCTGGGGCGGGCCCTGGCGACGGCCGAGGAGGCGGGCCTGGCCCCGCTGGCGGCCCGGTTGAAGGAGCAGGTCGCGGAGGAGGACGGCTCGGGGCTGAGCGCCTCGGAGCAGCGGGTGGCGGAGCTGGCGGTGGCCGGCCACTCCAACCGGGAGATCGCCGAGCAGCTCTTCATCACCGTCAGCACGGTCGAGCAGCACCTCACCCACACCTACCGGAAGTTGCGGGTCAAGGGCCGGGCCGAGCTGGCGCGCTCCCTGGGCGCCGACGCCCAGGCCGCGTCGGCGGGGGAGCGGCACGCCGCGGGGCGGCGTGCCGCCGTCCGTCCGGCGGGCGGTCAGGGCGCGGTGCCCAGACCCAGCCGCTCGCGCAGGGTCTCCTCGGCGTAGCCGGTGCGGTAGGCGCCGCGCCGCTGGAGTTCGGGGACCAGGCCGGTGCCGAGCGCGGGGAGGTCGTGGGCGGTGGTGGCCGGGCGGAGCCGGTATCCGGTGAGCCCGGCCTGCTGCCATTCCTGGAGCAGGTCGGCGAGTTCGGCGGGTGTGCCCGCGAAGACGAGGGCGTCGGAGGTGTGTTCGGTGCCGAGCGCCGCGTCCAGGCGTTCGCGCCGGGCCCGGGCCGCGCCCGGTTCGGCGTCCAGGTGGACCAGCACGTCGGCGAAGACGTGCACGGTCTGCCCGGCCCGTTCGACGGCCTGCTGTTCGGCGCGGATCTCGGCGACGGCGGTGCGCACGTCCTCGACGCCGTGCGGGGTGATCGAGACCACGTCGGCGACCTGGGCCCCGTACCGCCACGGGACGCTGATGTGGGCGAGGGTGAACACCACCGGGTGGCCCTGCGGCGGGCGGGGGGCGGTGGACGGGTCGGGGTCGAGCAGCCACTCGCCCGGGATCCCGTCGCGGGCGGTGAACCGGCCGGGGGCCAGCTCGTGCAGGGCCTGCTCGTCGGTGACGCCGTCCCAGAGCGCTCGCACCACCCGGACCAGCTCGGCGGCCCGGTCGAAGCTCTTCCGCAGCTGTTCCTGGACCTCGGGCAGGAACAGGGTCTCCAGCGGGATCGGCTTGGTGGGGCTGAGCTGGGTGCGCACCCCGGCGCGGCCCGCGCTCAGGTGGTCCAGGGTGGCGACCGCCTTGGCGATCGGGGCGGGCCGGGCGGTGTTGAACACGACGGTGGGGATGATGCCGAGGTGCTCGGTCCGGGCGGCGAGGGCACCGGCCAGGGTCAGCGCGTCGAGCCGGTGCAGGGTGTGGCCGAGGCTGCGGTCCAGCTCCTCGCCGGGTCCGGGGGCGCGGGAGAGCGGGTCCTCGACGGTGACGAAGTCCAGCAGCGCGGCCTCGGCGGTCAGGGCCTGCCCGGCCCAGTGGTCCAGGGTGAACGGCCTCGGGTCGGCGCCCGGTCGGTGGCGGGCGGCCGGGTGCCAGCCGGCTCCGTCCAGGGCGGCGGACAGGTGCAGGTGCTGCGGGGTGCTCATGGGCGTGCCTTTCGGAGAGGGAGGCGCGCCCGGGTCCGCCCCGGGCACGCCCTGGAGGTGCGCGGCCCGTCAGGCGGTGGCCTTGGGACGGGTGATGACGAGGAGGCCGATCAGGACGGCGACGCCGCTGAAGGCCGCCGCGGCGACCACCGCGGTGGACAGGCCGTCGGCGAGCTGGGCCCGGTCGGGGTTCCGGGCGCCGTGCAGCGAGCCGCCGTAGAGGGTGGCGAGCACGGCGACGCCGAGCGAGAGGCCGATCTGCTGGAGGGCCTGGAGCAGCCCGGAGGCCGCGCCGGTCTCCTTGGGCGCGAGGCCGGCCAGGATGGTCATGTTGAGCGGGACGAAGCCGAGGCCGAGCCCGGCGCCGAGCAGCACCAGCGGGCCGAGCAGGCCGGTGAGGTAACCGCTGTGCGGGCCGGTGGCGGCGAGCCACAGGCTGTCGGCGAGCATCAGCGCCGCCCCGGTGACGATCAGCGTCCTCGCGCCGTACCTGGGGATCAGCTTGGCGGCGCTGCGGGCGGTGGCGAACTGGGCGAGGGCCATCGGCAGGAACGCCAGTCCGGCGGTCAGCGGGGCCAGGCCCAGGCCGTCCTGGACGTAGAGGGAGAGCAGGAAGTAGGTGCCGCCCATCGCGGCGAACAGGAGCAGGAAGACCGCGTACGCGCCGGAGCGGGCGCGCTGGGCCAGCAGGCGCAGCGAGATCAGCGGCTCCCGGACCTTCGCCTGGGTCACGGCGAAGGCGCCGAGCAGCACCAGGCCGAGCACCAGGGCGAGCCCGGTGGTGGTCGAACTCCAGCCCGCCGAGGAGGCGTTGATCAGCCCGTAGACGACGGCGGTCATGCCGGCGGTGGAGGTGAGGGCGCCGATGACGTCGGGGCGGGCCGGGTGCTTCTCGGTCTCGCCGAGGTGACGGGCGGCCAGGAACACGGCGGCCAGGCCGATCGGCACGTTGACGAAGAACACCAGCCGCCAGGAGAACGTGGTGAGCAGGCCGCCGAGGATCAGCCCGATGGTGATGCCGAGCCCGGCGACGGTGGAGAACACCCCGAGCGCCCGGCTGCGCTCCGGGCCCTCCCGGAAGGTGACGGCGATCAGGGACAACGCGGCGGGCGCGGCGAAGGCGAAGCCGACGCCCTGGGCCGCGCGGGCGGCGATCAGCAGCGCGGAGTTCGGGGCGAGTCCGCCGAGCAGCGAGGCGGCGACCACGAGCAGCAGGCCCCAGGTGAACATCCGCCGGCGCCCGAGGACGTCGCTGGCCCGTCCGCCGAGCAGCAGCAGTCCGCCGAAGGCCAGCGAGTAGGCGCTGAACACCCAGGCCAGGCCGTCGGGGGAGAAGCCCAGGCCGGACTGGATGCGGGGCAGGGCGATGTTCACGATGTTGCCGTCGACCGCCACCATGAGCTGGCAGGTGACGATCACGGCGAGGGCCGTCGCGCCGGCCCGGCGGGGGGTGGCGGCGGAGTCGGCCGCCGGGGTGGTCGGCGTCTCCCCGTCAGGCGGGGTGGGCGGCTCGGCCACGGGTGGCTGGTCGTGGGTCGTCATGGCCGGCTCCTTGAGCGTAGGCAGGGCAGCGTCGAGGGCAGGGCCACGGTCGACGCTTGTAGACTGCTTCATGGTAGGGACGCGCTCGAAGTGGGTCAACAAATGTTGAACGAATGTGTCGCGGTGTGACGGGCGAGGAGTCGGTATGGCGGAGAGCAGTGGTGGTGGGCGCGGCGAGCGGCGCAGCCGCAGTCGGCAGGCGATCCTGGCGGCCGCCCGGGAGCTGTTCTCCGAACTCGGCTACGAGCAGACCACCGTGCGCGCCGTGGCCCACCGGGCCGGGGTGGACCCGGCCCTGGTGATGAAGCACTTCGGCTCCAAGGAGCAGCTGTTCGACGCCGTCTCGGAGATCGGCCTCAGCTTCGGCGGCGCCCTCGGCGGCCCGGCCGACCGGCTCGGTGAGCGACTGCTGGCGCACGTCCTGGCCGACGTCGACGGCCGGCCGGACCGCAGCATGCCGGTGCTGCGGTCGATGCTCACCCACCCGCAGGCCGCCGAGGCGGTGCGCTGTGCGGTCGCCGACCCCGGGAACAGTCCGCTGGCGGACGCGCTGACCGGTGACGACGTCGAGCTGCGGGCGACCCTGGTGGGCTCCGTGACGCTCGGTCTGCTGGTCACCCGCTATCTGCTGCGGGTGCCCGAGGTGGACCAGGCCCCGGCCGAGCGGCTGGTCGAGCTGCTCGGGCCGTGCCTGCGGCCGCTGCTGGACGGTGGTGCGGGTGGTGCGGGTGCTTCGGGCGGCTCGGGTGCGGCCGGGCCGGTCGCCGGGGTGGCCGGTGACGGCGGGTCCGGCGCGCTGCTGGCCGGGCTGGCGGCAGCCGAGTCGGCCCGGCTGGCGGCGGCCGAGGAGGTCGACCGGCTGGCCCGGGAGGCGCTGGCCGCCGGGGCGTCCTTCGGTGAGGTCGGCCAGCTGCTGGGGATCAGCCGGCAGGCCGCCCGCAAGCGCTGGCCGCGGACCGAGGACGCCTCCGGCCTGCTGACAACCTAGGTTGTCGCCCTGGAGGGCGGCTGCCGGTCCGGTCGGCCGCCCGATCAAGTGACAACCCAGGTTGTCGGTCGGCCTCAGGTTCCGGCCAGCGCCCCGACCACCGGCGCGAAGGCCTCCTGATGGACGTCCATCACGGTGAAGTACGAGAAGCCGAAGCTGTCCCGCAGCTCCTTCACCTGGTCGATGATCTGCGGCACGGTGCCGATCAGCAGCAGCGGCGTCTGCTCCAGCTCGGTCAGCGGCACCGGCAGCTGGGTGGCGGCCACGTGCCGGATCGCGGCGTCCCGGTCCTCCGTCACGATCACCGCCTGGAGCAGCAGGTTCTTCTCCACCTGCGCCGCCCGCTCGCCCACCACCCGGTCGAAGTAGGCGACCCGCTCGGCGAGTTCGGCGCGCGGGATGAGCCGAAGCCCGCCGAACGCGGTCGGGTCGTAGCGCATCCCGATGAAGCCCACGATGTCGCCGTGCTCGGCGGCCAGCCGCAGCACCCGGTTGCCGTTGCCCGCGATCAGCAGCGGCACCTGCTCCTGCACGGCGGCGGGTACGTGGTCCGGATCCGCGAGCAGCCGGCGCACCTCCCGTACGGTGCGCTCCAGGGCGTCCACCCGGTCCCTCGGTGTGCCCGGGTCGAGGCCGAGTGCCTGGAACTCGGCGTGCACGTAGCCGGTGCCCAGGCCGATCTCCACCCGGCCGCCGGTCAGCCGGTCCACGGTGGCGATCTCCCGGGCCAGCAGCGGCGGGTGGTAGAAGCCGGAGTTGAGCACCAGGGTGCCGACCCGCAGGCCGGTGGCGGCCGCCGTGGCCACCAGCGGGGGGAAGGGCGCGGTCCGGCCCAGGTGGTCGGGCACCAGCAGGACGTCGTAGCCCTGGGACTCGACCTCCTTGGACACCTGCTGCCAGTGGTCGGCGTCGTCGGGGACGGCCAGCTTGCCGAGGCCGAAGCGGAACGGTCGGGTCATGGTGGAGCTCCTCTGGATCTGTCGGTCAGGTCTGTCGGTCGGATCTCTTGGTCAGCTGCCGCGGTCCGGCTCGGTGAGCCAGCGGTGGACGGCGTCGGCCGTGCTGTCGGAGTGGTCCTCCAGCACGGAGAAGTGATCGCCGGGGATGTCCGCGCGCTCGTGCGGCAGTCGCCAGAAGGCCCGCCAATCGGGGCCGCCGGGCCGCTGCGCGGTGCCGGGCAGCGGCTGCTCGGCGCGCAGCAGCAGGGTGCGGGTGGCGACGGGCTCGGGCTGCCAGGGCCCGAAGGCGCGCAGGTAGGCGCCCATCGCGGTGAGCCCGGTGTCGGTGAGGGTGAGCTGTTGGCCGCCGAGCCGGTCGAGCATGCCGTTGACCATCGCCGGCATCCACCACTCCATGCCCGGCAGCGCGGCGGTGTCCATCGGGTACGCGTCGACCAGCACCAGCCCGGCCGGGCGCAGCCCGCGCCGCTCCAACTCCGCTGTGACGGCGTGCGCCACGCACCCGCCGAGCGAGCGCCCCAGCACCGCGAACGGCCGCTCCCCGTACAGTTCCTGGACGGCGTCGGCCTGTAGTCGGACGAACGCCGCCGCGGAGTCGGGCAGCGCGCTGCCCGGCCGGTAGCCGGGGGCCGGGAGGGCGTGGGCGGTCCGCCGCCCGTCCAGCGCCTGCCCGAACCGGGCGTACTCGTGCGGCCCGGAGAGCGCGGTCAGCGCCGGGAAGCACACCAGGGCGAGCGGCGCCGGGCCCTCGGACAGCGCCACCGGCGCCACCCCGTGCCCGGCCCGGTCCTCGGCACCGAACGGGGTGCGCAGCTCGGAGGCGGAGACCAGCACCTGGGTGGCGGCCGGGATGCGTCCGGCCCGGCACAGTGCCAGGTAGACCGAGGCCAGCGGCTCCACCGGGCCGGACGCATCGGAACGCCGGCGGGCCAGTTCGCCGTGCAGGTGCTCGGCGAGGGCGAGCGGGTCGGGGTGGTGGATGGTGAGCGCACCGGACAGCCGCAGTCCGGTCGCGGCGGACAGCCGGCCGCCGAGCTCCACGGCGGTGAGGGAGTCGAAGCCCTGCTCGACGAAGGCCGTCCCGGCGGTCAGTGCCTCCGGATCGGCGTGCCCGAGCACCGCGGCGGCCTCGGCGCGCACCAACAGGAGGAGGGCGTCGAGCAGTTCGGGGCCGGACAGGGCGGCGTGGCGCTCGGCCCAGTCGGCCGGGGGCGGGGGCTCGGGGGTGCGCTCGTGCGGCAGGGCAGGTGCGGGGGCGCGGGTGCCGACGGGGGCGTCCAGCCAGAACCGGGTGCGCTGGAAGGGGTAGCCGGGCAGGTCGACCTCGTGGGCGGTCCGCCCGGCGAAGGGGCCGGTCCAGTCGACAGGTGCGCCCGCGGCGTACAGCCGGCCGACGGCCGCCAGCAGGGTGTGGGGCTCGGGCCGGTTCCGGCGCAGTGCGGAGGCCAGGGTGGCCGGGCGGGCGCGCGGGCCCGGCTCCTCCCCGGCGAGGGCGTCCCCGGTGAGCGCGGTGAGGACGCCGTCCGGGCCGAGCTCCAGGAAGCGGGTGGCGCCCTCGGCGCGCAGGGTGCGGACGGCGTCCAGGAAGCGGACCGGCCGCCGGGCGTGCTCGGCCCAGTGGTCCGGGTCGGCCGGGTCGGCGGCCGTGGCGAGGCGTCCGGTGAGGTCGGAGACCCATCCGACCCCGGGCGGGTGGAACGTCAACTCCTTGGCTGCGGTGCGGAAATCGTCCAGGACCGGGTCCATCCGGTGGGAGTGGAAGGCGTGGCTGACCCGTAGCCGGGTGGCGCGGCGGCCGCGGGCCCGGAAGGCCTCGGCCACCGCCTCGACCTGCCGCTCCTCGCCGGAGACCACCACCGCGCGCGGCCCGTTGACCGCGGCGAGGCCCACCGCGCCGCCGTGCCGGGCGAGTTCGGCGGCCGCTTCCTCCTCGCTCGCCTCCAGGGCGGCCATCGCACCGCCGCCCGGGAGGCGCTGCATCAGCCGTCCCCGGGCTGCCACCAGGGCAGCGGCGTCCGGGAGTTCGAGCACCCCGGCGGCGTGGGCGGCGGCGAGCGCGCCGACCGAGTGGCCGGCCACCAGGTCCGGGCGCACGCCCCAGGAGTCGAGCAGTCGCAGCAGTGCGGCCTGGAGGGCGAACAGGGCGGGCTGGGCGTACTCGGTGCGGTTCAGCCGCTCGGCGTCGGCCGGGGCGCCGGTGGAGCGCAGCACGGCGTCGGCGACCGAGAACGGCAGGTGGCGGTCGAGTTCGGCCGTGACGGCGTCGAAGGCCCGGGCGAACTCCGGGTAGCTCCGGTACAACCCGGCTCCCATGCCCGGGCGTTGGCTGCCCTGGCCGGTGAACAGGAAAGCCGTCCGGCCGCCCCCGGCCGGGGCGAGCGGGCCGGGCGCGGCGGCGAAGGCCTCCAGCCGGTCGGCGGCCTCGGCGCGGTCGGTGGCCACCAGGACGGCCCGCAGCGGGTGCCGGGCGGTGCGGGTGGCCAGTGACCGGGCGAGGTCGGCCGTCCCGGGGCCGCCCTCGGACCGCAGCAGGGCGGCGACCTGTCGGGCCCGGGCCCGCAGCGCGGCCTCGCCGCGCGCGCTGAGCACCCAGGGCAGCGGGGTGGCCGGTACCTGGTCGGCCTGCTCGGCTGCCTCGACCTCCTCGACCTCCTCGGCCTGTTCGATGATCACGTGGGCGTTCGTCCCGCTCACCCCGAAGGCGGAGACCCCGGCGGTGCGCGGCCGTCCGGTATCCGGCCAGTTCCGCGCCTCGGTGAGCAGCCGCACGCCGCCGTCCGCCCAGTCCACGTGGGGCGTCGGGCGGTCCACGTGCAGGGTGCGCGGGAGGGTGGCGTGGCGGATCGCCTGGACCGTCTTGATCACCCCGGCGACGCCGGCCGCGGCCGCGGTGTGGCCCAGGTTGGATTTCAACGAGCCGAGCCAGAGCGGGTGTTCGCGGTCGCGCCCGGTGCCGTAGATCGCCTGGAGGGCCTGCGCCTCGATCGGGTCGCCGAGGGTGGTGCCGGTGCCGTGCCCCTCGACCGCGTCGACGTCCCCGGGGGCGAGCCGGGCGTCCGCGAGGGCCTGGCGGACGACGTTCTGCTGGGCGGGGCCGCTGGGGGCGGTGAGGCCGTTGGAGGCGCCGTCCTGGTTCACGGCGGTGCCGCGGACCACGGCCAGCACCCGGTGTCCGTGGCGCCGGGCGTCGGAGAGCCGCTCCAGCACCAGCAGTCCGGCGCCCTCGGCCCAGCCGGTGCCGTCGGCGGCGGCCGCGTAGGAGCGGCAGCGGCCGTCCGGGGAGAGGCCGCGCTGACGGGAGAACTCGACGAAACCGGTGGGCGAGGACATCACGGTGGCGCCGCCCGCCAGGGCGAGGTCGCTCTCGGCGGCCCGCAGCGAGCGCACGGCCAGGTGCAGGGCGACCAGGGAGGAGGAGCAGGCGGTGTCGACGGTGACGGCGGGACCCTCGAAGCCGAAGGTGTAGGCGATCCGGCCGGAGGCGACGCTGGCCAGGTTGCCGATGCCCAGGTGGCCCTCCAGTTCGGCCACACCCGCCCCGGGGCGGGTGTGGTACTCCTGCGCGGTCAGCCCGGTGAAGACGGCGGTCCGGCTGCCGCGCAGCCCGTCCGGGTCGAGCCGGGCGTGCTCCAGGGCGTGCCAGGCGGTCTCCAGCAGCAGCCGCTGCTGGGGGTCGGTGGCCAGGGCCTCGCGCGGGGAGATGCCGAAGAACGCGGCGTCGAACTCGGCGGCGTCGTACAGGAATCCGCCGTGCCGGGCGTAGCTGGTGCCGGGCGTGGCCGGGTCAGGGTGGTAGAGGGCGTCGGTGTCCCAGCCGCGGTCCTCGGGCCAGGCGCCGACGGCGTCGCGTTCGGCGGCGACCAGCTCCCACAGCTGCTCGGGCGAGTCGGCGCCGCCGGGCAGCCGGCAGGCCATCCCGATGACGGCGATCGGCTCGCCCCGCTCGTACTCGGCCTGCTCCAGCCGGCGTCGGGCGTCGCGCGCGTCGGCGAGGGCGCGGCGCAGGTAGTCCCGCAGCTTCTCCTCATCGGCCATCGTCGCCACTCCTTCCGGTGAGTGCGGTGCCGGCGGCGGGCCGGGCGCGGTCGAGTTCGGCGAACAGCTCCTCGTCGCTGGCACTCGCCAGGTCGAGCTCGGGGTCGCGGCCGAGGTCGCGGTCGGGGCCGGGCTCGCCGCCGAGCGGCGTGGGCCGGCCGTCGGACGGGTCGAGCCGGGCGGCCAGCGCGGCCAGTCGGGCGGCGAGTTCCCGGCGGTCGGCCCCGGTGCCGGGCAGGGAGCGTTCCAGCAGGTCCAGCAGGTGGGGCAGTTCGGGCGCCTCGGTGGCGGCGAGCCGTTCGTCGAGGTGGGCCGCGACGGCGGCGGGGCTGGGCCGGTCGAAGACCAGGGTGGCCGGGAGGGGCAGCCCGGTGGCGGTGACAAGGCGGTTGCGCAGGTCGACGGCGGTCAGCGATTCGAACCCGAGGTCGCGGAAGGCGCGGTCGGCGAGCACCTCCTCGGCGTCGGCGTGGCCCAGGGCCGCCGCGGCCTGGCGGCGCACCAGGTCGAGCAGGTGGGCGCGCCGTTCCTCGGGGGTGAGCCCGGCGAGCCGGGCGGTCAGTCGGCTGCCGGGTGCCTCGTCCGGCGGCGTGTCGCCGTCGTCGAGGCCGGTGGCCGCCGCGGTGGTGAGCGGGCCGGATCCGGCGTCCAGCCAGTAGCGGCGGCGTTGGAAGGGGTAGGTGGGCAGCGCGGTGGGCACCGACCGGGCGCCGGCCGGCAGGTCGGTGAACTCGACCGGGGCGCCCTGGGTGAGGGCCGCGCCGGCGGAGAGCAGGAAGCGGTCTTTGCCGCCCTGGTCGCGGCGCAGCGTCTCGATGGCGGCGCCGGGCAGGCCGCCGGCGTCCAGGGTGTCCTGGATCGCGCCGGTGAGCACGGGGTGCGGGCTGACCTCGATGAACAGGGTGCGGCCGGCCTCGGCGAGGCGCTGGACGACGGGGGCGAAGCGGACGGTCTGCCGCAGGTTGCGGTACCAGTGGCCGGCGTCCAGTTCGTCACCTTCGACCGGTTCGGCGGTGACGGTGGACCAGATCGGCAGCCGTGCGGCGCGCGGCCGGACCGGGGCGAGGGCGGCCAGCAGCTCCTCGCGGACCTGGTCGATCACGGGTGAGTGCCCGGCCAGGGTGGCGGCCCGCAGCCGTTTGGCGCGCACTCCCTCGGCGGCGCAGGCGGCGACCAGTTCGTCCAGGGCGTCCTCCTCGCCGGCCACCACGACGGCGTTCGGGCCGTTCACGGTGGCCACGCCGAGGCGGCCCGGCCAGGCGGCGATCCGCCGTTCGGCCTCGTCGGGCGGCAGCGCGACGGAGGCCATCGAGCCGCGGCCGACCAGGGTGGCCAGGATCCGGCTGCGGGCGGCGACGATCAGCGCCGCGTCGTCCAGGGTGAGCGCCCCGGCGACGGTGGCGGCGGCCACCTCGCCCTGGCTGTGCCCGACCACGGCGTCCGGGCGCACCCCGTACGACTCCCAGAGCGCGGCGAGCGCCACCAGGACGGCCCAGAGGGCGGGTTGGGCGACCTCGACCCGGTCCAGCGGGGCTGCACCGGCGCGCTGCCGGAGGACGTCGTCCAGGTCGAAGTCCAGGTGGGGGGCCAGGGCCCGCGCGCACTCCTCGATCCGGGCGGCGAACACCGGTGCGGTGTCCAGCAGTTCGCGGGCCATGCCGGCCCACTGGGAGCCGTGGCCGGGGAACGCGAACACCGTTCGAGGCGCACCGTCGGCCCAGCCCTGGACGAGGTCGGCCGAGGGCTCGCCGGCCGCCAGGGCGCGCAGGGCGGCGGAGGCGGCGGCCGGTTCGGCGGCGACGACCACGGCCCGGTGCTCGAACCGGGCCCGTCCGGCCAGCAGGGTGTGGGCCAGGTCGGCCGGTGCCTCGGCCGACCCGGGCAGGCGCTCGGCGAGTCGGGCGGCCTGGGCGGCGAGCGCGCCGGCCGTCCGGGCGGAGAGCACCCAGGGGAGTGGGCCGCTCGCCTTCCCGTCGCCCTCCGACTCACGGGCATCGGACGGTGGTTGCTCGATGATCACGTGGGCGTTGGTGCCGCTGACGCCGAAGGCCGAGATCCCCGCGCGGCGCGGACGGTCGGTCTCCGGCCAGAGCCGGCTGTCCGTCAGCAGGCTGACCCCACCCGCGTCCCAGTCCACGTCCGGGTCGGGCTGTTCGACGTTCAGGGTCGCGGGCAGCCGTCCGTGGTGCAGGGCGCCGACCATCTTGATCAGCCCCGCGACGCCCGCCGCGGCCTGGGTGTGGCCCAGGTTGGACTTCAAGGAGCCCAGCCACAGCGGTCGTTCGGCCGGCCGGTCGGCGCCGTAGACGGCCAGCAGCGCCTGCGCCTCGATCGGGTCGCCGAGCCGGGTGCCGGTGCCGTGCGCCTCGACCGCGTCGACGTCCCGCGGGTCGAGCCCGGCGGCGGCCAGCGCCTGCCGGAGCACCCGCTGCTGGGCGGGTCCGTTGGGTGCGGTGAGGCCGTTGGAGGCGCCGTCCTGGTTCACGGCGCTGCCGCGCACCACTGCCAGCACCGGGTGCCCGGCGCGCCGGGCGTCGGAGAGCCGTTCCAGCATCAGCAGGCCGACTCCCTCCGCCCAGCTGGTGCCGTCCGCGGCGGCGGCGAAAGCCTTCACCCGCCCGTCGGGCGCGAAGGCGCGGTGCCGCGAGGTGGCCACCATCCCGGCAGGCGAGGCCATCACGGCGACGCCGCCGGCCAGGGCCAGATCGGCCTCCCCGGAGCGCAGCGCCTGGGCGGCCAGGTGCAGGGCGACCAGCGAGGAGGAGCAGGCGGTGTCCACCGTGACGGCCGGGCCCTCGAAGCCGAAGGCGTACGAGATCCGCCCCGACGCCACGCTGGCGGCGCTGCCGTTGTGCAGGTACCCCTCCAACTCCTCGGGCAGTTCCCGCAGTCGGCCCGCGTAGTCGTTGTACATCACGCCGGTGTAGACCGCGGTCCGGCTGCCCCGCAGGGTGCCCGGGTCGATGCCCGCCCGTTCGAACGCCTCCCACGCCGTCTCCAGCAGCAGCCGCTGCTGGGGGTCGGTGGCCAGGGCCTCGCGCGGGGAGATGCCGAAGAACGCGGCGTCGAACTCGGCGGCGTCGTGCAGGAACCCGCCGTACTGGGTGTAGGTGCGGCCGGGCCGGTCCGGGTCGGGGTCGTACAGCGACTCGTTGTCCCAGCCGCGGTCGGTGGGCCACGGGGTGATCGCGTCCCGCCCGGAGTCGACCAGCTCCCACAGCTCCTCGGGGCTGGTCACCCCGCCGGGGAAGCGGCAGCTCATCGCGACGATGACGATCGGATCCCGCTCGTCCGGTCGTCCGTCCGGCCGCCGGTCCCGGTCGGCGGGCGCCCGGTCGGCGGGCGGACGGCCGCCGGGCAGTTCGGCGGCCAGGTGGGCGGCCAGCGACTGGGCGGTGGGGTGGTCGAAGACCAGGGTGGCGGGCAGCCGCAGGCCGGTGGCGGTGCTCAGCCGGTTGCGCAGTTCCACGGCGGTGAGCGAGTCGAAGCCGAGGTCCTTGAAGGCCCGGTCGGCGGCCACGCCGTCCCGGTCGGTGCGCCCGATCACCACGGCGGCCTCCCGGCGCACCAGCGTCAGCAGCAGCTCCTGCCGCCGGTGCTCGGGCAGGCCCCGCAGCCGGTCGGCCAGTCCCGTCCCATCGCCGGGGCCGGTCGCGCCGCCGGCGGCCGGGCGGGCCCGCCGTCGGGCCAGCACACCGCGCAGCACCGGCGGTGCCGCGGCCGGGTCGGCGTCGGCGCGCAGCGCCAGCGGCACCGGCAGCGGGTGGCCGCTGCGGACCGCGGCCGCGAACAGTGCCAGCCCCTCGTCCGCCGTCAGCGGCCGCACGCCCTGCCGGGCGAGTCGGGCCAGGTCGGCGCCGCCCAGGTGGCCGGTGAGGTCGCTGCCGTCCGCCCACAGGCCCCAGGCCAGCGAGACGGCGGGCAGCCCGGCGGCGCGGCGGTGCGCGGCGAGGGCGTCCAGGAAGGCGTTCGCGGCCGCGTAGTTGGCCTGTCCCTGGACGCCGAGCACGCCGGCGGCCGAGGAGAACAGCAGGAAGGCCGACAGTCCGGCGTCGCGGGTCAGCTCGTGCAGGTGCCAGGCCGCGTCGAGCTTGGGCCGCAGCACGGTGTCCAGCCGCTGCGGGTCCAGCGCCGTCAGCAGCCCGTCGTCCAGGGCGCCGGCGGCGTGCACCACGGCGGTCAGCGGCCGCTCGGCGGGGATCCGCGCCAGCAGCGCGCGCAGCGCCTCCCGGTCGGCCACGTCGGCGGCGACGGCGGTGGCCCGGGCCCCGAGCCCGGCCAGTTCGGCCAGGAACTCGTCCGCGCCGGGGGTGTCCGGCCCGCGCCGGGCGGCCAGCAGCAGGTGCCGGGCGCCGTGGTCGACGACCAGCCGGCGCGTCACCAGCCTGCCGAGCAGACCCAGGCCGCCGGTCACCAGCACGGTGCCCTCGGGGTCGAGCAGCCGGTCCGCCGCGGTGTTCGCTGCGGTCTCCGGCGCGGTGTCCGGTGCGATGTCCGGTGCGGTGTCCGGTGCGGGCAGGGGGACCAGCCGGGGAACGGAGGCGGCGCCCCGGCGCAGCGCGAGCTGGGTCTCCCCGGCGGCGGCCGCGGCGGCCAGGGCCGCGGGCAGGGCGCGCCGGGATTCGGCGCTGTCGTCCACGTCGACCAGCACCAGTCGGTCGGGGTGCTCGGCCTGGGCGGAGCGCAGCAGGCCCCAGACCGGGGCGGCGGCGAGGTCGACGTCCTCGCCGGTGACGGACACCGCTCCGCTGGTGACCACCACCAGGCGGCGGTCCGTCGGCTCGGCGCCGCCCAGCCGGTCCTGGACGGCGGCGAGCACCGAGTGCAGCACCTCCCGGGCCCGCTCGGGCACCGTGTCCGCGGCACCGGGCTCGACCGGCAGCCACGCCGTCCCGGGCGCGCCGCCCGCCGCCGCGACCCCGCCCGCCGCCGCGACCCCGCCCGCCGCCGCCGCGACGGCGGCTGCGGCCGGGTGGGACGGAAGCGGCTCGCCGGGGTCGGCCGGACGGTCCGCAGCGGGCTCGGGCAGCGGAAGCTCGGCCCAGCCGGCCACGTGCAGCGGCAGCCCGCGCGCGGCGCCGGCGAGCTGTTCGGCGGAGACCGGCCGGGAGGCCAGGCCGCCGACCGTGAGCACCGGCGCGCCGGACGGGTCGGCGGCGTCCAGCACGACGGTGTCACCGGCGCCGGGGCGCAGCCGCACCCGCAGCGCGCCGGCGCCGCCCGCGTGCAGCCGGACCGCGCTCCAGGCGAACGGCAGCGGCACGCCCTCGCCCCGGGCGCTCCCCCCGCCCGGTTCGACGAGGTGGAACGCGGCGTCGAGCAGCGCCGGGTGCAGCCCGTAGCGGGCCGCGTCGGCCTGCTCCGGCTCCGCCAGGGCGACCTCCGCGTAGAACTCGTCGCCGAGCCGCCAGGCCGCGCGCAGGCCCTGGAACCGGGGGCCGTACGCGCGCCCGGTGTCGGCGAGGCGCCGGTAGAGCCCGTCCAGCGGGACGGCGGTGGCCCCGGCGGGCGGCCAGACGCCGTCCGGGGCCCAGCCGGAGGATCCGCCCGGCTCACCGTCGGTGTCCGAGTCGGCGGCGAGCACGCCGTGCGCGTGCCGCTGCCAGTCGTCCGCATCGGCGCGCTCCTGCTGCACCCGGGCGTGCACGGCCACCGGCCGCCGCCCGGTGGCGTCGGGAGCGCCGACCGTCACCTGGACCTCGACGGACTGCTCCCCGGGCAGCACCAGCGGTGCCTCCAGGACCAGTTCGTCCAGGACCGGCAGGCCGAGCTCGTCCCCGGCCCGGACGGCGAGTTCGACCAGGGCGGTGCCGGGGACGACGGTACGGCCGAGCACCGTGTGGTCGGCGAGCCACGGGTGGGAGTGCCGGGCGAGCCGCCCGGTGAGGGTCGCCCCGCCGCCCTCGGCGGGCCGCAGGACGGCGCCGAGCAGCGGGTGCCCGGCGGCGCGCAGGCCGAGGGCGAGCGGGTCGCCGGTCAGGTCGGCGCGCCGCTCCAGCCAGTAGCGGCGACGCTGGAACGGGTAGGTCGGCAGGTCGACCCGGGTGGCGGGGCGCGGGCCGAGCACGGGCGTCCAGTCCACCGGCACACCGGCCACCGCGAGTTGGCCGACGGAGCCGAGGAAGCGCAGGAGCCCGCCCTCGTCCCGGCGCAGCGAGCCGGTGGCGACGGCCCCGGGGTGCCCGGCGTCCTCCGCGGTGGCCTGGACTGCGGCGGTCAGCACCGGGTGCGGGCTGGCCTCGACGAAGACCTCGTGGCCGCTGTCCAGCAGCCGCCGGACGGCCTCCTCGAAGCGGACGGTCCGCCGCAGGTTGGTGTACCAGTACGCGCCGTCCATCTGCTCGGTGTCCAGCCGGTCGCCGGTGACCGTGGACACCAGCGGGGTGTGCCCGGTGCGCGGGGCGACCGGCGCCAGCGCGCGGGCCAGCCGGGCGCGGATCCGTTCGACCTGTGGGGAGTGCGAGGCGTAGTCGACGGGCACCCGGCGGATCCGGAGGTCCTCCCGCTCGCCGAGCGCGACCAGCTCGTCCAGCGCCGCGGGCTCGCCCGCGACGACCACCGCCGTCGGGCCGTTCACCACCGCGACCGACAGCCGCCCGCCCCACGGCGCGATCAGCGCCTCGGCCCGGGCGAGCGGCAGCGGCACCGAGGCCATCCCGCCCGACCCGGCCAGCTCCACGATCGCCCGGCTGCGCAGCGCCACCACCCGGGCGGCGTCCTCCAGGGTCAGCGCCCCGGCGACGTACGCGGCGGCGATCTCGCCCTGACTGTGGCCGACCACGGCATGCGGGCGCACCCCGTAGGACTCCCAGAGCGCGGCCAGCGACACCATCACCGCCCACAGTGCGGGCTGCACCACGTCCACCCGGTCGTAGCCGGGCGCGCCGGCCCGGCCGCGCAGCACGTCCTCCAGCGACCAGTCGGTGAACTCTGCCAGCGCCTGCTGGCAGGCGGCGATCCGCTCGGCGAACACCGGTGCGGTGTCGAGGAGTTCGGCGGCCATGCCGAGCCACTGGGCGCCCTGCCCGGGGAACACCAGGACGACCCTGCGGTCGGCGCCGGCCCGGCCCCGGACCACCGCCGGGGAGGGCTCCCCGGCGGCCAACGCGTCCAGGGCGTCCAGGAGTTCGGGGGCGTCGTGACCGATCAGCACGGCGCGTTCCTCGAAGGCGGTGCGCTCGGCGACCAGGGCGTGCCCGATCGCGGTGAGCGCGTTCGCGTCCGCCGTGCCGTGCCCGATCGCGGTGGGCTGGTCCGCGTCCGCCGTGCCGTGCCCGGCCCGGACCCGGGCGGCCAGCGCGGCGGCCTGGGCGCGCAGCGCCTCGTCGGTGCGGGCGGAGAGCGTCCACGCCACCGGGCCCGACGGGGCGTCAGCCGGCTCCGGCTCCGGCTCCGGCGGGGCCTCCTCCAGGATCAGGTGGGTGTTGGTGCCGCTGACCCCGAAGGCCGACACGCCCGCCCGGCGGGGCGTCCCGGTGCGCGGCCACGGCCGGTCCTCGGTGAGCAGCCGGACCGCGCCCGACTCCCAGTCCACGTGCGGGGTCGGGTCGTCCGCGTGCAGGGTGCGCGGCAGCACCCCGTGCCGCAGCGCCTGGACCATCTTGATGACCCCGGCGGCGCCGGCGGCCGCCTGGGTGTGCGACAGGTTGGACTTGACCGAACCCAGCCACAGCGGCCGGTCCGCCGCCCGGTCCTGGCCGTAGGCGCCGAGCAGGGCCTGCGCCTCGATCGGGTCCCCGAGCCGGGTGCCGGTGCCGTGCGCCTCCACCGCGTCGACGTCCCCGGGGGCCAGCCCGGCGTCGGCCAGGGCCTGGCGGATGACGCGCTGCTGGGCGGGCCCGTTGGGCGCGGTGAGGCCGTGCGAGGCGCCGTCCTGGTTGACGGCGGTGCCGCGGACCACCGCCAGCACCCGGTGCCCGTTGCGCCTGGCGTCGGAGAGCCGCTCGACCAGCAGCAGCGCCACACCCTCCGACCAGCCGGTGCCGTCCGCGCCCGCCCCGAAGGCCTTGCACCGGCCGTCCGGGGCGAGCCCGTGCTGCCGGGAGAACTCGACGAAGATCGACGGCGTGGTCATCACCGTCACCCCGCCCGCCAGCGCCAGGTCGCACTCGCCGGAGCGCAGCGCCCGGACCGCCAGGTGCAGCGCCACCGAGGAGGAGGAGCAGGCGGTGTCGACGGTGACGGCCGGGCCCTCCAGGCCCAGGGTGTACGAGATCCGGCCGGAGGCGACGCTCGCCGCGTTGCCGACCGCGAGGTACCCCTCCAGTTCCTCGGGCGCGGTGCCGGCCGGCGGCGGGTAGTCGTTGCCGTTGGTGCCGACGAACACGCCGGTGTTGGAACCGCGCAGCTCGCCCGGCCTGATGCCGGCCCGCTCGAACGCCTCCCAGGCGGTCTCCAGCAGCAGCCGGTGCTGCGGGTCGCTGGCCAGTGCCTCGCGCGGCGAGACGCCGAAGAAGTCCGCGTCGAAGTCGCCGGGTGCGGCCAGGAAGGCCCCGTTGCCGGTGTACGAGGTCCGCGGATGGTCCGGATCGGGGTCGATCAGCGCGGCCAGGTCCCAGCCCCGGTCGGTGGGGAACCCGCCCACCGCGTCGCCGCCCTCGGCGACCAGCCGCCACAGGTCCTCCGGGGAGTCCACGCCGCCGGGGAAGTGGCAGGCCATGCCGACCA
The DNA here is from genome assembly GCF_040303105.1 of Kitasatospora sp. NPDC096128. NCBI lineage: Bacteria > Bacillati > Actinomycetota > Actinomycetes > Kitasatosporales > Streptomycetaceae > Kitasatospora > Kitasatospora sp. NPDC096128. Next base: position 48,630 of record NZ_JBEOSP010000046.1, on the reverse strand, counting down.
GCGCCACCGGCTCGGAACTCCGGGCCTTCGCCTCGCGCAACTCGCTCCGGGTCTCCTGGAGTTCGGCGGTCACCCGCTCCAGGAGGTACCGCATCCTGCCGTCGTTCACAATTCCGTCCTTCGTAGGGTCGGCCGTTCCCGGGTACCGGAGGGCACCGCACGGGCGACGGTCAGGAGATGCCGAGTTCCCGGCCGATGAAGTCGACGAGCTCGTCGTCGCTGGCCGCCGCCAGGCCCGCGCCGAGCGCGGAGCCGTGCCCGGCGCCCGTCAGCGCGCCGAGCCGCCGCACCGCCTCGTCGCGGGCGGGGTCGTCCTCCGCCAGGGCGGCGAACAGCCGCTCCACCTGGTCGAGCCCGGCGAGCAGTTCGCCGCCCCTCCCGGCGGCGGCAGGCGCCGGCAGGTCCAGCCGGGCGAGCAGCTGCTCGGCCAGGGCCTGTGGCGTCGGATGGTCGAACACCAGGGTCGCCGGCAGCCGCAGACCGGTCAGCCGGCCCAGGCGGTTGCGCAGTTCGACGGTGGCGATGGAGTCGAAGCCCTGGTCGCGGAAGCCCCGGTGCGCGGCGACGGTGTCGCCGTCCGCCCGGCCGAGCACGGCGGCGGACTCCGTGCGGACCCGGCGCAGCAGCTCCCGGGCGCGGTCCGCCGCCGCCAGCGGGGCCAGCTCGGCCCGCAGTCCGGCCCCCGGATCCGCACCGCGCGCCGCCGCGCCCGCGGCGCCGTCCTCGGCAGAGGCGGCCGGGAGGAGCTCGGCGAGCAGCGGATGGGAGCGCACGGCCGCCAGCGCCGACCAGTCCGCGGCCGCGACCAGCAGGTGCGGGGTGCCGTCGGCGAGCACCCGGTCCAGCGCGGCCAGAGCCGTGTCCGGGGCCATCGGCAGGTAGCCGTGCCGACGGCTCTGCCGGGCGGCCTCCGCGTCGGCGATGCCCGCGCCCGCCCACAGGCCCCAGGAGACCGAGGTGGCGGGCAGCCCGGCGGCCCGCCGGTGCAGGGCCAGGGCGTCCAGGTAGGCGTTGCCGGGCGCGTAGTTCCCCTGCCCGGGCAGGCCGGTCACCGCGGCGGCCGAGGAGAACAGCACGAAGGCCTCCAGGTCCAGCCCCCGGGTCAGCTCGTCCAGGTGCCGGGCCCCGAGCGCCTTCACCCGCAGCACCCGGTCCAGCTGCTCCACCGTCAGCGCGCCCAGGGTGGCGTCGTCCAGCACCGCCGCCGTGTGCAGCACCGCCGTCAGCGGCCGGTCCGCCGGGATCTCCGCCAGCAGCCGCGCCACCGCCTCCCGGTCCGCCACGTCCACCGCCGCGAAGCTCACTCCGGCGGCCCCCAGCCCGGTCAGCTCCGCCGCCAGTTCGGCCGCCCCGGGCGCCGCCGCGCCGCGCCGCCCGGCCAGCAGCAGGTGTTCGGCCCCGCGCCGCGCCAGCCAGCGCGCCGCATGCCCGGCCAGGGCGCCGGAACCGCCGGTGAGCAGGACCGTCCCCCGGGGCGCGGCCAGCGGCACCGGGCCGCGCGGGCGGGTGCCGGGCTCCTCCGGGGCTGCGGTTGCGGTTGTGCCTGTGTCGGTGCCTGCGGCTGCGGCTGCCGGGACGGCCGGGCCGTCCGCCGGGGCCGGGACCACCCGGCGGGCGAACAGGCCCTCGGCCCGCACCGCGAGCTCCGCCTCCGGGCCACCCGCGAGCAGCGCCCGCACCGCACGGGCGGCGGCCCGGCCGCCCGGCTCCTCCGGCAGGTCGATCAGGCCGCCCCACTGGGGGGTCTCGGCGGCGGCGACCACCCCGAGGCCCCACACCAGCGCGCCGTCCGGATCGGCCACCGGGTCGCCGGGCCCGGTGGCGGCCGCGCCCGTGGTCACCGACCACAGCGGGGCGTCGAACCCGGCCGCCTCCAGGGCCTGGAGCAGCGCCAAGGTCCCGGCCAGGCCGCCCGGCACCGCCGGTCGGCCCTCGACCGGCGCGGAGACCAGCGACAGCAGGGACAGCACGCCGGTGACCGGACCGCCCGGGTCCGGGGCACCGGCCGCGCCCAGACGGCTGAGCACCGCCTGGGTGCCGAGCACCGCCGCCGTCGCCCGGTCCACCGCCGGGCCGTCCGGGGCGTCAGCCGCTGCCGCGCCCAGCCGGCCGGCGTCCGCCAGGCATGCGCTGAACTCGGCCCGGTCCGCCCCCGGTGCCACCTCGACCCGCCCGACCGCCGCGCCGGCCCGCCGCAGCGCGCCCTCCAGCAGCTCCCGCCAGAGCGAGACCCGCTCGGCCTCGTCCGCGTCCAGCCGCGCCGCCTCGGGCAGCACCAGCAGCCAGCGACCGGCCGGACCCGCCGGCTCGTCCTCCGTGACCCGGCGCCAGACCACCCGGTGCCGCCAGCCGTCGATCTCCTCGTCCCGCTCGCGCGCCGCACGCCAACCGGCCAGGGACGGCAGCAGCGCGCCGAGCGCCGACCGCTGCGCCTCGTCGTCGACCCGGAGCAGCTCGGCCAGGCTCCCGGCGTCCTGCCGGGCGACCGTGGACCAGAAGCCGTCCTCGCCGGGTACGGTCGCCGCGCCGCCGCCGTCCTCCGGGGGCGCGGACCAGTACCGCTCGTGTTGGAAGGCGTAGGTGGGGAGGATGTCCGCGGAGCCCCGGACACCGCCGAGCAGGGCCGTCCAGTCCACCGGGGTGCCCCGGGTGTAGACCGTGCCGAGGGCGGTGAGCAGGGTCTGCGCCTCGGGCCGGTCGCGGCGGAGCAGTGCGGCCACCGCGGGCTCGGCCCGGGTTCCGTCCGAGCCGTCCGAGCCGTCCGAGCCGTCCGAGCCGTCGGGGGTGTCCGAGGTGTCCGGCTCGTCCGCGAGGGCCGCTCTGGTGAGCGCGGCGAGGACGCCGTCCGGGCCGAGTTCGAGGAAGGCCGTGACGCCGTCGGCCGCCAGTCCGCGGGCCGCGTCCAGGTAGCGGACCGCCTGCCGGGCGTGCGCGGTCCAGTGATCGGGCCTCAACGGGCGCTGGGCGTCGTAGAGTTCGCCGTCGAGGGCGGAGCGGATCGGGATCCGCGGCGGATGGTGCGGCAGGGTGGCGGCGATCCGGCCGAACTCGGCGGTGATCGGGTCCATCAGCGGGGAGTGGAAGGCGTGGCTGGTCCGCAGCCGGCTGAACCGGTGGCCGAGCGCCCGGAACCGCTCCCGCAGCTCCCGCACGGCCCGCTCCTCGCCCGAGACCACCGTCGAGCCCGGGGCGTTGACCGCGGCCACGGCCACCACACCGTCCACGGCGGCGAGTTCGGCCAGCACCAGGCTCTCGTCGGCCTCCACCGCCAGCATCGCGCCGCCTTCGGGCAGTGCGTCCATCAGCCGGGCCCGCGCGGCCACCAGGGTGACCGCGTCCGGCAGGGTGAGCACCTGGGCGGCGTGCGCGGCCGTGATCTCACCGATCGAGTGCCCGGCGAGCCGGTCGGGCCGGACGCCCCAGGACTCCAACAGCCGGAAGAGCGCGGTCTGCAGGGCGAAGAGGGCGGGTTGGGTGTAGGCGGTGCGATCCAGCAGGCGGGCCTCGGCGGTGCCGGGGCGGGCGAAGAGCACGTCGCGCAGCGGATGCCGGAGGTGCGGCTCGAAGGCCGCGGTGACCTCGTCGAGGGCCGCCGCGAACACGGGGAAGGCGGCGTGGAGTTCGCGCCCCGCGCCGGGGCGCTGGCTGCCCTGGCCGGTGAAGAGGAAGGCGGTCCGCCCGCCGGTGACGGCTTCGCCGAGCACGGCCGCGGTGGTGGGCTCACCCGCGGCGACCGCGGCCAGGGCGGCGCGCAGGCCGGCCGCGTCGGAGCCGGTGACCACGGCACGGTGGTCGAACTCGGTACGGGTGCCGGCCAGGGCGCGGGCGATAGCGTCGGGGTCGGGGCGGTCGCCGACGCTGTCGAGCAGTCGGCCCGCCTGGGCGCGCAAGGCGGCCGGCGTACGGGCGGAGAGCACCCACGGCACGGACGGGAGGCCGCTGGGGGGCTGCGCGGCGGGGGCGGGTTCCGGGGCCTGTTCGAGGATGAGGTGGGCGTTGGTGCCGCTGATCCCGAAGGAGGAGATGCCGGCCCGGCGCGGCCGGTCCAGCTCGGGCCAGGCCCGCTGCTCGGTGAGCAGGGAGACGCCGGCCGCCCAGTCGACGAGCGGTGTGGGCTCCTCCGCGTGCAGGGACCGGGGCAGCACGCCGTGGCGCAGGGCGGCCACCGTCTTGATCACGGCGCCGACCCCGGCGGCGGCCTGCATGTGGCCGAGGTTGGACTTGAGCGAGCCCACCCGGAGCGGCTCTCCGGTCCGGCCGCGCCCGTAGGTCTCGACCAGCGCGGCGGCCTCGATCGGATCGCCCAGCGTGGTGCCGGTGCCGTGCGCCTCGACGGCGTCCACCTCGCCCGCCGTCAGGCCCGAGCGCCGCAAGGCCTCCTTGATCACGCGTTGTTGGGCCCGGCCGCTGGGTGCGGTGAGCTGGCTGCTGCGGCCGTCCTGGTTGACCGCGCTGCCGCGGATCACGGCGAGCACCCGGTGCCCGTTGCGCTCGGCCTCCGACAGCCGCTCCAGCACCAGCACCCCGACGCCCTCGGCCCAGCCCGTCCCGTCGGCGCCGGCCGCGAACGAACGGCAGCGCCCGTCGGGGGAGTTGGCGCCCTGGCGGCTGAAGTCCACGAAGGTCGCGGGGGTGGACATCACGGTGACGCCGCCCGCCAGCGCCAGGGTGCACTCGCCGCTGCGCAGGGCCTGGGCGGCCAGGTGGACGGCCACCAGGGAGGAGGAGCAGGCGGTGTCGACGGTCACCGCCGGGCCCTCCAGGCCGAGGGTGTAGGCGATCCGGCCGGAGACCACGCTGCCCGCGCTGCCGACGACCAGATAGCCCTCCAACTCCTCGGGGGCGCGCCGGAACCGGGAGCCGTAGTCGTGGTACATGACGCCCGCGTACACGCCGGTGCGGGTGCCGCGCAGCTCGGCGGGGCGGATCCCGGCGCGTTCCAGGGACTCCCAGGCGACTTCGAGCAGCAGGCGCTGCTGGGGGTCCATGGCCGCTGCCTCGCGGGGTGAGACGCCGAAGAACTCGGCGTCGAACTGCCCCGCGTCGTAGAGGAATCCGCCTTGGCGGGTGTAGCTGTGGCCGGGCTTGTCGGGGTCGGGGTGGTAGAGCTGCTCGGGCCAGCCGCGGTCGGCCGGGAACGCGCCGATCGCGTCCCGGCCGTTCGCCACCAACTCCCAGAGTTCCTCCGGGGAGTTCACCCCGCCCGGGAACCGGCCCGCCATCGACACGATGGCGATCGGCTCGGACTCCCGGGCCTCCAGTTCGTCCAGCCGTCGACGGCTCTGCCGCAGCTCGGTGGTGACGCGCCTGAGGTAGCCGCGCAGCTTCTCCTCCGTCGTGTTCATCGTCTCAGTCCTCCTCGCTGTCGGTGGTGCCGAAGTCGGTGATGTCGAAGTCGGTGATGCCGAACTCGTCGGCGATCAGGTCGAAGATCTCCTCGTCGGTGGCCGCGTCCAGCTCGGCGCGGTCCGGGTCGAACGGGGCCAGCAGGTCACGTAGTTCGGCCACCAGGGGGCCCCGTTCGGGCTCGCTCAGCGCGGCCAGGTCGGCGGCCAGCCGGCTCAGCTCGGCACGGAGCCGGTCGGGGTGGGGCCGGTCGGGGCCGGGGGCGGCCGGCTCGGGGGCCAGGACGGCCTGGAGGTGCAGCGCCAGTTCGCCGATGGTCGGATGGTCCAGCAGCAGGGTGGGCGGCAGGCGCAGTCCGGTGTCCGAGTTGATCCGGTTGCGCAGTTCGACCGCGGTCAGCGAGTCCACCCCGAGCTCCAGGAAGCCGCGGTGCTCGCTCAGCGTTCGCGGGGCGTGGCCGAGGACGGCGGCGACCTTCTCGCGCAGGTAGTCGCCGACCAGCGCCGTCCGCGCCTCGGCGGGCTGCCCGGCGAGCCGTTCGGCCAGTGCGGTGACGGCACGCCGCCCACCGGGCGCCGGTTCGGCGGCGACGGCCGTCGGCCGGCGGGCCAGGGCGCGCAGGATCGCGGCGAGTCCGCCGTCGGCGGCCCGGCCCGCCAGGACGGCCGGGACGGTCGGGGCGGGCACCAGAACGGCATCCGGGCGGGCGAGCGCGGCCTGGTAGAGAGCAAGCCCGTGCTCGGCCTCGATCGGGGCCAGGCCCAGCCGCTCGAAGCGGGACCGGCCGGTGTCGTCCAGCCGGTCGCCCATCCCGCCGGGGCCGGACCACAGGCCCCAGGCCAGGGCGGTGGCGGGCAGGCCGAGTGCGTGCCGGTGTCGGGCCAGGCCGTCCAGGAAGCCGTTGGCCGCCGCGTAGTTGGCCTGGCCGGCGGTGCCGAGCACGCCGGCCACCGAGGAGAACAGGACGAACTGGGCCAGGTCCGCGCTCCGGGTCAGCTCGTGCAGATGCCAGGCGGCATCGGCCTTGGCCCGCAGCGTCGCGGTCAGGCGCTCGGGGGTCAGTGCGGCGAGGACGCCGTCGTCCAGCACGCCCGCGGTGTGCACCACCGCGGTCAGCGGCCGGTCCGCCGGGACCCGCGCCAGCAGCCCGGCCAGCGCGGCCCGGTCGGCCACGTCGCAGGCGGCAACGGTCGGCTCGGCGCCGAGCGCTGCCAGCTCCGCCAGCAGTTCGGTCGCCCCGGGCGCCTCCGGACCGCGCCGGCTGACCAGCAGCAGCCGCCGGGCCTGCCCGGTCCGCACCAGGTGCCGCGCCAGCAGTGCGCCGAGCGCGCCCGTACCGCCGGTGATCAGGACCGTCCCGTCCGGGTCGAGCGGCCCCGGCCCGGCGCCCCTTGAGCCGCCGTCGTCCGCCCGGACCAGCCTGGGCACCGCCAACCCGCCCTTGCGCAGTGCCACTTCCGGCTCCGTCAGGGCGAGCGCCCCGGGCAGCGCGCGCAGCGACTGCGGGGTGCCGTCCAGATCGATCAGGGTCAGCCGCCCCGGGTGCTCGCCGCGCGCCGACCGCACCAGGCCCCACACCGCGGCCGCGGCCGGTGCCTGGGGGCCGCCGCCGTCGGCCGCGCCCTCGGTGACCAGCACCACCCGGGTACCGGCTGTACGGTCGTCCGCCAGGACATCCTGCAGCGTTGCCAGGACCGACCGGACGGCCGCGTGCGCGGCGCTCAGCGGCTCGTCGGAACCGGTCGGTGCGCGGACCAGCAGCACGTCCGGGGCCTCGCCCTCGGCGGGCGGGAACGGGCCGGCCACCTCGTGGACGGCCGCTCCCGTCGCCCGCAGGGCGGCCGCCAGCTCGGGGGCGTCCAGGACGGCCACCGAGCCCACCGGCGCCGGCGTCGCGGGCCCGGCCGGCTGCCAGTCGACCCGCAGGAGGTCACGGGCCACCGCCGCCTCCGAACCGCCCAGCCGGGAGGTCTCCACCTCGCGGAGCCTCAGCTCGGCGACGGTGGCGACGACGGCGCCCTCGGCGTCGGTCAGCTCCAGCCGGGCACGGTCGGGGCCGGTCGGGATGATCCGGGCCCGGGCCGCCCTCGCGGGGGAGCCCTCGCCGAGCGACACCCCGGACCAGGAGAACGGCAGCGCGATCCGGCCGGAGCCCTGGTCGCCGCGCCCCTTGACCAGCGGGTGCAGGGCGGCGTCGAACAGCGCGGGGTGGAGCAGGAACCCGGCCGGATCGACCTCGGCCGGGAGCCGGAGCTCGGCGTACGACTCCGCGCCGCGCCGCCCGGTGGCGGTCACCGCCCGGAAGGCGGGCCCGTAGCCGTAGCCCTCGGCGGCGAGTTCGGCGTAGAAGCGCTCAACCGGGGCCGGGGCCGAGGCCGGCTCGACGGCCGGGGGTTCCGGCGACGGCCGGTGCGAGGGGCCGGCGGAGGCAGCCGCCAGCGTGCCGGAGGCGTGCCGGATCCACGGCTCGCCCGGGTCGGCGTCGGCCCGGCGGGAGTGCACGGTCACCCGGCGCGCGCCCGTCTCGTCGGCGGGGCCGACGACCGCCTGGAGCCGCAGCCCGCCCTGCTCGGGCAGCACGGCCGGAGCCTCCAGGGTGAGGTCCTCCAGGGTGCGGAGCCGTACCGACTCGCCCGCCCGCAGGGCCAGTTCCACCAGGGCGGTGCCGGGCAGCAGGACCGTCCCGGCGATGGCGTGGTCGGCCGCCCACGGATGGGTGCCGGCGGACACCAGGCCGGTCAGCACCGCCCCACCGCCGTCGGCGAGTGCGACTTCGGTCGGGAGCAGCGGATGCCCGGTCGCTCCGGCCGCCGCCGGAGCGGGCGCGTCCAGCCAGTACCGGCGGCGCTCGAACGGGTAGACGGGCAGCTCGACGGGCGTCAGCGGCGGTCCGAGCAGCACCGGCCAGTCCACCTCGCCGCCGTCGACGTACAGCGCGGCGAGCGCCGCCAGCAGCCCGGCCACCTCGGGGCGGTCGCGCCGCAGGGTCGGGACGGCCACGGCCGTCCCGCCCTCGGCGGCGAGCGCGTCCGCCGCGAGCGTGGCGAGCACCGCGTCGGGCCCGATCTCGACGTACCGCCGGACCCCGGCCGCCCGCAGCGCCGTCAGGCCGTCGTGGAAGCGCACGGCCTCGCGGGCGTGCCGCACCCAGTACTCCGGATCGGTCAGCTCACCGGGAGCAGCGAGCCGGCCCGTGACGGTCGAGACCACCGGCAACTGCGGTTCCGCGTAGGTGATCCGCTCGGCGACCCGGCGGAAATCCGCGAGCATCGGCTCCATCAGCGGGGAGTGGAAGGCGTGGCCGACCCGCAGCCGGGCCGCCCGACGGCCACGGCCCCGCCAGCGGGCCACGACCTCCTCCACCGCGTCCAGGTCGCCGGAGACCACGGTGGCGCGCGGGCCGTTCACGGCCGCCACCGAGATCCGGCCGGGCAGGCCCGCCGGCTCCGCCAGGGATGCCTCGACCTCCCCGGCCGGCGCCTCGATCGAGGCCATCGCGCCGCCCTCGGGCAGCGCGTCCATCAGGGCGCCGCGGGCCGCGACCAGCGCGGCGGCGTCGTCGAGCGACAGCACACCGGCCAGGTGCGCGGCCGCGATCTCGCCGATGGAGTGCCCGATCAGGAGGTCCGGCGCGGGCACCAGGGTGCGGATGAGTCCGAAGAGCGCGGTCTGCAGGGCGAACAGGGCGGGTTGGGTGTACGCGGTGCGGTCGAGCAGCTGCGCGTCGGCGCTGCCGGGTCGGGCGAGGAGCACCTCGCGCAGAGGGCGTCGCAGATGGGGGTCGAAGGCGGCACTGACCTCGTCGAGGGCGGCGGCGAACACGGGGAAGACCTGGTACAACTCGCTTCCCACCCCTGGCCGTTGACTGCCCTGGCCGGTGAACAGGAAGGCGGTGCGCCCGGCGGCGGCCGCTTCGCCGAGGACGGCCGCGGTGGTCGGTACGCCGGCCGCGACCGCGGTCAGGGCGGTCCGCAGGCCGGCCGCGTCGGTGCCGGTCACGACGGCGCGGTGGTCGAACGCGGTACGGGTGCCGGCCAGCGCCCGGGCGACGGCGTCGACGTCGGGGTCCTCGCCGAGGGTTTTGAGCAGGCGGTCCGCCTGGGCGCGCAGGGCGGCCGGCGTACGGGCGGAGAGCACCCACGGTACGGACGGGAGGCCGCTGGGGGGCTGCGCGGCGGGGGCGGGTTCCGGGGCCTGTTCGAGGATGAGGTGGGCGTTGGTGCCGCTGATCCCGAAGGAGGAGATGCCGGCCCGGCGCGGCCGGTCCAGCTCGGGCCAGGCCCGCTGCTCGGTGAGCAGGGAGACCCCGGCGTCCCAGTCGACCAGGGCCGAGGGCTGATCGACGTGCAGGGACTTCGGCAGCACGCCGTGACGTAGGGCCGAGACCGTCTTGATGACCGCGCCGACCCCGGCGGCGGCCTGCATGTGGCCGACGTTCGACTTGAGCGAGCCCACCCGGAGCGGCTCTCCGGTCCGGCCGCGCCCGTAGGTCTCGACCAGGGCGGCGGCCTCGATCGGATCGCCCAGCGTGGTGCCGGTGCCGTGCGCCTCGACGGCGTCCACCTCGCCCGCCGTCAGGCCGGAACGCCGCAACGCCTCGGCGATCACCCGCTGTTGAGCACGGCCATTGGGCGCGGTGAGGCCGTTGGAGGCGCCGTCGGAGTTGATGGCGCTGCCGCGGATCACCGCGAGCACCCGGTGACCGTTGCGCCGGGCGTCCGACAACCGCTCCAGCACCAGCACCCCGACGCCCTCGGCCCAGCCCGTCCCGTCGGCGCCGGCCGCGAAGGGCTTGCAGCGGCCGTCGGGGGCCAGGCCGCGTTGGCGGCTGAACTCGGTGAACATGCCGGGGGTGGACATCACGGTGGCGCCGCCGGCCAGGGCCAGGGTGCACTCGCCGCTGCGCAGGGCCTGGGCGGCAAGGTGGACGGCCACCAGCGAGGAGGAGCAGGCCGTGTCCACGGTGACGGCCGGGCCCTCCAGGCCGAGGGTGTAGGCGATCCGGCCGGAGGCCAGGCTGATGCTGCTCCCGGTCAGCAGGTGGCCCTCGTGACCGGGCGCGGGTTCGTGCAGCCGCGGGCCGTAGTCGAGTTGGGTGAGGCCCGCGTACACGCCGGTGCGGGTGCCGCGCAGCTCGGCGGGGCGGATCCCGGCGCGTTCCAGGGACTCCCAGGCGACTTCGAGCAGCAGGCGCTGCTGGGGGTCCATGGCCGCTGCCTCGCGGGGTGAGACGCCGAAGAACTCGGCGTCGAACTGCCCCGCGTCGTAGAGGAATCCGCCTTGGCGGGTGTAGCTGTGGCCGGGCTTGTCGGGGTCGGGGTGGTAGAGCTGCTCGGGCCAGCCGCGGTCGGCCGGGAACGCGCCGATCGCGTCCCGGCCGTCCGCCACCAACTCCCAGAGTTCCTCCGGGGAGTTCACCCCGCCGGGGAAGCGGCCCGCCATCGACACGATGGCGATCGGCTCCTCGGCGGCGGCCCGGGGCTCCGCCGGCGGCTCGGCGCCCGGCTGCGCCTCGGTGAGGTGGTCGGCCACCGCCCGTGGGGTCGGGCGGTCGAAGGTGAGGGTGGCGGGCAGATCGCGCCCGGTGGCGGCGCTGAGGCGTTCGGTGAACTCGACCGCGCCGATGGAGTCCAGGCCGAGGTCCCGGAACGTCCGGTCGGCATCCACCCGCTCGACATCCCGGTGACCGAGCACGGCGGCGACGGCGGCCAGCACCTGCGGCAGCCCGGCGGTCCTGCTCGTCCGTGCTGCGGCCGGCACCTGCGGCTGTGTCTGCGGCTGTGTCTGCGGTCGGGGGGCGGTGGGTACGGCCGGTCGGGCCGGTCCCCCGGCGGTCCGCGGCGGGGCGGTGAAGTCGGTGAACCAGTGCGGCTCCCGCTGGAAGGCGTACGTGGGCAGCGTCGTCCGGGCGCCGCCGCCCCGCCCGACGACGGCGGACCAGTCGAACTCCACACCGTGGACGTGCAGTTCGGCGAGGGAGCGCAGCAGCTCCGCCGGTTCCGCAGCGCCGCCGTGCAGCAGTGGGACGACGGGGCGGCGGCTGCCGTCGCCGGAGGGCCGGGCCGCGAGGGCCTGCCGGGTGAGCGAGGCGAGCACCCGGCCGGGCCCGACCTCGGCGTAGCCGGCCGCGCCCGCTTCGGCGAGGGTGAGCACGCTCTGGTGGAAGCGGACCGGCCGGCGGATCTGCTCGGCCCAGTAGTCGGCGGAGCCCAGGTCTCCGGCCCCCGCGACCCGTCCGGTCACCTCGGAGACGACGGTGAGCCGCGGCGGGTGGAAGCGCAGCCCGGCGGCGATCCGCCGGAACTCCGCCACCGCGCTGTCCATGTGGGCCGAGTGGAAGGCATGGCTGACCCGCAACCGCCGTGTTCGCCTGCCCAGTTCGGCGAAGTGGGCGGCGACCTCGGCGACCGCTCCGGCGTCCCCGGAGAGCACCACGGCGTCGGGGCCGTTGACCGCCGCGAGCGACACCCGCCCGTGCTGGGCGGCGAGCAGCGGGGCGACTTCGTCGGCGCCGGCCTGGACGGCGGTCATCACGCCGTCGGCGCGGGCGGCCTGCATCAGCCGGCCACGGGCGGTGACCAGGACGGCGGCGTCGGCGAGGTCGAGGACCCCGGCGGCGTGCGCGGCGCCGATCGCGCCGACGGAGTGGCCGAGCACGAACGCCGGTCGCAGGCCGCGCAGTTCGGTGAGACGGTGGACGGCGGTCGCCAGCGCGAACAGCGCGGGCTGGGTGTACTCGGTGCGGTCGAGCAGCGCGGCCCCGGGGGAGCCCGGATCGGCGAACAGCACCTCGCGCAGCGGCCGGTCGAGGTGGGGGTCGAGCGCTGCGGTGACCTCGTCCAGGGCGGCCGCGAACTCCGGTACGGACCGGTACAGTTCGCGACCGGCGGCGGCCTGCTGGCTGCCCTGGCCGGAGAACAGCAGGGCGAGGCCGCCGACCGGCCCGGTCGGCCCGGTCCCGAGGACGGTCCGGGGGTCCGCGGCGCCGTCCGCCAGGGCGCGGAGGCCCGCCAGCAGATCGGCTCGGTGCTCGCCGAGCAGCACGGCCCGGTGCCGGAAGTGGGTCCGGGTGGTCGCCAGCGCCTCGGCGAGCGCCGCCAGGTCAGGCTCCCCGTCAACGTCCGGTTCGGCGTTCGGCCGGGTGGACAGGTGCTCGGCCAGCCGGGCGGCCTGGGCGCGCAGCGCCGCCTCGGTGCGACCCGACAGCGGCCAGGCCAGCCCTCCCGCCCGGGAGCCCGGTGCGGCGGCGCCCACCGGCTCCGCAGTGGAAGGCGCCCCGGTCAGCAGCACATGGCAGTTGGCGCCGCCCATGCCGAAGGAGCTGACGCCCGCGATCGGCGGGCGCGCCGGGTCGGGCCACGGCATGAGGGCGTCGGGCACCTGCAGTCCGAGGAGGTCGAGCGGGATGCGGGGATGGGGCGTGCGGTGGTTCAGGGTGGCCGGGACCTGCCGGTGCTGGAGGCTGAGCACGGCTTTGAGGAAGCCGACGATCCCGGCCGCGCCCTCCAGGTGGCCGACGTTGCTCTTGGCCGAGCCGACCAGCAGGACGCCGCCGCCCGGCCGCTCGGCGGTCGGGTCCTCGTCGGCGGTCCGGCGTTCGTCGGCCTTCGGGTGCTCGTCGGCGTTCGGGGCCTCGTCCACAGCCCCGTGGCCACTTTCACCCCGGTAGGCGGCGCCGACCGCCGCCGCCTCGACCGGGTCGCCGACCGGGGTGCCGGTGCCGTGCAGTTCGACGTACTGGACGTCCGCCGCGTCGACACCGGCCTGCCGGAGCGTCCGTCGGATCAGCTGCCGCTGGGCTACGGCGTCGGGCACCGTGAGGCCCTCGGCCGCGCCGCCGTGGTTGGTCTCGCTGGCGAGGATCACCGCGTGCACCGGATCGCCGTCGGCGCGGGCTCGGTCGAGCCGCTTGAGCAGGACCAGGCCGCCGCCCTCGCCGCGGGCGTAGCCGTCGGCCCGGGCGTCCAGCGGGTAGCTGCGGCCGTCCGCCGAGAGTCCGCCGAACTCCCGGGCCTCGACGGTGCTTCCGGAGTCCAGGATGAGGTTGACGCCGCCGGCCAGGGCCAGCTCGCAGTCACCGTCGCGGACGGCCCGGTGGGCGAGGTGGAGGGCGACCAGGGCGGAGGACTGGGCGGTGTCGACGGTGAGGCTGGGGCCGTGCAGGCCGAGGGTGTAGGAGATCCGGTTGGCGAGCAGGCCGTGGGCGAGCCCGGTGAGGGTGTGCCGGGAGGGCGGCGGCGCGTCCGGTCCGTGCCGGAGCAGCCGGTAGTCGTGGGCCATCGCGCCGACGAAGACGCCGGTGCGGCTGCCGTGCAGCCCGGCGGGCGGGATTCCGGCGTGTTCCAGGGCCTCCCAGCCGAGTTCGAGCAGCAGCCGCTGCTGCGGGTCGGTCTCGGCGGCCTCGCGCGGGGAGAGGCCGAAGAAGTCGGCGTCGAAGCGGTCGACGTGGTCGAGGTAGCCGGCGGGCGGCAGAGCGGGGTCGAGTCCGCGGTGGGCGGCGGGGCGGCCGATCGCGCTGCGGCCCTCGGCGAGCAGGGTCCAGAAGGAGTCCGGGGAGGGAGCGCCGGGCAGCCGGCAGGCCAGGCCGACCACGGCGACCGCGTTCGGCGGCAGCTCCGGTGTCGCAGGGGTGGGGTGCTGGTCCTGGCGCGTCATGGTGGGAGTGGCACCCCTTCTGGAGTGAATCGGGTTCTGTGCGCGGGTCGCGCGGGTCGCGCAGGTCGCGCAGGCCGTGCGTGCCGTGCGTGCCGCACGGAAAGGAGCGGAGCGGTATCGCTGCCGACCCCGGGGATTCGGTGGGAATCCTGTCGCCGAGCGCCGTTGATTCCGCCTCGAGTTCGGTGCGGGAATTGCGGGGCGTGCCCGTTCGGAGCGGTGCGCGTCCTGGAAGTATCGGCGCCCGTCGGATTTCCGGTCCACCCCTATCTCTCGGGCCGGAATGACCGTTCAGCTGGAGGTCCTGGGCGGGGTCCGCCCCAAGGGGACCGGCCTTGAGCTGCGGATTCGTCCCCCCGGTGGCGGCCCGAAGCGTTAGGGGTTCCCGGCCCGGAAGGTGCGCGCGTAGCGTCGGAGACGGCCATTGGGAAGTTCCGGACGACCACTCCGTGCTGGTGAGGGGAATTCAGGTGGATGAGCTGACCGAGGCGGTCCTGCGGGGCGCGCCGCCGGAGGAGTTGGCGGGTCTTGCGTTGCCGCAGGATTACACCGCCGCGCATTTGCGACAGGAAGATGTCCCGATGTTTCGGGGTGTTGCGGACAAGGACGTCCGCCGCTCCTTGCACGTCGGCCGGGTGCCGCTGCCGGAGCCGGCGCCGGACGAGGTGGTGGTGGCGGTGATGGCCAGTTCGGTCAACTACAACACGGTCTGGTCCGCGACCTTCGAGCCGGTGTCGACCTTCGGCGCGCTCAAGCGCTTCGCCCGTGCGGGCGGGTACGCCGCGCGGCACGACCAGCCGTACCAGGTGATCGGCTCGGACGCCGCGGGAGTGATCGTCCGCACCGGTGCCGGGGTGCGCCGCTGGAAGGTCGGCGACCACGTCGCGGTGAGCACCGCGGTGGTGGACGACCAGGACCCGGTGACGCACGCCGACGGCATGCTCGGTGCGGACCAGAAGGCCTGGGGCTACGAGACCAACTTCGGCGGGCTGGCGCACTACACGGTGGTGCGGGCCAGCCAGTTGGTGGCCAAGCCGCCGCACCTGACCTGGGAGGAGACGGCGAGCATCCCGCTCTGCGGGGGGACGGCGTACCGGATGCTGGTCAGTGACCGCGGGGCCCGGATCAAGCAGGGCGACGTGGTGCTGATCTGGGGTGCCAGTGGTGGACTGGGCGCCTTCGCCGTGCAGTTGGTGAAGAACGGCGGCGGCATCCCGGTCGGCGTGGTGAACTCGGAGCGCAAGGCGGAGCTGGTGCGCCGGCTCGGCTGCGACGTGGTGATCAACCGGGAGGAGATCGGGATCGGCCGGGCCCCCGAGTCCGCCGACGAGACGGTGGAGCTGGCGAAGCGGCTGGGCCGGGCGATCCGGCAGCAGGTCGGCGAGGACCCCCACGTCGTCTTCGACCACGTCGGAAGGGCGACCTTCGGGATCTCGGTGATCGTGGCCCGACGCGGCGGGACGGTGGTCACCTGCGGCTCCAGCACCGGCTACCAGCACACCTTCGACAACCGCTACTTCTGGATGAACCTCAAGCGCATCATCGGCAGTCACGGCATGAACCTGGGCGAGGCCGACGAGATGATGCGGCTCTACCGGCTCGGGCTGCTGGCCCCGGTGGTGTCCCGGGTGTACCCGCTGGAGGAGGTCGGCGAGGCCGCCCGGCTGGTGCAGACCAACGGCCACACCGGCAAGGTGGGCGTGCTCTGCCTGGCCGACCGTCCGGGCCTCGGCGTCACCGACCCGGCGACCAGGGCCCGGCTCGGCGAGGACTTCCTGAGCCCGCTGGCCGAGGAGCGCCGGCCCGCCCTGGTCGGCTGACCGCGGCCCCGCCCGCGCGCCAGGCCGGGTCCCCGCCCCCGTTCTCCGTCCTCCGCCGCCGTCCGAGGAGTCATGGATGACCCCGCAAGCCGTCCCCGCCGGCATCGACGTGTTCGACCCGGACCAGTACGTGCCCACCCCTCCCCACCACGACTTCGCCGTGCTCCGCAGCCAGGCCCCGGCATACCGCCAGCGCGACCCCCAACTGTCCGCCGGCCACTGGGCGGTGACCAGACACGCGGACGTGTCCTGGATCGCCCGCAAGCCCGAGCTGTTCTCCTCTCAGCTGGCCGGTGCCCAGCCGATGGAGTACGACGAGGTGGCCATCGGCATGCAGCGGATGATGATGATCAACCAGGACGCGCCGCAGCACGCCCGGGTCCGCAGCCTGGTCAACCGCGGGTTCACCCCGCGCATGGTGGAGCAGCTCCGCGACCGGATCGCCGCCGAGTGCGAACGGATCGTGGACGAGGCGCTGCGCGCCGGCGGGGGCGACTTCGTCGAACTGGTCGCCGCCGAGCTGCCGTTGGTGGTGATCGCCGAGCTGATGGGGGTGCCCCGGGAACAGCGGCACAAGCTGTTCGCCTGGTCGAAGGGGGTGGCCGGGGAGGCCGACCCGGACTCGGGCGGCGCGGTGGGGGCGCGGGCGGCCGCGCAGGAGATGGCGCAGTACGCGGCGGTGCTGGGCGCGGAGCGCCGCGGCTGCCCGGTGGGTGACATCGTCTCCCGGCTGGTCAGCAGCGACGCGGAGGGCAACCAGTTGACCGAGAGCGAGTTCCAGGCGTTCTTCGTGCTGCTCGCGGTGGCGGGCAACGAGACCACCCGGTACGCGATCGCGGGCGGGGTGCAGGCCCTGATGGCGCACCCGGAGCAGTGGGCGCGGCTGAAGGCGGACCCGTCGCTGGTGGCCACCGCGGCGGAGGAGATCGTCCGCTGGGAGACCCCGACCAAGGTGTTCCGGCGGACGGCCGTGACCGATGTGGAGATCGGCGGCCGGCTGATCCGGGCGGGTGACAAGGTCGTGGCGCACCTGACCTCGGCCAACCGCGACGAGGAGGTGTTCGACGACCCGTTCCGCTTCGACGTGGGGCGCGACCCGAATCCCCACCTCGGCTTCGGCGGCGGTGGCCCGCACTTCTGCATCGGGCGCCATCTCGCTCTGCTGGAGGTCGAGTTGATGTTCCGCACGCTGGTGGAGCGGGTGGCCGAGTTCCGGCCGGCCGGGGCCTCCCGGCGGTTGCGCTCCTACCAGTTCCACGGCCTCACCCGCCTCCCGGTGCGCCTGGTCGCGGCCTGAGCCCCGAACCGCACCGACGAGCCGTCCGAGGTGCCGTCCGACGAGCCGTCCGAGGTGCCGTCCGACGAGCCGTCCGAGGTGCCGTCCGACCCCGACCCCGTTCGACCCAGCCTCCGTCCGACCCCGCCCGGCCCCAAGCGATATCGAGGGATGCCTGCCATGACCGATTCCGTTCCCGGCGCCGCGCCCGGCGCGCTGCCCAGCCTTCCCGAGGTGCTGGCGCGCCGCAGTGCCGAGCAGCCGGACGAGCCGGCCTACGTGTTCCTGCGCAACGGCGAGGAGATCGCCGAGACCCTGACCTACCGACAGCTCGACGTCCGGGCGCGGGAGGTCGCGGCGCGGCTGGCCGCGCTCGGGCTGGGCGGGCGGAGCGTGGTGCTGCTGCACCCGTCCGAGCCGGGCTTCGTGTCGGACCTGCTGGGCTGCATGTACGCGGGGGTGGCGGCGGCACCGGTGCAGGTGCCGTCGCGCGCCCGCGGCCTGGAACGGCTGCGCAGGATCGCCGACGACGCCGGGACGACCGTGGTGCTCACCACGGCGGAGGTGAAGCGGGACCTGGAGGATCGTTTCGGCACACTGCCCCACCTGACCGGGCTGACCCTGCACGACCCGGCCTCCCTCGCCGCCGAGGCCGAGCGGACGGCGCCCGGGGCGGTGGCGGCCTGGCAGCCGCGCCCGATCGGCGCCCAGGAACTGGCGCTGCTCCAGTACACCTCGGGCTCGACGGGCACGCCGAAGGGGGTCCGGGTGACCCACGCCAACTTCGGCGGCAACGTGGACGAGACCGACCGGCTCTGGCCGTGCCGGGGCGACGCCCGGGTGGTGAACTGGCTCCCGCTCTTCCACGACATGGGGATGCTGTTCGGCGTGGTCCTGCCGCTGTGGGCGGGCATCCCCTCCTACCTGATGACCCCGGACGCGTTCATCCGCCGCCCGGCCCGCTGGCTGGAGGCGATCTCCCGGTTCCGCGGCACCCACGCCGCGGCGCCGAGCTTCGCGTACGAGCTGTGCGCCCGAGCCGTGGCGCAGGGCGAGCTCGCGCCCGGCCTGGACCTGTCCTCCTGGCGGGTGGCCGCGAACGGCGCGGAACCGGTGCGCTGGCAGACGCTCAGGTCCTTCACCGAGGCGCTGGCCCCGGCCGGCTTCCGCCCGGAGGCGATGTGCCCGGGCTACGGCCTGGCCGAGAACACCCTGAAGGCCACCGGCAGTCCGGAGGACCGGCTGCCGACCGTGCTGTGGCTGTCCGCCGAGGAACTGCGCGCCGGACGGGCGGTCGAGGTGCCCGAGGACGGGGCCGGCACCGGTGCCGTCGTACCGAGCATCGGCTGCGGTGGGGTGGTCGGTGACAGCCTGCTGCGGATCGTCGACCCGGAGACCCGCGTCACCCGGCCGGACGGCGAGGTCGGCGAGATCTGGGTGAGCGGCCCCTGCGTCGCCGCCGGCTACCACGGCCGGGCGGAGGAGTCCGAGCGGACCTTCCGGGCCCGCCGCGCCGACCGCACCGAGCGGCGCACCTGGCTGCGCACCGGCGACCTCGGCTTCCGGCACCGGGACGAACTGTTCGTCACCGGCCGGATCAAGGACGTGGTGATCCGCCAGGGCCGCAACTTCTACCCCCAGGACATCGAACTGTCCGCCGAGAACGCCGACCCGGGCCTGCACCCGAACTGCGCGGCTGCGTTCTCCGCCGACGACGGCAGCCGGGAGCGCCTGGTCCTGGTGGTCGAGGCCGACGGCCGGACGCTGCGGGCCGGCGGCGAGCAGCTGCGCGAGCGGATCCGCCGCGCGGTGCACGACAGCCAGCGGCTGGAGGCGGACGAGATCGTGCTGGTGCGCCGCGGTTCGCTGCCGCGCACCTCCAGCGGCAAGGTCCAGCGCCGGGAGACCCGACGCCGTTACCTGGACGGCGAGTTCGGGACGGCCGGGGCGGCGGCGCCACGCGAACGGGTGGAGGCCGGGCGATGACGGGGGTGCTGCGGGCCCCGGCGCCGGTCGGCGGTGCGCGGATCCTCGGCGTCGGCGCGTACCGGCCGAGCCGGGTGGTGGACAACCACGAACTGGCCCCGGCCATCGACTCCAGCGACGAGTGGATCCGGCGGCGCTCCGGCATCGCCACCCGCCGCTTCGCCGCGCCGGACGAGACGCTGGTGGAGATGGCCGCGGCGGCGTCCCTGAAGGCACTCGCCCACGCGGGGGTGCCGCCGGAGTCGGTGGACGCGGTGATCCTGGCGACCATGTCGCACCTGGAGCAGTCGCCGCCCGCCGCGCCCCGCCTGGCGCACCGGATCGGCGCCGCCGGGGCGGGCGCGGTGGACGTGGGCGCGGCCTGCGCCGGGTTCTGCCACGCCCTCGCGCTGGCCGACGGCCTGGTCCGCTCCGGGCACGGCCGCCATGTGGTGGTGGTCGGTGCGGAGCGGATGAGCGACATCGTCGACCCCACCGACCGGGGCACCGCTTTCCTGTTCGGCGACGGCGCCGGCGCGGTGGTGGTCGGCCCCGCGGACACCCCCGGCATCGGCCCGGTGGTGTGGGGCGCGGACGGTTCGGCCTCGGCGGCGATCGCCCACTCGTCCCCCTGGACGGTGCTGCGCCGGTCCGGCCGACCGTCCGACGCCCTGCCCGCGCCCGCCGCGTGGCCGACCCTGCGGATGGACGGTCCGGCGGTCTTCCGCTGGGCCGTGGCGACCGTCCCGCAGATCGGCCGTCGGGCCCTGGCGGCGGCCGGAGTGGATGCCGCGGAGCTGTCCGCCTTCATCCCGCACCAGGCGAACGTCCGCATCGTCGAGGCCGCGGCGAAGTCGCTGGGCCTGCCCGCGCACGTCGCGGTGGCCCGGGACGTCACCGACGCGGGCAACACCTCGGCCGCCTCGGTGCCGCTCGCCATGGACCGCCTGCTCAGCGAGGGCGCCGTCGAACCGGGCGGCCTGGCCCTCCTGGTGGGCTTCGGCGCCGGCCTGTCGTACGCGGGCCAAGTGGTCGTCCTGCCCTGAAGGACCGACCGCCACCGTCACCGAGGTCGGCGGTTCGGGCACGAGGACGCCCGTCCTCGCCGCCGCGGCCGGCGTCGACGTCAGGAAGATGGTCGACCGCAAGCTCGACGCCACGGGCGGACTCGGCGTGCCGATCGAGGTCCCGCGCGAGGACGGCAGCACCGCGAGGCGGCTCAGGCCGTGGGCCGCCGGCCGGTGACGAGCTCCCGGACGAGCGCGAACGAGCGAAGGCGCAGCTGGTGGTCCGGGCACGGCGTGGAGACGGCCAGGGTGTCGGGCCGGTACAGGTCGAGAAGATGGGCCAGGTGCGGCCGGACCTGCTCCGGGGTGCCGACCAGGGTCCGGGGCCGGGCGGAGGGCGGGGGAGCGGTGGTCGCGGGCTGCTCAGTCGGCTGGTCCGCAGGTTGGGCCCAGGCCAGCAGGGCCCGCAGTACGGCGGCCTCGTCGGGGTCGTCGGCGCAGGCGATCCGCACCGCCAGCGCGATGCGCGGTGCCCCGGGGCCAGCCTCCGTCCGGCAGAACCGCCGGTAGTGGTCGAGCGCTTCGGGGCGGGGCAGCTCATCGGCGGGGAGTCTGAGGCAGAACGGAAGCCCGTGGGCCGCCGCGACGGCGGAGTCCTCGGCGTGCCGCCCGGCCAGCCAGATCCTCGGTGAGGTCCGGTCCGGCGGATCAGCGGTGTCCAGGGTGGTCTGGGCGTCCTCGTGGCGGAGGGCGGCGAGCAGCGCCGCGATCCGGGGGCCCGGGGAGCGCGGGCCGGGCGGCGCGTCGAGGTCCGGGGTGACGATCAGGTCGGACCGCCGTGGGTGCAGGTGGGCGAGCGACATGAAGCCGGCGGCACCGCGCACCGGGCCGCCGTCCGCCGGCAGCACCAGGCCGGTCCCCACCCGGATGGATCCGGTGATGGTGGCGGCGGCGGAGGCCATGGCGGTCAGCGCGTGCGGGTGGCCGGTCGTACCGAGGCCGGCGGCCGCCCAGTAGCCGTCCCAGCCCAGTTGTTCGCAGTCGAGCGCCAGCCGGACGGCTTCCTGGGCGGCGAGCGCCGTACCGGTGAGCCCGTCCTCCTGGCTCGACACGTGGATCGGCGCCTGATCATCGACGATCAGTTCCATCGGATGTGGGAAGAGCCTTTCGGATCGCGGAGCGGTGGAGTCGTGACCCGCATCGATCGCGGGGAATTGCATTCCATCGCGGGAGAAAATTTGGCCCCGGGAATCCGTGGGTGATTCCGTGCAAAAGGACCGTAGCACCGGAGAATGCCGCTTTCGCTGTGCTGCCGGTCGACTTTGGATTAGTCCGTCCGGTATCTGATCGACGGGTGCCCGGCCGGGTCCGGCCGGGCAGGGCGGTGCGGGCGCCGTCCAGGAGTTGGTAGCGCCGCCCGTCGCGAGCCGCGGTCGCTCTCCGGTAATTTCCCGTCCCCGCCCGATTTCCTCTCGACCACAGGAATCCCCCGTGCCCGCGATACCGCTCCCGGCCGAGGACCTGCCGGTGGAATGGGCCGCCCACGAGGCCGTACTCCGCCGCATCCTGGACCGCCTCCGGTCCACCGAGACCTCCGACGGCCCCGGAGCCCGCCCGGCGGAGAACGCGAATCCGTGCTCTGCGCCGATCGATCGGCTCCGCTGAGCTCCGCCCCCACCCCCGTAGCCCCACCCCCGCGGCCCCACCCCCGCCGACCGGCACGATCGCCCCGCAGAGAAAGCGCCATGAGCATTCGCCGTCTGAGCATCCGCAGCACCGGCCCGGTCCGGCCCGGCTGCGGCTCAACTCCCGGAGATCGTGGAACCTCCGGTCAGCCCCAGCGGGTGGCAGGTCCACTGGATCCGCTGCTCGGTCGCGGAGGCGGTGAGCAGGGCGTCGAGGCTGGAGTGCCGATCGCCCCAGCTGCCGCTGCCGTGCCGGTAACCGCCCCCGGGCTCGACGCCGACCTCCAGCGGGCGCGGGGTGCCGGACGGCCGGTCCGGGGAGAGCTCCCAGCCGAGCGGGCCGGTCAGCAGCCCGGGCCGGTCGGCGGTGGCCTCGAGGTGGGTGTGCAGCAGGCCGCCGACCCGCAGCGCCCCGCTGTGCCAGACCCGGACGTCCCCCGCCTCGGAGCCGCCCAGCGACGCCGGCTCGGCGAGCAGCTCGGTGCTGGCGGAGGGTGCGGCCGGCGCGTCGAGGTGCAGCGCCGCCGAGCGGGGCAGGAGGGCATGGTGGACGACCAGCACCAGCCCGCCGCGCTCGGGCACCGGACCGAACCGGCAGATCACGAACTCCACGCCGTACTCCGGGTCGTTGAAGACGCCGGGCAGGGCGAGGACGGCGTGGGAGTCGCCGGGCCGGGTGAGGTAGGCGAGCCAGAGCGGGAGGGCTTTGGCGACCGGCGGCACCGGGCGGTGTTCGAGGGCGACCACGGTGAACAGCCCGGCCGGGGTGTCGAGCAGCCCGCCGTGGCTGAGCCGGGTGCCGGGCGTGTCGAGGAGCGTCTCGGGCGGGCGGATCAGGCTGGGGCGGGTCGGGTGCATGCGGCGACGGTAGGGGACGGCCGGGCACCCGTCGGTGCGGCCCCCGAGCGCCGCACCGACGGGTCAGCCGTTAGGGCGCGTCAGGCCGGACCTGGCCCTTCCCGGGCGCCGAGCGCGACCAGCCCAGGGCGGGGCCGAGCCGGGTGGCCAGGTCGGTGAGGATCTGCACGTAGTCCTCGGGCTCGAAGCTGAACGGCAGCGCGAAGGCGACCTCGTCCACCTCCCGGTAGCCGGCGTGGGCGTGCAGTCGTTCGGCGAGTTCCGCCGAGTCGCCGACCAGGTCGGGGGCGAAGAGCAGCCGGTTCGGCCCCTGCGGGGCGAGGGTGCGCGGGGTGCGGGAGAGTGCGTACGCCCGGTACTTGGCACGCTGCTCAGGGGTGGCGCTGTCGGTGGGGATGACCACCAGGCCCTGCGAGACCCGGGCGCGCTCGCCGTCCGGGTGCCGGGCCCGGAAGGCGCGGATCTGCTCGGCCTGGATGGTGGCGAAGTCCAGCGCGGGGTCCGCTGCGGAGTCCGTTGCGGGGCCGCCCGCTTCGGGTTTGACCACGCTGCTGGTCAGCAGGTTGAGCCCCTGCTCGCCGGCCCAGCGGGCCGAGCGCAGGCTGCCGGCGCCGTACCAGAGCCGGTCGGCGAGGCCGGGGGAGTGCGGCTGGACGCGGCGCGAGTACACCTCGATGCCCTCGGTGCCGGCGAAGTCGGAGGCGTCCTCGCCCCGGACCAGGGCGAGGAAGCGCTCGGCGCGGGCGGGGGAGAAGTCCTCGTGGTCCCCGGTGTCGGGGTAGAGCGCACCGCGTACATGCTCGTAGTGGACGGGCGGGCCGACGCTGAAACCGGGGTTGAGCCGGCCGCCGGAGAGCAGGTCGACGGTGGCGAGGTCCTCGGCGAGCCGCAGCGGGTTCTCCCAGCCGAGCGGCGTGACGGCGGTGCCGAGCTGGATCCGGCTGGTGCGCTGGGTGGCGGCGGCGAGGACGGCGACGGGGGAGGAGATCCCGTACTGGAGGTGGCGGTGGCGCAGCCAGGCGCTGTCGAAGCCGAGCTGCTCGCCGAGGGTGATCAGGTCGAGGGTGGACTCGTGGCCTCGGCGCGGGTCGGCCTCGTCGAAGAGCCCGATGGTGAGGAAGCCGAGTTTCCGCAGCGGTCGGGGGGAGGACGGCATGGTGGCGGCTCCGCGTGGGGTCTTGCGGCCCAGGGGAGGGCCGGGGAGGGGGTGCCCGTCGACCGTACGCAGAGCGCCGGGCGCGCGACAAGATCGGCGCGTGATCCGGACAAGGGGCCGCAACGCGGCGTAACGGGCGGCAATGTGCGACAGCCCGCGAGTTCTCCTGAGCCCCGCTGAGTACACGAGGCCGTGGCCAGCAGCTTCGTCCTCCTTCGAGTGCTCTGCCGGAGTGTGACGTGACTTCGGGATTCCTGAAGCGTTCTCAGCTCGTGCGACCGATCTGCGGTCCGGTCGAAGGCGAGGAGGCGCGGGTTGTCGACGCTGGCGGTGGTGCGGAACCTGCGCGAGTACCGGGAACCGGTGTCGGCGGAGGAGTTGGAGCGGTTCGAGACGGACGTGCTGGCCGGCTGTGGATGTCTTCGACCCGGCGACGTGCACCCTGTTCCTGTGCAACCAACCTTGTGACACAGCTCGGTCAGCCGGACCTCGCCGACTACGCCAGAGCCGCGGTCGCCACCGCGATGGCCGAAGCCGGCGAGAAACGTTCCCGGATGGTCACCGACCAGGACGAAGCACGCGAGGCGACCTGGCGCGAACGGGCCCTGAACGCCGAAGACGCCCTCAAAGCCGCCCACGCCGAGATCCTCACCCAGCGCACCCGCATCGGCGAACTCCTCGGCCAGATCATCGACCTGGAAGCCGAATGGACCCAGGAGACCATCCAGCGGATCACCACCGAGAACACCACCCTCAAACAGCGCGTCCGCCAGCTCACTACCGACAACCGGTCCTTCGACGAACGCCACAAGGCCGCCCGCTCCACCCCCGCTTCCAGGACCGCCGCGTCGCGGACCTCGAAGCCCAGATCGCGGGTACCTGACCACTCAACGAGTGTCGCTCGATCAGGTTCGTTGACCAGGGAAACCCTTGGTCAATGGACCGTTCGGTAGGCCAGGCTCCGGGATATGCAGCCTCACAACGAGCAGGCAGCAGGCGAGGTCTTGCGCCAACGTGCTCTCGGCGAAACATCAACCCGTCGATGGGCGTGGCCTGGCACCGCTTCCTCGCCTTCTTCAAGCCGAGGATGGCGAAATTCACGCCCGCTGTGTGTCCAGCCCGGAGAGAATGTCCCCGTTGAAGCTCGCGCGGCGGGCTGCAGACCTTGTTGTGGCGGCCCGCCGACCAGCTCGGTGAAGAGCTCGTACGGCAGCCAGCCTCAACCGTTCACGCGCCGCCTGCTCCTCGGGCGCGTACCCACCCGCCTGCGCATACCTCATCCCTACGGCATACCGCAGGGACCATGTACCGTCAGCAGTCCTATCAGCACTACGAGTTCAACCTGGGTCATTCACGGCTCGCGTCGCCACTGCGTCATCCCAGTCGTGTCACGCCATTCAAGGGAACGCGTCGAGGTGACACCTTGCGACAGCAGATCCGCCAGCCGCCGTCTGTGCGCACCACGGCGTCGTCGTAGGTCACAGATCCGCACGTCCCATCTGCTTTGATGCCCAGCCCCTTGGATCGGACGGACACTTGGTCGTCCTGAGGAGGGGCGATGACGATGTTGGTGACGTGGTGCGCGACAGGATTGGCGTCGCCGAGTGCCAGCGCGGCTTCCCTGATGGCCACCACCCCGGCGAGCAGGCCCTGGCCGAAGTCGGTCAGGTCGTAGATGACGTCGGCGGTGAACAGCTTCTCCAGTCCGTCCAGGTCACCATCATCGACCAAGTGCCCGTGTGACGAGATCAGCTCTGCGATGGCCAGGCGGTCTGCGAGCGTGATCTCCATGTGGTCTTCTCCCTCGGTCCGGTCGTTAGCCGGGTGATGATGCCATGGCGCCCAAGACTCAGCGTCGCAGGGCGGTCTCCCGATCCATACGCGACAGCTTCTCGGGGTTGCGCACTGCGTAGAGCCCGGTGATGAGACCGTCGTCGATGCGCAGCGCCATGACGGTGTCGAGCTCGCCGTCAAGGCGGATAACCAGCGTCGGGCAGCCGTTGACGGATGCCGGCTGCAGCGATGCCGCGGCAGCGATCCTGCCCAACACGTGGGCCACCTGCTCGGCCCCCACGACGGGCGTCAGCGCGGCCTTCACGACTCCGCCGCCGTCACCCAGCAGGGCAACGTCCGGCGCGAGGATGCCGAGCAGGTTCTGCAGATCGCCCGTTTCGATCGCCCGTTGGAACGCCTCGAGCGCGCGGCGGGTCTCGGATGCGGGAATGCCCCCACGCGGCCGGCGCGCAGCGACGTGTGCTCGTGCTCGGTGGGCGATCTGGCGGACCGCGGCCGGGCTCTTGTCGACGGCTTCAGCGATCTCGTCGTACTCCAGATCGAACACCTCGCGCAGCACGAACACCGCCCGCTCGGTCGGCGCGAGCGTCTCCAGCACCAGCAGCATCGCCATCGAGACGCTGTCGGCCAGCTCGACATCCTCGGCCACGTCGGGCGCGGTCAGCAGCGGCTCGGGCAGCCAGGGGCCGACGTAGGACTCCCTGCGGCGTGCGAGCGTCCGCAGCCGGCTCAGCGCCTGGCGGGTGGTGATCCGGACCAGGTAGGCACGCTGGTCGCGCACAGTGTCGAGGTCGACGCCCACCCACCGCAGCCAGGCCTCCTGCAGGACGTCCTCCGCGTCGGCGGCCGAGCCGAGCATCTCGTAGGCGACGGTGAAGAGCAGGTTGCGGTGGGCGATGAACGTCTCGGTGGCAGAGCCCATGCGGCCGCCCGGAGGGAGCGGCTCGGGGGCGTCCGTGGTGTGCTCACTCAATGCCGGCTCCTGCCGTTCCGTTCTCGGATGTGCCGTACACCAGACGCCGGTCCCCACCGCTCTGTGACACCCGCAGCCCGTGGTGCATGTCACATTGCCGCGTCGTCACAAGGACCGGGCTATCGGCATCTTGTGTCCGTCCCGTGCGGCTGCACACGACACCACGAGTGAGGACCGACCGATGGAACCCCGATTCAACCTGTTCGACAGCCCGACCGCCGCGAAGGTCGCCAAACGGTTCTACAACGCCTCGTTGGCGCTCCGGGAGTCGACGCTGCCGAAGACCGTGCAGGAACTGGTGGAGCTGCGCGCCAGCC
The DNA here is from genome assembly GCF_040303105.1 of Kitasatospora sp. NPDC096128. Classification (NCBI taxonomy): domain Bacteria; kingdom Bacillati; phylum Actinomycetota; class Actinomycetes; order Kitasatosporales; family Streptomycetaceae; genus Kitasatospora; species Kitasatospora sp. NPDC096128. Next base: position 21,778 of record NZ_JBEOSP010000046.1, on the reverse strand, counting down.
AGATCAACGGCTGCGGCTTCTGTATCGACATCCACACCAAGGAGGCCGCGGCCGCCGGGGAAACGCCGCTGAGGCTGAACCTGGTCGCTGCCTGGCGCCACACCACCGTGTTCACCGAGGCCGAGCGCGCCGCTCTGGCGCTCACCGAGGAGGGCACCCGGCTCGCCGACGCCAACCAGGGCGTGTCCGAAGAGACCTGGGCCGAGGTACGCCAGCACTACGACGACGACCAGGTCGGTGCGCTGGTCTGCCTGGTATCCATGATCAACGCGGCCAATCGGATGAGCGTGATCCTGCACAACCAGGGGGGCTCCTACGAACCCGGCATGTTCGCCGCGCTCGACTGAGTGCGACGGTTGAAAAACCGGGCACTCATGGGACGGCCCGTCCACCGTCTCGGTGGACGGGCCGTCCCATGAGATCACCCTGACGAGCTACGACAACGAACCCAACTCCCCGTCCCGGACATGTAGTCCATGAATCGTCACAGTTCAGAGCCGGTTTGCGCGCTCCTGCGGTCGGTAAAATCGAGGATGACCAGTACGCCGTTCTCGTCGAGGCCGAGCGTGTCGATGCGGCCTCGGTGCCGTTCGTCGGGTATCCGTCGGCCAAGAGCCGAGATACTCGGCGGCCTGTTGGGCGTTCATGTCTTCGGTGGTCTCGACGAGCAGGATCGCGGCCGTGCGGCGGAACCTGCGTGAGTGAGGCGGGAACGGGCAGTCCGCGTCTGTCCAGAAGATCCGGAAGCACTGGTCGGGTAGTTCCTGGGGGGATGTTCTCGGGGGTGAAACCGTGGCGTCGTTCGATGTTGAGTGCGAGGAGCGAGGTGAGCCGGAACGCGGGGGCCGAGTGTGTGAACAGGTCCAGGCCTGGGTTGTGGACGTAGTTCTGGACTGACCGTTGACCAATGGTCAGGGTCTTCTGGGTCTCTGGCGGTGTCTGGAGCCGGCTCGCTCGGTCACGTTGGCTCTTGCCCCGGGTTCTGCCCAGCACGCCTCACTTTCTGGTGGCCCTACCCGCGTGAGTCCTGGCATGATGGGCCCCATGACGCAGACCCGAAAGGCCGATGGCGCGTAGGCCGCCCGGCGCCATCCGCGCTCAGCGGTGGCCAGCCCGCAGCACGGCCCGTTCCGTCCGCCGGATTCCGGGCATTCCCCGTCGAACTCGGGCGGCCATCTACCAGATCGAGGCCCAGCATCTGGGGCGCGGTGCTGTTGCTGAGGCTCTGCACCGATACGAGAGTTTCCTCCAAAAACCCGGCCGCTACCTGTATCTGCCCTGGGATGACTGCCCCTGCTGCGACCCGACGGACGCCCGGGGCACCCTCGAAGACGCCCTTCGCCGGCTGTCACCCGCAGCGCGGGGAGGGCTGCGCGAGATCGTCGCACGACTTGATGAGGAGTTCCTCGGTCGCACCTTGCCCGACCCATCGGCCGCGTCGGTGAGTTCATGGCATGCAGCAGCGTGGTGGAGGCAGCGAATCCGGGAGATATGACCGCTGACCTGCTGCCGGGCGGCGTCCTCCTGGACCGGGACGAGACGGACATCATCGAGCGCGCGCTCTTCATCGCCCTCTATCACCGGTGCCCACCTGCGGACAGCGAACCGTCGGTGGACACGTGCCGAGCCCTCTTCGACGAACTTCGTCGCGTCAGATCGACGGCACGGCCTTCGGGACCCGAATCTCGCCGGTTCGCCGCCGACGGCGTGCGACTGCGACGAGGGAGGGCGAACCGAGTCCTGATCTCGGGCACTGCCTGGTCCACCGCCCGGTCTGCCCTTCTCCTGGCCTGCTTCGACGACGATTTGTGTGAGCACGACTTCCAGACCATCGTGGGCTGGTCACGCAGCAACTTCCACGCCCTTGCAGCGCAGTGCGAGGTCCTGGACGCCGAGGGCCTGCGAGCCGAGCTGTTCCGCGCCCGGGCGCTGGGGGACGGTTTCCGGCACCGAAAGCTGCTGACCTTCGCACTCGACCACATGGACATGGCCCCGGCCGGCAGGGACGTGGAAGCGATAGGGAGGAGTCTCTCGGAACTGGTCAGCAGGTGCGACGTGGAGGTTTTCACCGATCTGCTCGCCAGAGTTCAGACCAAGGTGCTGAAACCCCCGCGCCGACCCAGGGGACCAGCGTCTGGCCGCCGCAGCCAACGGCTCTACCGGTGACGGTAGTTCGTCGTGCTCTGCGTTATCGCCGATACATCTCAGATTGCAGCCGATTGGCCGTCATCAGCGTCCCGCGCGATCGGTTCGATCGATGCGGGTGACGTTGCTGCTGGCTTCCAGCGTCTCGCGCAGGCGGGCGTTGTCCATGGCCAGACGCTGGATCTGGGCTGCTGCCAACTGGAGGTTCTCGGGCAGCGAGCGGTTGGCGCGGCGGAGTTTGGCGTTCCTCGCGGGGAGGACCTCGTAGGGGCTGGACCGCTTCACGGCGTCAGCGCGAGGTTCCGGGTTGGTGCGGGCGGTGGAGATCTCTTTGGCCAAGTCGGGGAAGTGTCGGCGGAAGGTGGTGTTGCTCAGGTCGAACTCTGCGGCCAGGGGGGCCAGGACGCCGGGGCGGGTGCCGTTGTCGTGGCACTCGTTGATGTACAGGTCCAGGACGCGGCGGACGTGGGCCTCGGCGGGGACGTTGGCGGGGCGACTCACGCGGACTCCCTGGTGGTGGTGTTCTCCAGCAGGAACGCGGTGATCTCCGTACGGCGGGCCTCCAGCCGGTGCCTCAGGAGTGGTGGCAGGGTCGGGCGGGTGGCCAGGCGGCGGGTAGTGCGCTCGATCTCGCGTTGCCAGGCGGCGGTGTTCTCGGGAGTGAGGGCGACGTTGCGGCAGGCCAAGGGCTTGCAGCCGCCGTGGTTGGGGAGTCCTTCAGCGAACCCATCAGCCGCCCTCCTCCACCTCCACGGTAGAGACGAGCGGCCTCCCGCACAGCCCCGTTCAGCGTTCTCCCAGGTCACCCCGACCCGGAAGAAGCACTGCACCCACCTCAGATGTCAAGCTGAGCCGCGGCTCCGGCATGGCGTCGGATCAGCACTGCTGACTGGTGAACCGGGCACGGTCGAAACGTAGTTCGGCCAGATCCTGCGGCCTGATGAGCCAGAAGAGCCTGCCACCGTCGCCCCACACCATCGCGGCGTCCTCGTCCGAGTCGATCTGAGCCAGGAGCAGCCACTCGCGGGCCTGCGCATGGTCATCGTGCGCGACTTCGAGCTCCACGGTGTGCTGCATTGGCAGCGCGTACCCGCCGACACGATGGTGCGGGTAGTCGCCGCCCAGATCATGAGCGAGGGCGGAGAAGGCCTCCTCGTGCTCCAGGTAGTCGCCAGAGGCGTCATAGGCCGGGGCGGAGACGAACAGGTCGGCTGCGAGCACCTGCTCGGCGTGGGGCCGGATTCCCGTTCCCTCGGTCACGGGCGCGGCGCGTTCCACGACGGGCACGCCCTCCGGGACGTACAACACCCGGGCGCCGGGCTGAGTCTCCTCATCGAAGGCGGTGACCACCTCATACCCGTCGTCGAGCTGGCCGTCGAAGTAGAAGAACAGCAGGGTACCCGTCGCCGGCAGGGCCAGGTCGATGTCATCGGTCGGCAGAGCGGCGCAGTCAAGGGAGGCAATGAAGGTCAGCGGGCCGTGGCCGGGCCATTCCGGCCACGCCGTGTCCTGCGGCATGCGGGGATTGCCGCCGAGTCGGCCCACGGCAGCCGCAGTCTCGCCCGGCCTCAGCGGACGCAGCCGGCAACTGCGGCGCAGCAGTCCCGTCCAGTGCTCCAAGGCATCAGCAGGCAGATAGTCCCGGGCGGCTTCGACGCACTCGTCCATGGTCATGACGCAGAATGTAGCGGCTGCCACCGTCAGCCGTGCTCGGCCCGCGAACAAGCCGACGCTCGCCGGCTTGCCGCCGGGATCACCGAAGGCACCTGACATCACTTCTGAATGGACAGCACCGGAGCCCGCCGGTGCCTCCACCGAGCCGAAGCTGTCCTGCGACTTCGCTCGCTCGTCTCCAACGGCGACCTCGACCCCTACTGACGCCTCCACGCCGCCCGCGAGCACGAACGCCTCCACCCCACCCCCAACCAGCGGAACTACACCCTCACTGCCTGATCAACAGCTTCACTCGAAGCGAACCGCACCCATCAGTTGGTACGGATCCCAGGGATCACCGGTCTCCCGTGAGCGGCCCCACTGCGGCAGCTCCAAAGCGGACAGATCACGCTCGGCACCCTCATCCTCAGGCATGCCCGGAAGCTGGCGGCAGCATCCTCCATACAGTGCCTGAACTGGGATAACTCCCAAGTTAGTTCAGTCAACAGGAAGCGCACCTCCTCCGGAGCGCTATCACCCCCAGGGCCCGCCATCACCCCCAGGGCCCGCCATCACCCGCAGCCGGGCCGCGGGAACAGAAACCGGCCCGGTCACGTCTGCCGCATGACTCGACGCTCTTTTACGGCGATCCATGCTCCAGGATCAGCGTTGTGCCCCGGCTCGCACCGCCACCGCTTCGAAGAAACGTCCCAGTCCTTCCGGGTTTGTCTGAAGAAATAGGTTCGGTTCGATGAGTTCCAGCTCCAGGACGACTGGTTCCCCGACGTTGTTCAGTACCAGATCCACCCGGGCGAACAGTGGCGCGCTCGGCGACGGGACCGCTGCCAGCGCCGCCGACGCGGTACGGATTTCTGCCTCGATCGGCTGGTACGGTGCGACGCCGAGGTGCGGCACCCGGTCGTTGTCGATCACGCCGGGCTCTGTCAGCAGGGGATCCTTGCGGATCGCATGGCTGAAGGTGCCGTCGACAAAGATCAGCGCACGTTCTCCTTCTGCCACTCGGGGCAGATACGGCTGGACCATCACGCTGCGGTTCTGATGCAGCAACATCCGGGCATGACGGGCGGCATCCACGTGCTGGCCGGGCTCGTAGCGGGCGGTGTCCAACGCACCCGCGGACACTGCGGGCTTGACCACCACGCCGTCGGCCGCGCCGAAGTCTGCCGGGGTGAGCTGCAGCTGCGTCCCTGGTTCGAGGAACCGCGTCGGCGTGACGGCGACCCCGTGCCGGGCGAGTCCTGCCAGGTAGTGCTTGTCGCTGTTCCAGCGAACGATCGGCGCGGGGTTCCACAGCCTGGTGACGGCCGCCGTGGCATCGGCCCAGGTCAGAAACTCGTCTAGCCGTTCCACGTAGTCCCAGGTCGACCGGATGACCGCCAGGCCGAACCGCTCCCAGGGCACCGCAGCCGTGTCCCACACCACCGGCTCCGCCGACAGCCCGCCGGCGCGCAGGGCATCCACGATCAGCGGGAGATCAACGTCGCACTCGACGCCGTCATCACTGGTCACGACCGCAACCCGGGCAACGCTCATGCAACTCTCCCACCGAACACGCCTGCCGCCTTTCGAAAGGGTTGCAGCCTCCCGGAACCGACCACTGACAGCCTCCGAACCTAACCCCGGTTGACGTCGAACACGGCCGCCCTCATGCCGTCCGATCCTGGATGGCCGCGACCGCCGGGCCCATGGCCGAGTCCACCCGGCCCCGTCCGGCTGCTCCTCCCCCGAGCGCGGGTGCGCAGAAGCACGACCATGGCACCGAATGCCACTCATTGCGACAGTACTGCTGCTATGCGTAATTGAATTGGCAAGCCGAGGGTGGGATGGATACGAACTGACTGCTTGCGACCCGAGACGATGAGAGGAACAGCCACGGCCGAAGCCAATCTCCGGGCGTGCAGGCTGCGAAGCCCGTTCGTGAGGGTGCTCGCGGCGCGCCGAGTCCGTCGGAGCGGGGGTGGTGGCGTTCAGTTGCAGGGCGGGCGCCGCGGACGGCCGCAGCGCTGTACGCCCACCCGCCGCGCCCCGGCGGGAGAGGGGACCGGTGGCCCGTGCGGCCGGGACGACGGGCCGAGCAGCATGGAACGGGTCAGGCAGGTGGTGGCGCATGAAAGGGTTCAAGGTCGGCGGTGCCGGTGTCGCCACGGCTCTCGCGGCAGCCGGGACCACACTGCTGTGCGCGGCGGTGTGGTCGCTCCTCGCGCTCACCCACCCCGCCGTGGCGGGTGTCAGCGAGCACTACTTCTACGACGGCCTCTGGGTCGCGGTCGGCCTGACGTTCACGCTCGCCGGCCTGTTCCTGGTGGTCAACCGGAACGGCCAGGCCCTGGGGGCACTATTGCTGGCCGCCGGTGTCCTGCAGTCGCTGCGCATGGTGCTGCTACTGGCAGCCGGGCTGGCCGGGGCAGCGCCGGCGGTCGTCGGGGTCATCGCGGTCGTGGTGCTGGCCGCGGACATCGCCAACGCCTTCGTGGTGGTGGGCTTCCCGCTCTGGCTCCCGGACGCCCGGCTACCCAGTGGAGCCTGGCGCTCGGTCACCGTGCTGGTGGGCGGGTGGAGCGTCCTGCTCGCCTTCGCCAACACCGCCCGGGTGCCCGAGTGGTACGGCCTGCCGAACCCGCTCCACCACACCGCGCTGTACGGCTGGCTGGACGGGTGGCTCAGCCCGTACACCTTCGACCTGTTCGCCGCGAGCCTGGTGCTCACCCTGACGGTGGCGGCGGTCCGCTGGTGGCGCCTGCCCGGGGCGCACCCGTACCTGTGGGCGGTGATGACCGCCTACGTGGTGTGGGCCGCGCTGGCCGCCGTCCCGCACTTCGTCACCGACTCTCCCAGGTGGCTGCCGTACGCGGTTATCGTGGCGGGCGAGGCCGCCTGGATGCTGGTGCCGATCGCCGCCTTCCGGCGCGACCGCCGATTCTCCCTGGACCGGGCCACCCGGCGATACCTGGTCGCGTTCGTGTTCTGCGCGCTGCTGTTCGTCGGCGCCCTGCTCGCTGCCTACCTGACGCACCGGCTGCTACCCGACACCGGGCCCGAAGCGCGCTGGTGGCAGGTGGCGACGGCAGCGGTCCTGGGCGCGCTCCTGCGCCCGGCCGCCCACGCAGTGGGGCACGCCGTGGACCGCTACTACTACGGCGAGCGGGCCCACCCGTACCAGCTGATCCGGCAGCTGGCGGAGCGGATGAGCCACGCCGTCAACCCGGCGGACGCGCCACCGCTGCTCTGCCGAACCGTGGTGCAAGCCCTCGGACTGCCCGCCGCCGCGGTCCGGGTCCGGACCCGCGGCGGGCCGCGCGAGCTGGCCCGAATCGGGGCACCCGACCCGACCGGCGTGAGTTTCCCGCTCACCTACGAGGGCGCCGAGATCGGCGAACTGCTGGTGCCGCCCCGCCCCGGGCAGTCCGAGCTGGACCGACAGGACCGCGAGGTGCTGCGTCTGCTCGCCGACCAGGCCTCGCCGGCGATCGCCTCGCTCGGCCTGTACGAGGACCTCCAAGCGAGCCGCGAGCAACTCGTCCAGGCCCGCGAGGAGGAACGCCGCCGGCTGCGCCACGACCTCCACGACGGTCTCGGCCCCGCCCTCTCCGGCCTGCGCCTGAGGATCGATGCCGCCAGTGCCGACCTGCCCGATGACTCCGAAGCCGCTGACTCGCTTACCGCGGCCTCCGTCGGCATCGGCGACGCGATCACCGAGCTCCGGCAGATCACCCACGGCCTGGGTCCCGGTCCCCTCGACGGCAAGGGTCTGGCCGACGCGCTCCGTCGGCTCGCGGACACCCTCGGGAGCCGGTCGCTCGACGTCACCCTCGACCTGTGCCCGGACCCGCTGCCCGTGTTCTCTGCTGCGGTCGAGGTCGCCGTGTACCGGATCAGCGGTGAGGCCCTGAACAACGTGGTCCGCCACGCGGGTGCCACGGCCGTGCGGCTCAGCCTGCACGCCCTCCCCGACCGGGTCACCGTCGAGGTCGCCGACAACGGCACCGGCTTCCCCGTCGGTGCCTCCACGTCAGGGGTCGGCCTCCGTTCCATGGCCGAGCGCGTCGAAGAGCTCGGCGGCACTTTCACCGCAGGCAACGCCCCCGTCGGTGCCGTCGTCCGCGCCGTCTTCCCCTACGGTCAGGCCGACTGACCAGGGCCGCCGTCAGGACCTCGACGCCGTGACCGCCGGCCTCACCCCCGACCGGATTCCGGCTCATCCGTCTTGTCGGATTCTCACCGTTTCGCGAGCCGAGCGGGGTCGGTAACCCCGGCTCCGGTTGGGCGGAGGCTGTCGGTGGCAGTTCGTAGGGTGCCCGGGTGAACATCGACGATCTTTCTTGGCAGGCGCGCAACCATGGTGGCGTCTACCCGCGGATGGTGCGGACCCTCCTCGACCTGGGGCAGGTGGAACTGCTGATCCGGGCGGCGCGGGAGCGTGGGGACTGGAACTGTGCGGAGGCGGCGGTCCGGGAGTTGTGTGCGGCCGGGGAGTTCGATCGGGCGCTGGCCCTGGTGGACCCGTTCACGGACATCGGGAGCCGATACGCCGCCGGCGATCACACTCGGTCACCAGCAGGCTGGAGTCCTCGGGGACCGGCGAAAGCTGAACACGAGAGCCCACCGGTACTACGACGGCCAGATGACGACGCCGTCACGCACAACCAGCGGCGCTGCCTGGCGCGACTCGTAGAAGCGGGTCCACCCCAGATCCACACTGCCGTGCCGCCGGACGCGACAGCGGACCTGGCTGTCAGTCCTGGCTGGAGAGCGGAGTCCGCAGCTCAAGACGGAGTCGGGCCGAGATCTCGGGGGCCAGCCCCCTCCTGAAGGCACCGCCAAGTTCGTCCGCGTGACTTGCGATCAGGTCGAGATCGCGCAGCTGGCGCCGGACCTCGGCGACGAGCGTCGCATCGGTGTACGGGATGTCGTACCCCCGGAGTTCGTCGAAGTAGTCGTCACGCAGGTCAGCGGCATCCACCGCCCGTCGGCTGACCTCGATCGCGAACTCGACACACCCGAACAGGTACGTGTGCGCGGCCTGCAGCGTGGCTTCCGCAGCAGGTTCGCCCGCCTCCTGGGGTCCTTCCTGGCCGTCGTTGTGGCAGTACTCGCTGAGCATGAACTCGGCCACCCCGCGGTTCACGGCCGCAAACGCGCTCCCGTCGCCGAGGACGCCCGCCCACACCGAATCCAGCAGGGGTCGCAGGCTGAGGGTGAAGGGAGCCTGGTGGTCCTCGGGCAGCGACTCGTGCCAGCTCAGGTGCCGCTCCGCGACGCCTGCGGCGAACACACCGCGCTCGTCCGAGGATATGCCGGCCAGCCGCGCTTCCACGGTCTCCGCCAACGCCTGCCAGTTGTTCATCCGAACACCCCTGAGTTGCGATACCAGCCCGTTCGCGCTGGAGGCGGCGATCATCGCATCCGTCGGCGACAGGGCCGCACAGGACAGGTACCGGCCAGTGCAGCAACCGCGCTCGCCGGAGCGCCGCGGGCTGCGGGCCGCAGGGCATGGGCTCACGGCTGCGGACAGCCTGCTTGAGTGCCCAAGCGGAACGGGGGTACCTGGCGCAGTCAGGCGCGTCCCCGGGCTACTCCAATCAACAGAGAAACCGCCGACCGGGACCCCCCGAAAGAGGTCTCGGCCTGCGATTCTTCAAACTGTATATCAGTACCCTGAGTTCGCTGGACCGATCTGTCGTGTGAGAAGCGGCTCGCGGTTCGCTTCGGGCGAGCGTGAGTCTCGTCGACGAGGTCAGCGAGACAGTCCAGCCGGCCCGGACCTCGTTTCGCGAGTCGTCGTTGAGTACCGTGTGCGTATCAGGTGACGGATGCTCAGCGATGGCTGGGCCCGTCGGTCAGTCGATGCCTTCGATGATGCGGAGGTCGCGCTCGAAGCCGTCGGGGAGGGCGACCAGCGCCTTCTGGTATGCCTCGCTCTCGTATGCCGCGACCGCCTGTTCAAAGCTGTCGAACTCGATCAGAACGACGCGTTGCGTGATTCCGGCCTCGTGGGCGACGACTCGACCGTCACGGGACAGGAGGCGCCCGCCCGCAGCCCGGACAGCGGGACCCGCCAGCTTGTTGTAGGCAGTCAGCCTCTCAGGGTCGGTAATGGCGGGGTAGACACTGGCCCAGTAGCCCTTGGCCATGGAAACCTCCTGTGTTCGGCCGGATATATCCGACTTCGAATTGACGCTCGGATTGGTCGATACCGGCGACGGAGCACCGGGCATCTGTGAGGATGTGCTGATCCGGTCTGGTTCGGCTCTGCCGCCCGCGGCTGCCGGTTCGTGTCCCGGCGAAGTCTTCCTCGGGGCCCCGGGGCGCCCTCGGTGACGGGGGAGCGTGCCGGAGACGGGAACGAAGGACTCCCGGTCGACGGGGTCGGCCATGGCGGGCATTCCAGCCCGTCCACGCTGGAGGAGACGCGGCCTCATCCGAACCTCGCCGGGTGTCCGCCACCCGCTGGTGCCGTCGGCGTCAGCAGCAGGCTGAGGTCGAACGCCGGCGCGCTGTGGGTGATGGCACCGACGGATATCGCGTCGACTCCGGTCTCCGCGACGGCCCTGACCGTGTCCAGTGTGATGGATCCAGACGCCTCGAGTCGGGGCCCTTCCGACCCTCGCAGTGTCACGATGTACCGCATGTCTTCGATGGACATGTTGTCCAGCATGATCCAATCGACTCCCGCGCGCAGCGCCTCAATGGCCTCGGCTGTCGACTCGACCTCCACCTCGACGGCGACGCCCCGTGTGTTGCACGCGTGCACTGCCGCGATCGCGGCAGCCACGCCACCCGCCGCGGCGATGTGGTTCTCCTTGAGCAGGACCATCGCCGCGAGGTCGAGCCGGTGGTTGCTCACTCCGCCGGCGGCAACCGCGGCCTTGTCGAGCGCTCGAAGCCCGGGCGCTGTTTTGCGGGTATCCAGGATCCGGGCCGAAAGCCCGGTTACCGCCTCCGCGAAGGCCGCAGCGGCGGTGGCGATGCCGGACATCCGTTGCAGGAAGTTCAAAGCCGTCCGCTCGCCGGTGATGATCTCCCGTGCGGGTCCTGCCAGCGTGAGCAGGTCCTGCCCGGAGTGGACGCGGTCGCCGTCTTGAACGTGCTCGGTGACGACGACGTCGCTGCCGAGCTGCCGGTACACCTCGGCTGGGATGGCCATACCGGCGATCACGCCGTCTTGGCGGGCGACGACGCGCGCATGGGCGCCGGTGTCGTCCGGTACTGCCCAGTGGGTGGTGATGTCGTCCTCGGCGCGGTCTTCGACCAGGGCACGGCGCACGGCGTCCGCCATGGCGCCGACTGCGACCGCCGTCTGGTGCGGGGTCGGCATCGGCGGGGCGTCGTGCGGGGCAGCGGGGTCGGAGGAGCCCGAGGCGGCCGCCGGGTCCGGCGAGGGCCCGTCTCCGGCTGCCTGGGATCCCGAGCGATTCCGGTCGGCCTCCCGCGCCGAGTGCGGGGCAGGGGCGCGGCGTTCGGGACGAGAGATGTATAAAGCATTCATATAAATATTGTATGCTTCACGCATGAGCCGTCAAGATGCCACTCATGGCGCTTCCACTGCGATCGGGTCGGCCCTCTACGGGCTGGCCACCACGGCTGTGAGACGCCTTCCGCGCGATATGAGCATCACGTCCGCCGCCACCCTGGCCACCCTGCACAGGACCGGCCCGCGACGCATCACCGATCTGGCCGTGATCGAGGGTGTCACCCAGCCCGCGATGACCGTGCTGGTCCGGGTGATGGAGAAATCCGGACTGGTCGAGAGGAGGGGCGACGAGTCCGACAAGCGGGTCACCCTGGTATGTCTGACCGAGGCCGGCGCGTCGTACGTTCAGACGCGGCGCCAGGCGGGCGTCGATGCCTTCGCGCGGCTGATCGACGAACTCGCCGACGACGAGGTCAAGGCCCTGGTGGCGGCGCTTCCGGCGCTGGCGCACCTGGCAGAGATCGAAAGCCAGGACCGAGAAGGGCCGAAGCGGTGACGGGGCGCACCCCGGAGCGCTCCGAGGCGCGGCTGCTGGTCCCCGCCCTGATATTCATCGCCCTGGTCGTGGCGGCGGTCGCCAGCCTCGGGACGCCGCTGATCACCAGTGTGGCGACCACGTTCCACATCTCGCTCGACAGCGCGCAGTGGACGCTGACCGTCGCACTGCTGAGCGGCGCCGTCGCCACGCCCGTCCTCGGCCGGCTCGGAGCCGGCCCACACCGACGGGCCACGATCCTCGCCACCCTGGCGATCGTCGTCGCCGGCAGTGCACTCACCGTGCTGCCGCTGTCGTTCGCGGGGCTGCTCATCGGCAGGGCGGCCCAAGGTGTCGGGATCGGTCTGACGGCGCTGATGATGGGCGTGGCCCGGGACCACCTTCCCGAGGAGCGCAGCACGGCGACGATCGCCCTGATCTCGGTGGTCTCGATCATCGGCGCCGGCGTCGGCTACCCGCTCACCGCACTGCTCGCCGAGATCGGCGGCGTACGGGCCGCCTACGGATTCGGTCTGTTCGTCACCGCTGTCGCCTTCCTGACCGCGTGGCGTTCCATACCCGCGGCTCCCGAAGGCCGCTCCGCTCACGTGAACGTGGCGGGCGCGCTCGTCCTGGCGGGCGGGCTGTTCCTCGTCCTGTTCCTGGCCGGCCAGAGGAGCCTGTGGAGCCGTCACCTCGCCACGGCGACGATCCTCGCCGTCGCCGCCGTGCTCCTGCTGTGCGTCTGGACTGCCTCCGAGCTGCGCAGCAAGGCGCCTCTGGTCGGCGTCCGGGCGGTACGGCACCCGGCGGTCGCCGGAGCGAACATCGCCATGTTCGTCGGCGGGAGCGGCATGTACCTCCTGCTCACGCTCATCACGCGGTACGCGCAGACGCCGCACAGCGCCGGCTACGGCTTCGGGCTGACCACCTTCGTCGCCGGGCTGGTCCTCGTCCCCTTCTCGGTGCTGGGGTTCGTCGCCGGCAAACTCACGCCCCGGGTTCGGACGCGGATCGACGCACCCTTTCTCCTGGCCGGCAGCGCCGTCATCGTCGGCGGCGGGTTCGTCCTCTTCGCCGCGGCCCGGTCGAACCTGGCCGAACTGCTCGTCGCGATGGGTGTGCTGGGCTTCGGCGTCGGCAGCTTCTCAGCCGCCATGCCCGGCGTCATCCTGGCCGTCACACCCAAGAGCGAGACGTCGAGCGCGATGAGCTTCAACTACGTCGTCCGCAGCGTCGGGTACTCCCTGGGCAGCGCGACAGGCGGCCTGATCCTGGCCACCGGCACCGGTCAGCTCTTCCCGAACGACCATGCCTACACCACCGCAGCGCTGGTCGGCATCGCCGCGATGGCGGTCACCGCCCTGACCGCCGCCGCTCTCGCCCGCCAACGCCCGCCCGAGATCAACCCCGCCGCGGCCACGGCCGGCGTGCCGAGTCGGCGCCGGTCGAGCCGATGACCGGCTCGCCGGAAGGGCGGCGGTCCCGTCGCCCTGGTCGGGGCCGAGGAAACCCGTCGATGGTCGCCAGCGCCGATGGCCTGCTCGGACGAGAGAAAGCCCAGGCCAGCCCAGGGCCTCGTCGTCCTCGTCCAGCTCGGGCGCATCCGGGTCGCGCAGCGGGCGCAGGTCCCGGCCGGGGCTGCCGGCCCTGATGTTGAACAGGTAGCGGCGCAGGAAGTTGATGTGCCGGTCCTTGATTCGGTTTCCTCCTGGAGATAGCACCGTCGACTACGGCCGTGGTCGTGGGCTCGGCGCTCATCGGCCCCAGCCCGCCGTGGATCAGCGTGGGCCTGCTCGCCATCGCACGCCTCATGCTCGCGGCATCCGTCTTCCTGCTCACCCGTCCCGAGCACCGCGACATTGCTCCGGAGCGACTGGCCACGGCTACGACTGGAACTGCACCGTAGCCACCCCCTTCGACAGATTGGCTGCGGCGGACCGGGGCCCGGTCCGCCGCAGGTCATGCCGAATCCCGGAAGCCGTCCTGCGCGGGGTCGAGTTCGGTGAGGTCGACGTCGAGATGCTGCTCGTACGCCTCCGGGGGCAGGTCGAGCTCATGGGTCGAGGCCGGATGTGGTCAGCTGAAGAACGGGTCGTCCACGACGTGGGCCCAGCCGCCGTCCGGCTGTCGTCGGAGGATCTCGGTGGTGGTGGAGATCACCGGCTCCGGTCCGGCTCCGGTGAGGGTGGCGGTGTTCGACACCAGGGCGACGTCGTCAACCTGTCGGATGTCGCGCAGTTCGAGGGTGAGGCGGGAGCCGCTGTCGACCATCTGCTGCATGGCCGCGCGGATGGCGTCCGTGCCCACCGAGCGAGTCCCGGGGGCGGGGACGAAGTGGGCGTTCGGCTCGTAGAGCGATACCAGCCCCTCGACGTCGCCTGCCTCCAGGTACTCCATGAACAAGGTCCCCACCTGCTGCGGGGTCTCGGCGCGGCGCCGGGCGACGGCGCCGACCGGCTTGTCGCCCCAGCCGGCTGCGGCGAGCAGGTCGTACCAGCCGGGATAGGCGCCGTGGGGCAGGTGGCGGCGCAGCAGGTCGCCCGGGAAGGTCAGCGGGGACGCCTTGTGGGGCTTGGCCTTGGCCTGGGTGAGGATGGCGTCGCTGAGGGCGTAGCCGAGGTCCAGGCGCGGGAGCAGGAGGTGCACGTCGTCGGCGAGGCCGGATGGCAGGCTCTCCCGCTGGACTCCGAGGATGTCGGTGCCGATACCGGCCTGGGCCAGCGCGACCTCCGTGCCCTTGCGCTCGGCGATGCCGTCGGAGGTGTGCAGGGCGATGGCGTCCCAGGCGATGGCGATACGCCGTTCCTCGACGCCGTGCCCGCGCAGGAATGCCGCTGCGGTGTCAGCGCCGTCGACTTCGAAGCGCTGGTCGCCGTTGCCTTCCTCGGTCAGGCCGATGTCGTGCAGAGCGCAGCTGAGGAACAGCAACTCGTCGTCGTAGTCGCTGCCGGCGCGCAGACCCTGGTTGTGGGCATGGGCGCGAGCGAAGACATAGCTGCGGACGCTGTGATGGAGAACGAATGCGGGCGAGATCCGGTCCACATAGGCATAGGTGTCCCGGGTGAGGCTCGTGTCGGGCAGGTCGAGCTGCTCGAAGACGGACAAGGGTGCAGCTGTGGTCATGACGTGTGTCTTTCGTCCGGATGCCCCGGTACGGCGGGGCCGATCGGTTCGGTGCCCCGGCGACGCGCTGACGCGTGCCGGGTCTTGGAGGTGCTGCGCACGGCACGTGGAGCGAGGGCGGATCGCCCTGCCGGGGATGGGCGGCTGCCACCGGTGCGGGCTGGTGGCGTGCTGTGGTGTGCTGGAAGTGAGGGAGGGTCGAAAGCGGCCCCGGCAGGTCAGACGCGCTCTGCGAAATCCTTGGCGGCGCGCTCGACGAAGTCGGCGACGCGCTTCGGATGTGCGACGAAGGCCGTGTGGGAGGCGTCGATGTCCTCGGTGTGCGCGTGCATGCGGTCGGCCATTTCGCTCGGGATGGAACGGTGGCGGTTGCGCGATGCGCAACTTCTGCGGTGCGGGCCGGCCTTGGGGCGGAGTGCTGGTCAGGTGGCCGGTGCGAATGCGGTGATCGCGTCGACGAGTTCGTCGGGGGCTTCGAGCGGGATGAGGTGCCCGGTGTTCGGAATGACCGCGAACTGCGCTCCGGAGAGGTAGGGGAGGAGGTTGCGGCGCAGCACGTCGACGGGTTCGACGCGGTCGTGCTCGCCGGCGATGACGAGGGCCGGGACGCTGATCATGCGGGCGTGTTCGGTGATGTCCTCGGCGATTCCGTGCAGCGGCCATTCCGTGCGGGCGGCGTCGGCGCCGGCCCGGGAGTCCGCAGCGATCTGTGCCTTGACCCGTGCCGGCAGGTCGCCGGCGGTCAGGACGGTGTCCCTGGCGCCGGCAACGGACTCTTCGGTGTCGTAGGCGTGGGAGAGGAACTCGCGGTACTCGGCGGTGATTTCCGCAGGCGGCCTGGCCGGTCCGGATCCGACGAGGACCATCCCCCGCAGACGGGTGGGTCGCGTCGCGGCGACGAGCTGCGCGACCTTGCCGCCCATGGAGTGTCCGACCAGCACGTAGTCGTCGATTGCGGCGGCGGCGAGGACGGCGACGGTGTCGTCGGCGAGTTGGCGGAGCGTGTAGGGCCCGGGAAGCGTGTTCGAACGGCTCCACCCGCGGAAGTCGACCGTGAGCGTGTCGCGGCCCGGCAGGCGGTCCACGACCAGGTCCCAGGTGCGGGCGGACCCGCCCCAGTAGTGCAGGAAGACCAGGGTCGGGCCCGTGCCCCTGCGATGGTCGTATGCGGGCAGTGAAAGCTGCTGCGTGCTGGTCATACTCGGATCCTTCGGTCTCGCTTCGAGGCTGGTTCTGCCTTGTCACCATTGGACCGCCGCCTGCGGAAGGGATCATCGGCAGGACTGGACGGCCGATGGTGGAAACTGGACTCGTGGCAACGATCCGGCACATGACCTATCAGCCCGTCGGCAGCGGGGCCTCCTCGGTCGAGGTGATGACGTTCGAACGGCTGCGGGAGATCAACGACGGCGGCACGCAACGTGCCGACTTCCACGTCCTCGCTCTCGTCGACGAAGGGGAGGGCACGGTCACGGTCGACTTCGTCTGTCACCCGCTCTCGGCACGGACCGCGGTGTGGATCTCACCCGGCGCGGTGCACCGCTGGGACGACATCGCCCGCGTCGCGGGACACCTGGTGCTCTTCGTCCCGACCGCGCCGGTAACGCACCGCACGCGGGAGCTGGTCGCCTCTCCCGATCTCGTCGCCCGGTGGCCGGTGCCCGCCGAGTCCTGGCCGTTCGTCGACGCGGCGCGCAGGCATCTCGTCCTGGAGGCGGCCGCCCTGGCCGAGGGCCCGTCGACGGAGCTGCCCGAGATCCTGCTGTCCGCGCTGATCACCCGCGTCGAGCCGCCGCACTCCGAGGCGCGCTCGGCGAACCCGACGTTCCAGCTGTTCCGTTCGAGCGTCGAGGCGCATTTCCGGACCCACCACGACGTCGGCTACTACGCAGCGAGGCTGGGGTTCGCCCCGCGCACCCTGACCCGGGCGGTGCAGCAGGTCACCGGGCGTACCGCGAAGGCGTACATCGTGGAACGGATCGTGCTCGAGGCGAAGCGCCTACTCGCCCACGAACGCATCACCGCGGCGCGTTGTGCGAGCGAGCTCGGGTTCCCGGACCCGTCGAACTTCTCGCTCTTCTTCCAGAACGCGACGGGCCTGCGCCCCGGCGCCTGGCAGGCGGCGACGGTCCTTGACTGACCCGTCGACATTCGCCCCCACCGGGCTACCTGCCGGCCGGGGCCACGGTCTCGACGACGTGTTCGACGACGGTCTCGACGAGCCCGGTCTCCAGCCGCAGCACGTACCCCGACACCGACGCGAGGACCTCGCCCGTCATCAGCGGGTCGGCGAGGAGCTTCTCGACGTCGTGCCGCACGGTTGCGACCGGGTCCGTCACCGCGCGCTGGGCGAGCACGGCGTCGTCGCCTCCGGTGCGGTCCGCGAACGCGCGGCGGAACGCCTGGTCGGCGAGCAGACCGGTACCGCACTGCGTGTGATGCACGATCGCGACGTCCATCCTGACTCCGAGCCGCACCGCCAGATAGGCGATGTCCTCGATTGCGCGGCTGTCCACCCGTCCGCCCGTGTTCCGCAGCACTCCCGCGTCCCCTGTTCCGATCCCGAGGAAGCCCGCGGGCTCGACGCGCGGATCGGTACAGACCAGTACCAGCGGCAGCCGCTCCGGCAGCGAGGTGGGCATCGCCAACCGGGCGAGGTCCACGTTCGCCGCGAAAACCTGGTTGCGCTTCAAGAACTCGTCGAAGTCCGAGATCGCCGGCTGGCTCGGCATCGAGCGCTCCACGATCAGCCGCAACCTCGACCTCCTCGCCCAGCTCGGCTACGTCCGCGCCGCGGAGACGTCGGCGACCGGGCGAACGACCCGTGTCGTCGTGACCGACGCCGGCCATCAGGCACTGGCGGACGCCCAGCCCGCCTGGGAACGGGCGCAGGCGTGGATCAGCGCCGCCGTCGACGAGGACGCCGTCGACGCGCTCGACCGCTGGCTCACCGTCCTCGAACTCGCCCCCCGGCCCCGCTGACCGCGAACGCCCGACCCCGGAGGCCCGAGCCGAATCACCCCAGCGCCGGGTACGCGCGCGTCGGGCGCCCACCCGCTCCCGGGTGGGCGCCCGACGCGGCCGGGATCCGGGTCAGCAGCTGCGCAACTCGGGGCTCTGGTTGCGGATCTGGTTGTGCAGCGAGGTGAACTCGCGGTACGCGGCGCTGTCCTCGGAGCCCGGTCGGAAGGCGCCGACGCGGTGGCAGTTGACGAAGGCCAGCTTCACGCCGAAGTGGTCCTCCAGGCTGCCGCGGATGGCGTTGCTGGCGAGCGCGCGCAGCAGCTGGGCCCGCTGCTCGTCGCTCGGGGTGGTGTTGTCGGTGCTGAACTCGGCCTCGGAGGCGGAGAGTTCGGTGCTGAGCCCGGCGACGACCTGGTAGGCGTAGGGGAGCGAGACGCGGACGGTGTCGAGGAAGTCGGCCTGGTCGACGTGGCCGTCGCGGGCCTGGTCGAGCAGGGCGGGGGAGACGTCGAGCGACATGGGGGTCCTCTTTCGCGGGGCGCGCGGGGCGCGGACGTGAATGGTTAGCGAAGATGAAAACCATTTGCGTAAAGGACTGTCCTCGACGCCCCGACGCCCTGTCAAGTACCGCCCCCCGAAGGGCTGACGTGCGGCACCTGCGGCACCCGCCGCACCTTGATGACGAACACCGCGATCAGCACCGCGAGCGAGGCGAACACCAGCCCCATCTGGAAGGCCGTCGCGATGCCGTGCACCAGCACCTCCGAGGAGTACGGCGCCGGGAGCTTGCCGGTCGCCCTGAACTGGAGGGCCTGTTGCGGGGTGGCCTGCCGGAGGAACTTCCCGACCTGCTGCCCGGCCTCGTTGCGGCTGGCCGTGCCGTACACCGTGACCAGGATCGACAGCCCGAGCGAACCGCCCACCTGCTGCATCGTGTTGAGGCTGCCGGTGGCCGCTCCGGTCTCGTGCGGGGCCACGTGGGAGACGACGGTGAGCATCACCGGGACGAAGATCGAACCCATCCCGAGGCCGAACAGCAGGGTCGGCCCGAGGATGCCGCCCGCGTAGGTGCTGTGGATGTCGATCCGGGTCGCCCAGAACACGCCGCCGAGGACCAGGACCGACCCCGCGACCAGGAACGGCTTCGCGCCCCACCGGATCTGGTTGCGGGCGGCGAACTGGGCGGCCGCGACGATCGCCACGCTGATCGGGAGGAAGGCGAAGCCCGCTCGCAGCGGGCTGAACCCGAGGATCTCCTGCACGAACAGGGTGATGAAGAAGAAGATGCTGAACATCGTCGCGGCCACGCACAGCATCAGCCCGAACGCGCCCGACCGGTTGCGGTCGCGCAGCAGGTGCAGCGGGGTGATCGGCTGCGGGACCCGCCGCTCGTTGAGGATGAACGCGGCGAGCAGCACCACCGCGAGGCTGAAGGCGGTCAGCGTGACGGCGTCCGTCCAGCCGTGGTCGGAGGCCCGGATGAAGCCGTACACCAGCGAGACCATGCCCGCCGTGGCGGTGAACGCGCCGGGCAGGTCGAAGCGCCCGGGGTGGCGGTCGGACTCGTTGATGTAGAGCGGCGCCAGCAGCGCGATCGCGATGCCGATCGGCACATTGACGAACAGCACCCAGCGCCAGGACAGCCAGGAGGTGAGCATGCCGCCCAGCAGCAGGCCCACCGCGCCGCCCGCGCCGGCCACGGCCGAGTAGACGCCGAACGCGCGGTTGCGCTCCGGGCCCTCCTTGAAGTTGGTGGCGATCAGCGCCAGCGCGGTGGGCGAGGCGATCGCCCCGCCCACCCCCTGCAAGGCCCGGGCCGCCAGCAGCCAGGACGAGGACTGGGCGACCCCGCCGAGCAGCGAGGCGAAGCTGAACAGCAGCACGCCGACGATGAACACCCGCCGGCGCCCGAGGATGTCGCCCGCGCGGCCGCCGAGCAGCAGCAGCCCGCCGAAGGTCAGGGTGTAGGCATTGATCACCCAGGACAGGTTGGTGGTGGAGAAGCTCAGCGCCCGCTGGATGTGCGGCAGGGCGATGTTCACGATCGTGATGTCGAGGACCACCATCAGCTGGGTGGCCGCGATGACGGTGAGGGCAATCCCTGGGTGCTGGCCCCGACGTGCGGTCGCGGGCGGAGCCGTGGCCAGGGCACGCGAGGTGGCCATGGCAGGTTCCCCAATGGCTCGGGGGCGAACGCGGGGGCAGGGGGGACGGATTCGTTCGCCACTACCGACGGTAGCCCCGGGCGATAGGGAACACAACCGTTCATTACCGACAACCATCCGTTTTCGGACAGCCGCGGCGCGCGGTCCGGTCCTCAGCCGGCCAGGCCCGCCAGCACCTCGGCGCCCGGCAGCTGGGCCAGTGCCCAGCCGGGGAGGATGAGTTTGCCCCGGCGCCGACCGCTGCCGACCAGGACGTACGGTGCCGCGGCCACCGCCTCGTCGATGAGCAGCGGCCAGCTGCCGGGCAGGCCGACCGGGGTGATGCCGCCGTACTCCATGCCGGTCAGCTCGACCGCGGTGTCCATCGGGGCGAACGAGGCCTTGCGCGCCCCCAGGTGTGTGCGGACGGCACGGTTGACGTCCACCCGGGTGTCGGCGAGGGCGAGGCAGGCGGCCAGGGTGACCTCCCCGCCGCGTTTGGCCGCGACCACCACGCAGTTCGCGGAGAGCTCCGGCGGCACCTCGTAGAACTCGCAGAACACCGCCGTGTCCGCCTTTCCCGGGTCGGTGTCCGCGTACAGCGCGGCCTCGGCAGCCTCCCGGACGTCCCAGTTCTTCAGGGCGTCGGCCACCGGGGCGGCGAGGTCGTCGCAGACCTCCAGTGCTGCGACGACGGTCGTGAAGTTTCCGAAGGGAGGGTGCAGCGGCTCACTCATGGGACGGACTGTAGCCGCACCGGCAGCCGCAGTACGAGCTCAGCCGGTCAGTCCTCCGGCGGTCCACCAGGCCCGGGGGTCGTCGCAGGCTCCTAGGGTGAGCCGCTCGCCGTACCCCTGGTCGAGGAGGCAGCGGCCCCCGTGGGCGTGGATCCGGAGCCGGATGGCGGACCGTCCGTCGGGGGCGTTCCAGCGGAGCGGGGCGGAGAGGTCGGCGAAGGTCCACGACTGGTCCTCGGCCGCGGCCTCCGGCCCGTTTCCGGGGCGCTCGGCGGAGAGGTACACGGAGCCGTCCGGGTCCGCCGTGAGCAGCAGGGGGCCGGTCGTGTCCTCACCGGTGCCCAGCAGCAGTGACTGGAGGAGGAACGCGTCGCCGGCGGTGGGCCGTACGAGCCATTCCTGGTTCTCCTCGGCGTTCTCCGGCATGGCGGTCACCGCGGCGCCGTCGGCGGCGTGCGAGGAGTCGTGCCCGAACGCCGTCACCCTCAGCCCGGACCGGCCGGCCGTCAGGTCGCCGAGCCCGCTGCGCCTGCCGAGGGGCGGCGGGACGGGCTGGGGCCGGAAGCGGTCCGGTGCCGGTGGCACCGTTGCGGAGCGGTCGACGGACTCGTGCGCGAACGGACTGCCGCGGCCGTCGGCCCGGTCCGCCCCGGCCCGGTCCTGCTGGCCGGTGATGATCAGGAGGCAGGGGAGCAGGGCGAGCGCGGCGGTCGCCCTGGTGGCGGCGAGTGCGGGCCGGTGCGACAACGTGGTTGTTCCTCGGGCGAGTTCGAAGGCGGTGACCGCCTGGTGGCCAGTGGTGACAGGTCGTGCTTGCGCACGGCCGCGGACCGCTCACCGGGGAGGGGAACCGGTGAGCGGCGTGCGGGGCGTACGGGACGGGCTCAGCCGCCGAGCGCTCCGTCGGTCAGCTGGGCCTGGATGGTGGCCATCACGGCGGCATCGGTGAGGGTGGTGGTGTCGCCGACTTCGCGGCCTTCGGCGATGTCGCGCAGCAGGCGGCGCATGATCTTGCCGGAGCGGGTCTTGGGGAGTTCGCCGA
>NZ_JBEOSP010000045.1:0-73198 GCF_040303105.1 Kitasatospora sp. NPDC096128 | reverse complement strand
CTCCGTGCGCGAACTCGGCCAGACCGTCGTCATGGTCACCCACGACCCCGTCGCCGCCTCCTACGCCGACCGCGTCGTCTTCCTCGCCGACGGCAAGATCGTCGACGAACTCCACGGCCCCACCGCCGACACCGTCCTGGACCGCATGCGCCGCTTCGAGGCCAAGGGCCGCACCAGCTGACACCCGGCCCGCCGGCCCCACGCCCTCGAACCTCCCCAGGACTCCTCATGTATCGCACCGCACTGCGCAATGTGCTGGCCCACAAGGGCCGACTGCTGATGACGGCGCTCGCCGTCATGCTCGGCACGGCGTTCGTCGCCGGCACCATGGTCTTCTCCGACACCTTCGGCAAGGCCCTGCGGGACAGCAACTCCAAGAGCTACTCGGACGTCGCCGTCCAGGTCGTGGACCGCGCGGCCGGCTCCGGCGCCTCGGCCAAGCAGAAGAGCGAGGCCGGCGCGGGCCTCACCGACGACACCGTCCAGCAGCTGGCCGGGCTGCCCGGCGCGGCCGGCGCCCGCGGCGTGGCCGGCGGCTTCACCGGGGTCGCCGACAAGCAGGGCAACCTGATCGGCCAGGTCTGGTCGGCCAAGGGCGCCAACTTCGCCCCGGGCCAGGACGGCCGGGACCCGCGCTACCCGATGACCGAGGGCCAGGGCCCGAAGAACGCCAAGGAGGTCGCCCTCGACCGCAAGACCGCCGAGAAGGCGGGCTACAAGGTCGGCGACACCGTCCGGGTGGCCGCCAACGGGCCGGTGATCGAGGCGAAGCTCACCGGCGTCTTCACCACCGACGACCCGGTGGTGAACACCGGCGGCACGCTCACCCTGTTCGACAAGGCCACCGCCCAGCAGACGCTGCTGGAGCCGGGCCGCTACAGCAGCATCGTGCTCACCGCCAAGCCCGGCACCTCGCAGGACGAGCTGCTCGCCCAGGTCGAGTCGAAGGTGCCGGCCGCCCGCCAGTTCGACGTCGAGACGGGCGCCAAGCTGCAGGCGGACGACCAGGCACAGATCGCCAAGGGCACCGACAGCATGCGCACCATGCTGCTGGTCTTCGCCTTCATCTCGCTCTTCGTCGGCATCTTCATCATCGCCAACACCTTCACCATGCTGGTCGCCCAGCGCACCAAGGAGCTCGCGCTGCTGCGGGCGATCGGCGCCAGCCGCAAGCAGGTGACCCGCTCGGTGCTGATCGAGGCGCTGCTGATCGGCACCGTCTCCGCGGTGGCCGGTCTGCTGGCCGGGGTCGGGATCGGTGCCGGGATGCAGTCCCTGATCGGCTCGCTGGACGGGAACATGCCGAGCGGCGCGCTGGTGATCCAGCCGCTGACCGTCGTGGTGACCCTCGCGGTGGGCGTCCTGGTGACGGTCCTGTCCGCCCTGCTGCCCGCCGTACGGGCCGCCCGGATCGCGCCGGTGGCGGCGATGAGCAGCGGCGACCAGCCGACCAGTCAGAAGAGCCTGCTGGTCCGCAACACGATCGGTTCGGTGCTCGCCGGCGGCGGCCTGGCGCTGATCGCCTACGGCGCCTCCACCGGCAACGACAGCGGCCGGATGCCGGTCGGCGCGGGTGCCTTCCTGGCCCTGATCGGCGTGTTCGTGCTGCTGCCGCTGCTCTCCCGCCCGGTGGTCGCCCTGGTCGGCCCGCTGCTGCGGGGGCTGGGCGGCACCCCGGGCAAGCTCGCCCAGCAGAACGCGGTGCGCAACCCGCGCCGTACCGCGGCCACCGCCGCCGCGCTCACCATCGGACTGACCCTGGTCACCGGCCTGACCGTGATCGGCACCTCGGTCGGGGACACCATCGACCGGGCCGTCACCAAGTCGATGAAGGCCGACTACCTCGTCTCGGCCGCCAACCGGATGGGCCTCTCCGGACAGGTGCCCGCCCAGATCGCCAAGGCCCCCGGGGTCGCGGCCTCCTCGCCGATGACCTCCACCGACTGGAAGCTCGACGGCACCTACAAGGAGATCACCGGACTGGACCCGGCCGTCCTGGACCAGGTCGTCGACATCAAGCTGACCAGCGGTTCCACCGCCGGCCTCGGCAAGGGCCAGCTGCTGGTGGACCAGGAGGTCGCCACCAAGTTCAACGTCACCACCGGCTCGACGATGGCGGTCTCCTACCCGGACGGCTCCAGCGGTCAGCTCACCGTCGGCGGCGTGTACGAGAAGGGCGGCATGCTCGGCCCGGTCCTGCTGGCCAACAGCGAGATCGCCAAGCACGAGCCGAAGCCGTACGTCCCCCAGGTCCTGGTCAAGGGCAAGGACGGCGCCACCGCCGGGCTCAAGCAGTCGATCAAGGACGCCACGGGCGCCAACCCGGTGATCGAGGTCAAGTCCAAGCAGGACGTCCGGGACCAGTTCAGCCAGGTCATCACCTTCGCGCTGAACCTGATGTACGGCCTGCTGGGCATGGCGGTCCTGATCGCCGTCCTGGGTGTGATCAACACGCTGGCCATGTCGGTCTTCGAGCGCAAGCGCGAGATCGGGATGCTGCGGGCGATCGGCCTGGACCGGCGCGGCATCAAGCGGATGGTCCGGCTGGAGTCGGTGGTGATCTCGCTCTTCGGCGCCGGGATCGGACTGCTGCTCGGCTGCTTCATCGCCTGGGCGATCAACGGGACGCTCAAGTCCAGCCTGAGCGGGCTGACCACCGTGCTGCCGTACGGCCAGCTGGCGCTGTTCCTGGGCCTGGCCGGGCTGGTCGGCCTGGTGGCCGCGATCTGGCCGGCCCGCCGGGCCGCCAAGCTGGACATCCTGTCGAGCATCAAGACGGACTGACGCCCCGTCGGTCCGCCGCCGTCCCGGTCGCACCCGCGGCCGGGGCGGCGGCGCTCCGGCACCGGTGCGACCGGGACGGCGGCAGGGGCCGGGAACGGCGGGAGCGGGGAACGGCAGGGGCCGGGAACGGCAGGAGCCCCTGCCGGAGGGTTCTCGGCAGGGGCTCCTCTACTGCTGTACTCCGCCCGGTCGCACGGCCGGCTGAGCACCACGGAGGTCGTGGTCCGGCGACACTGCCGGGCGGAGAGCCTCCGACTCATACCCCGGCGCTCCCACACCGGGGTCCAGTCGCTTACTTGCTGGCGAGCTCCTTGTCGGCGGCCGGCTTGGCGGCCTCGACGGGCTTGGTGGGCGGCGTGACCTCCTGGATCGGAAGCTGCGGCTTCTCCATCTGGGAGAGGCCGACCGCTTCGCGCTTCAGGAACATCGCGAGGGTCCAGTCGGTGAAGACGCGGACCTTGCGGTTGAAGGTCGGGACCATCGCACCGTGGTACAGGCGGTGGAACCACCAGGCCGGACGGCCCTTCAGCTTGTACTTGCCGAAGAGGATCGCCACGCCCTTGTGCAGGCCGAGACCGGCGACCGCACCCAGGTTCTTGTGCTTGTACTCCTTCTGCGGGAAGCCCCGCATGCCGGAGATCACGTTGTCACCGAGGACGACGGCCTGGCGGCAGGCGTGCTGGGCGTTCGGCGGGCACCAGGCGCCCTCGCCGGCGGCGAGGTCCGGGACCTGGGCGTTGTCGCCGGCGGACCAGACGTAGTCGAAGCCCTGGACCTGGAGGGTCGGCGCCGTGTCGACGTGGCCGCGCGGGCCCAGCGGCAGGCCGAAGTTGGCCAGCACCGGGTTCGGCTTCACGCCGGCCGTCCACACGATGGTGGCGGCGTCCATCTCCATGCCGTTCTTCAGCACGACGTGGCCGTCGACGCAGGAGTCCATCGAGGTCTCGATGTAGACCTCGATGTCGCGCTCCTCGAGCTTCTCCTTGGTCCACAGACCGAGGTCCGGGCCCATCTCGGGGAGGATGCGGTTGGCCGCCTCGACCACGACGAAGCGCATGTCGTCGCGGCTGACGGTCTTGTACAGCTTGGCCGCGTCGCGGGCCATGTCCTCGACCTCGGCGACCGTCTCGATGCCGGCGAAGCCACCGCCGATGACGACGAAGGTCAGTGCCTTGCGGCGGACCTCCTCGTCCGAGGTGGACTCGGCCTTGTCGAGCTGGGCCATGACGTGGTTGCGGAGGCCGATGGCCTCCTCGACCGTCTTCATGCCGATGCCGTTCTCCGCCAGACCCGGGATCGGGAAGGTGCGGGAGACCGAGCCGGTCGCGACGACCAGGTACTCGAAGGGCAGCTCGTAGCTGTCGCCGGCCGCCGGCTGGATGGTCGCGACCTTGCGGGCGTGGTCGATGCCGGTGACGGACCCGGTCAGCACCTCCGCCTGCTTGAGGGTCTTGCGCAGCGGCGCGACGAGGTTGCGGGGCGCGACGTTGCCGCCGGCCGCCTCGGGGAGGAAGGGCAGGTACGTCATGTACGACCGCGGGTCGACGACCGTGACGGTCGCTTCGCCGTAGCGCATCTTCTTGAGGATGCGCATCGCGGCATACAGGCCGACGTAACCACCGCCGACAATGAGGATGCGAGGACGCTCCGTGGTGCTCATATCCGAAAGTATCCAGCACCGTCCGGAGCAGCCTTCGTGAGCCCGGTCACAAGCTCATGGACACCCCGTGCTACACTCCGCGCCCACAAAAACGGCCCCGGCGCACCGGCTCAGCGGCCCCGGCGGCCCCCCGTGGACGCGCGCCGGAGCACTACCCGGCTGAGCAGCAACGATCCGTACAGCGCCCGGGTTCCCGCTTGTGATTTCGATTTTCAAACCCTGAACGAGCCCTGACCTGCGATCCAAGGGGCCGCGCGACCGGCAGGCCTTCGGTCTCACAATTCGGGCGTAGCGGGCCACGGGGTGCGACGAAAGGCTGGATCGTCATGTGAAGAAATTCACGAAGGTTCTCGCACGGGCCCGGGCGCGCCCCGGCCCCGGCGCCCGGAAAGGGGCGTCGGGGCCGGTGAGGTAAGGCCTGCGGGTCGTCAGGAGGCCGTACTCCAGGCGATGCCGTCCAGGATGTCGTGCTCGCTCACAACCACCTCGGCAGCGCCGGTGCGGTCCATGATCTCCAGCAGCTCCAGCGCGCCCGCCGCGATCACGTCCACCCGGCCCGGGTGCATCGACGGGATGGCCGCGCGCTCGGCGTGGGTGGCGGCCAGCAGCTCGCGGGCGATCCCGGCGACCCGCTCGCGGCTGATCCGGGAGTGGTGGATCCGCTCCGACTGGTACGCGGGCAGGTCCTGGGCGATCGCGGACACCGTGGTGACCGTCCCGGCCAGGCCCACCAGGGTGGCCGCGCCGGTCAGCGGGACGACCTCCTCGGCCTTGTCCAGCTCGGCCCGCACGTGCGCCCGGGCCTCCTCGATCTGCTCCGCCGAGGGCAGCTCGGCGCCGCCGAAGTGCCGCTCGGTCAGCCGCACGCAGCCGATGTCCACCGAGCGCGCCGCCTGGACCTCCGCCCCGCCGAGCACGAACTCGGTGGAGCCGCCGCCCAGGTCGAAGACCAGGTAGGGGGCGGGGAACTGCCCGCCGGTGAGCTCCTTGGTGGCGCCGACGAAGGACAGGTGCGCCTCCTCCTCACCGCTCACCACCTCCGGCTCGACGCCCAGGATGTCGCGCACGCCCTTGACGTACTCGTCGCTGTTCTCGGCGTCCCGGGAGGCGCTGGTGGCGACGAAGCGGGTGCGCTCCGGGCCGACCCCGAAGCCCTCGATGACCTCCCGGTACTCCCGGCAGGCCGCGAAGGTGCGGGCCAGCGCGTCCGGGTGCAGCCGGCCGGTCCGGTCCACGCCCTGGCCCAGCCGGTTGATGATCATGCGGCGGTCGAGGTCGGTGATCTCGCCCGTCTCCGGGTCGAGGTCGGCGACCAGCAGCCGGATCGAGTTGGTGCCGCAGTCGATCGCGGCGACGCGGGTCATGCTCACTCGGACTCCTGCTCCGTGGTGGCGTCCTCGGCGGCGCGCTTCTTGGCGGCCCGCTCGGCGGTCTTCTGCTGCTTGGCCGCGATCACGGCCTCGTGGTCCTGGTCCTTGGCCCGGTTGCGCAGGACCCGCTCACCGGCCGCCTCGACCTCGGCCGGGGAGACGCACGGACCCTTGGCCCACCAGTCCTCCAGCATGCCGATCGCCTCGTCGCCGAGCGGGTTGACGCCCTCGCCGGCCGCCAGCGAGTGGCCGACCAGCACGTGCAGGCACTTCACCCGGTCCGGCATGCCGCCGGCGCTCGGGAAGCCCTCCAGCACCTCGATCGCGTCGCGCCGGGCGATGTAGTCCTCGTGCGCCTTCTGGTAGGCGGCGGCCAGCTCCGGGTCCTCGGCGAGCCGGGCCGTCTGGTCCTTCATCACGCCCTCCGCCTCCAGGGTGCCGATCAGCGAGGCGGCCTTGGGGCAGGTCAGGTAGTACAGCGTCGGGAACGGCGTGCCGTCCGGCAGCCGGGGCGCAGTCTCGACGACGTCGGGGTTGCCACAGGGACAGCGGTGCGCCACACCGCGCAGGCCGCGCGGCACCCGGCCGAGCTGGGCGGCGATGGCCGCGACGTCGGCGTCGGAGACGGCAGGGTGGTTCTCAGTGGTCATGGGGGGTGGGGTCTCCAACGGAGGACGGGGGGAGCGGACGGGGGGCGGCGGCGACCGGCGCGGCGGCGTCGGCGGCGTCCACCGAGTCCCAGATGCTGGTGTACCAGGGCTTGGCGGCCTTCGCCGCGTCGGCGGCCGCGTCGGCGGAGCGGGAGGCCGAACCGGCCGGGGCGGAGGGCTGGGCGGCCGAACCGGCCGGGTCCACCGCGATGTACGGGGTCTCCCCCGGCACCGCGTAGTGCAGCCGGGCACGGGCCTGCGCCTTGACGTACTCCGGATCCTGCCAGCGCGCTTTGTCCCGGCGCAGCTGGTCGACCTGCTGGCGCGAGTGGTCGGCCTTCGCCCGCTGGGCGGAGATCTCGGCGCGCTGGGAGATGAACTGCCGCGTCGGGTAGGCCAGGATCGCCACCAGCGAGCAGAGCACCAGCACGAGGACGGTCGCCCGGCTCGTGAACCGAGGCCGGGCCGCCAAGCCCGGGATCCTCCAGCCAGCCATCTCCCGTATCCCCTCCTGGTCGCGACGGTGCCCCGCCGTCCACCCTACGGGGTGTGCGGCGGGGCACCGGTCAGGCGTGCGCTAGCTCGCGGTCCCAGCCCGCGTGCTTGCGGTGTTCGTCACTCCGCGGAGCGACTGTGCTCGTTGTTCCGCGGAGCGACTGTGCTCGTTATTCCGCAGAGCGACTGTGCTCGTTATTCCGCGGAGCGGAAGCGCGGGAAGGCGCCGCGGCCGGCGTACTCGGCGGCGTCGTCGAGGATCTCCTCGATGCGCAGCAGCTGGTTGTACTTGGCGACGCGCTCGGAGCGGGCCGGGGCACCGGTCTTGATCTGGCCGCAGTTGGTGGCGACGGCCAGGTCGGCGATGGTGACGTCCTCGGTCTCGCCGGAGCGGTGCGACATCATGCAGCGGTAGCCGTTGCGCTGGGCCAGCTCGACGGCGTCCAGGGTCTCGGTCAGCGAGCCGATCTGGTTCACCTTCACCAGCAGCGCGTTGGCGGTGCCGGTCTCGATGCCCTTGGCCAGGCGGGCCGGGTTGGTGACGAACAGGTCGTCGCCGACCAGCTGGACCTTGTCGCCCAGCTTGACGGTCATGGCCTTCCAGCCGTCCCAGTCCGACTCGTCCAGCGGGTCCTCGATGGAGACCAGCGGGTAGGCCGCGACCAGCTCGGCGTAGTACTCGATGAGCTCGGCGGCCGACAGGGCCTTGCCCTCGAACTGGTAGGCGCCGTCCTGGTAGAACTCGGAGGCGGCGACGTCCAGGGCCAGCGCGACATCGCGGCCGGGCACGTAGCCGGCCTTCTCGATGGCCTCGGTGATCAGGTCCAGGGCCTCGCGGTTGCTGTCCAGGTTCGGCGCGAAGCCGCCCTCGTCACCGAGGCCGGTGGACAGGCCGCGCTCCTTCAGCACGCCCTTGAGCGTGTGGTAGACCTCGACGCCCCAGCGGACGGCCTCGGAGAAGGACTCCGCGCCGATCGGCGCGATCATGAACTCCTGGATGTCGACGTTGGAGTCCGCGTGCGAGCCGCCGTTGAGGATGTTCATCATCGGGACCGGCAGGACGTGGGCGTTCGGGCCGCCCAGGTAGCGGAACAGCGGCAGGTCGCTGGCCTCGGAGGCGGCGTGCGCGACGGCCAGCGAGACGCCCAGGATGGCGTTGGCGCCGAGCGAGGACTTGTCCGGGGTGGCGTCCAGGTCGAGCATGGCCTGGTCGATCAGGCGCTGCTCGGTGGCGTCGTAGCCGACCAGCTCGGGGCCGATCTGCTCGATGACGGCGAGGACGGCCTTCTCCACGCCCTTGCCGAAGTAGCGGTTCTTGTCGCCGTCGCGCAGCTCAAGCGCCTCGAAGGCGCCGGTCGAGGCACCCGACGGAACAGCGGCACGACCCGTGCTGCCGTCGTCGAGGCCGACCTCGACCTCTACCGTGGGGTTGCCGCGGGAGTCGAGGATTTCACGGGCTACGACGACATCGATGGACGGCACGAAGCATCTCCTTGCGGAAGCAGGGTCCGGCTGGCGGTGGTGCTGTCAGCCGGACGATTGCGGAGTCGTTACGACCAGAGCCTAACCGCCCGGGCTCCCGGGACCACGTCGGCCTCGACTCCGTCTCAGCGTGTGGCCCTACTACCCACCGGTAGTTCACCTGCTCGTCCCAGCCCGTCCCACCGGGACGGGCTGGGACGAGGACGGGTGCGGACGGGCGCGGACGGAGGGGGCTGGACGCGGACGGAGGGGGCTGGACGCGGACGGAGGGGGCCGCCGGGCGCGGCCCCCTCCGTGTTCGCCGTGGAACGGCTCAGCCGAGGTGCAGGACCTGGCCGGGCATGATCAGGTTCGGGTTGCCGCCGACCGTGTCGCGGTTGCCGTCGTACAGCGCCTGCCAACCACCGGACACGCCCTGGGTGGTGGCGATGCCCGACAGGGTGTCGCCGTCGCGGACGGTGTAGTCGTGGCCGGTCGTGGCGGCGGCCGGGGCCTGGGCGGCCCGCGGGGCGGCGTGCTTCGGGGTGTACTGCTGGGCCGACTGGTCGACCGGCTTCTCCGCCGTCTTCGGCGCGGCGTGCTTCGGCGCGTACTGCTGGACCGGCTGCGGCTGGGCGGGCTTCGCGGCGGCCTTGGGGGCCTGCTGCTTGGGCGCCTGCTGCTTCTGGACCGGCTGCTTCTGCGGCTTGGCGTCCGAGGAGGCGTCCACCTCGGCCGGGGCGCCGCCCTTGCTCAGGCCGGCCTTCTTGGAGCAGACCGGCCAGGCGCCGGGGCCCTGCGAGGCGAGGACCTTCTCGGCGACCGAGATCTGCTGCGCCCGGCTGGCCTGGTTGGCCTGCGCCGCGAACGCGGTGCCGCCGTACGCCTTCCAGGTGCTGGAGGTGAACTGCAGGCCGCCGTAGAAGCCGTTGCCGGTGTTGATGCCCCAGTCGCCGCCGCTCTCGCACTGGGCGACCGAGTCCCAGGCGGAGGCCGGGGCGGCGGAGGCGCCGGTGGCGGTGAGGAGCGGCAGTGCGAGTCCGACGCCGGCCACACCGGCGACGGCGATGGCCTTCTCGGCCTGGGTGCGACGACGATGACGGCCAGATCCAACGAACAGCATGAAGGTCCCTCTCCGCACGCCTGCGAGGTGAGCTGTCGGGTTCGGACCGGGAGGTGGCCCGGCCGCCGTCTGCGGAAACGCTTCCGCTCGGGCGGCTTCACCCCAAGCCGTGGAGGAACGGCAACAAACCTGGTTCCCCCGCCCCTGCCCAGGGTTCTGGTCGGTTTCCCGTGACGCGGCGGGCAGGATTCGGCGTCCCGCGCACGAGGTCCGCAGCTGCGAACTCCAGGGAGACTAGACAGATCCTCAGACCAATCACAAGCTCATATCACCGACATCACACAAAAATTACGGCCCGTGGTCGATCGCCTACCAACGGCGGGGCTTTGTCCGCTTTGATGGGCGTTCATACCGCCCCTGGAGCCGTATTTGCGACGTCACGTCAGCGCGTCGACGCCTCAGGACGGCGGTGCGGCGACCGGCTCTCCGGACTGAATTCGACCGGAAGTTCGCGCAATCCGCGCATGATCAGGCCACCTCGCCAGCGCAGATTCTCCGGGGTTTCGGCCAGTCGGAGATCGGGCAGTCGGGAAAGCAACGTGGCCAGCGCGGACCGCCCTTCGAGCCGGGCCAGCGGGGCGCCGATGCAGTAGTGGATGCCGTGCCCGAACCCCAGGTGGGGATTGTCGCTCCGGGCCAGGTCCAGGGTGTTCTCGTCCGAGAACCGGGCCGGGTCGCGGTCCGCCGCCGCCAGCACCACCAGCACCGGGTCGCCGACCGGGATGTCCACCCCGCCGATGGTCAGCGGACGGGTCGCGAACCGCCAGGTCGCCAGCTCCACCGGCCCGTCGTAGCGCAGGAGTTCCTCGATCCCGGTCTCCAGCAGCGCGGTCTCGCCGCGGGCCACCGACTCCTGCAGCAGCGCCCGCTGACCGGGATTGCGCAGCAGCGCGTAGGTCCCGTTGCCGATCAGGTTCACCGTCGTCTCGAACCCGGCGAAGAGGAGGATGAAGGCCATCGCGGCGGCCTCGTTCTCGGTCAGGTGCTCGCCGTGGTCGCCCGCCCGGATCAGGCCGGAGATCAGGTCGTCCCCGAGGTCCGCCCGCTTGCGGTGGATCAGCTCCAGCAGGTACGCCCGCATCCGCTTCACGGCCCGCCCCACACCGCCGCGTTGGCCGCCGCCGTGGCGGATCATCATCCCGGCCCAGTCCCGGAAGTCGTCCTGGTCCTCGGCCGGCACGCCCAGCATGTCGCAGATCGCGTAGATGGGGAGCGGGAACGCGAACTCGTGGATCAGGTCCGCCGACCCGCGCTGCGCGAAGCCGTCGATCAGCCGGTCGGTCAACTGCTGCACCCGCGGCTCGAACTCGGCCACCCGGCGCGGGGTGAACGCCTTCGACACCAGGCGGCGCAGCCGGGTGTGGTCCGGCGGGTCGATGTTCAGCAGGTGGGTCATCAGGTCCGCCTGCCGCTCCCCCGGGATGCCCACCCGGCCGGTGCGGTGCGCCTGCTCGCTGTGGTGCGCCGGGTTCTTCGACAACCGGCCGTCCGCGAGCGCCTGCCGGGCGTCCGCGTACCTCGTCACCAACCAGGCCTCCACCCCGCTCGGCAGCTTGGTGCGGTGCACCGGGGCGTGCTCGCGCAGCCAGGCGTAGGCCGGGTACGGGTCGGCGGCGAACTCCCAGGTGAAGAGCTGCGGATCGGGCTGGGCGGCGGACTGGGCGCCGTCGGGCTGAGCTGGCATGGGTCGACCGTAACCGCTCGGCCACCGCTCGGCCGGACGCGCCCGGACCGGCCGGCGATCGTCAACGGTTCGCGAACGGCGCGCGAGCGGGTCGCCAACACTCCGTGGACGCCCCGTGGACGGTCCGTGGACAGGCCTTGGACAGCTCTTGGCCGGGTGGCAGGCGTGAGCCTGGTCACCTGCGGGGTAATCCCTGTTGCGGAGGGTCAGGACGTGCCTACGATCCTCCGAAGTACGCGTGGGCGCCGGTGCGGTGTCGCCCGCAGGGAGGAGCTGGACCAATGAAGGTCAGCGGAGCAGTCGTCGTCATCGCGGTACTCGACGGCGGTTCGGGAGCCGACCTCGCCCGCCGGTTCACCGCGGCCGGCGCCGCCGGGATGCTGATCGCCGACACCCACGTCGGCATCGCCGAGGACCTCGCCTCCGAACTCGACCGGCCGGGATGCCCCGTGGTCGGCGTCGGCGGCGACATCCGCCGGCCCAGCGACGTCGCCGCCCTGGTCGACACCGCCGAGAAGCACTTCGGGCCGATCGACCTCTTCTGCGTGGCCGGCCCCAAGGGCGAGCGGATCGTCTCCCTCGCCGACCTGCCCGACCACCTCGACCTGGAGCGCCTCGCCGAACTCGTCGTCCTCATCGGCGAGGCCATCGGCGAACTCGTCCCGCCGCAGCGGTGCTCCTCCGAGCGCACCGCCACGGCGGCCTGAGCCGACCGGTTCGGTTCGTCCGGCCGGGCCGGCCCCCCGGCTGCTCCGGCTACTCCGGCTGCTCCGGCTGCTCCGGCTTGAGGCCCTCGGCCGCGCGAACCGCGTCCCGGTAGCCGCGCGCGGCCGAGCGCAGCGCCGCGTCCACGTCCACCCCGGCGTCGTGCGCCCGCTGCGCCACCGCCAGCAGCAACCGGCCCGCCGACTCCGCGGTCAGCTCCGCCGGCAGCCGGTACGGCTCGTCCGGCACCTCCGTGAAGCCCGCCCGGCGCACCCGGGACACCAGCTTCGCCGCATACGCCAACGCCGGCAGCCCGGCCGGAACGCCGTCCAGGACGGACTCCCGGTCCGCCTTCTCGGCCGCCTTCAGCTGCTCCCAGTTCGCCTCCACCTCGGCGGCACCCTCCGCCTCGACGTCCCCGAACACGTGCGGGTGCCGGTACATCAGCTTCTCGACGATGTCACCGGCCACGTCGTCGATCGAGAACGCCTCCGACGGGTGCTCCTCGGCGATCCGGGAATGGAAGAACACCTGGAGCAGCACATCGCCGAGCTCCTCGCGCAGCGCCTCCCGGTCCCCCTCCTCGATCGCCTCGACCAGCTCGTAGGCCTCCTCGACCAGGTACTTCACCAGGCTCTCGTGGGTCTGCTCGGCGTCCCACGGGCAGCCGCCCGGCGAGCGCAACCGGTCCATCACCGAGGCGAGGTCCAGCAGCCGCGCCCCCGGCAGGTCGTACGAACCCGGCAGCACCTCGATCTCCGGCACCTCCCCGGCGTGCTCCACCGCGAGCCGGGCCAGCGCGTCCGTCAGCCCCGGATCCCCGTCCGGGCCGCCCAGCCACACCGTCGGCCCGGCCTCCGCCGGCTGCCCGGTCAACAGCCGCGCCAGCGCCGGCGCCGACCCGGCGGGCACCACCTCCACCACCACCCCGGCCTGCCGCACCGCCGCCACCTGCGGGTTCCCCTCGTCCCCCACCAGCACCCGCCCGGCCGACCGCAGCGCCTCCCAGGCCGGCCACGCCAGCAACCCGGGGGCCACCCGGTGGGTGGTGGTCAGCAGGATCAACTTCGCGCCCGGAAGATTCGTCGTCACACCCCGAACCTACCCGCCCCACCCCACCCCGGGCCGGGCCTCTCACCACACCGCCCCCGGCTTCGGCGGCACGGGAGCAAGGGGCGGTGCGTCCCCTCCCCCCGATGGGACACACCCCCGAGCCCGACCACACCCCGACGCCGGCCCCTCCCGCACTGGAAGTCGACCCCGCCGACTTCCCGCTCCCACCCGGCGAGGACACGCTCGGAGCCGAGCGCGCAGGCCGCGACCGTGCGAGCCGGCAGGCGGCGCAGGAAGTCGGCCCGTCGGCGTCAGCGGGGCCCGTGGGTGGAGTGGTGGGGGTGGAGGGTGGTGAGGGAGTCGCGGATGCGGCGGACGGCGGGGTGGTGGGGGCCGTCGCGGCGTTCGCGTTCGAGGAGGAGCTGGAGGAGCCAGTGCCAGGCGTTCTGGGGGTCTCCGGTGGCGGCGAGGTGGAGGCCGATGCGTTCGCGGAGGTCGTAGGCGCGCTCGGGGTCGGTGTCGAGGCCGGATTCGAGGCGCGCGGTGTGGGCGGCGAGCAGGGCCTGGAACTCGGCGAGGGCTTCGGGGCCGTGGCCGAGCCGGTCGAGGCAGAGGGCGGCGCGGTAACGGTGGTCGAGACCCTGGGGGCCGTGCGGGCCGCCGTCCGCGGTGGCGGCGAGGCGCCGGTACTCGGGGAGGGCCTGTCCGGGGTGGCCCTCGTGGAGGAGGGTGCGGGCGTAGATGGAACGGATGGTGCGGACGAGGGGTGCGTGCTCGCCGAGTTCGGCCTCGGCGCGGGGCAGCAGGTGGGCGGCCAGGCCGAGGACCTCCGGGTGGCGTCCGGCGTCGACCAGGTCGGAGAGGCGGGCGCACTCCGCGCCGAGGTCCGGGCCGGCGGGGACGGCGGGGGGTGCCGGTGGGGCGGGCGGCATGAGGAAGGGCCTGGGCTCCGACCGGACCACCGGCGCGGCGGTCACCACGGGGACCGCCACCACCGTCGACGGCTGCGGCTGGTGCGGGTAGCGGAAGGGGCGCGCGGGGTCGGGCAGGGGCGTGAGGCGGGGCTGCGGCGCCCGTTCGACCACGGGTAGCAGCGGGAGCAGCCGCGCGTACACGCTCTGGGCGTCGGCGGGGCGGTCGGCGGGCTGCTTGGCGAGGAGGTCGAGGACCAGTCGTTCCAGCGGCTGCGGCACCTCGGGACGCAACTCCCGCAGCGGGACGGGCGGTTCGTCGACGTGGCGGCGCAGGACGCCGAGCGCGGTGGGCGCCCGGAAGGGTTCCTCGCCGGAGAGCATCTCGTGCAGCAGGCAGCCCAGCGAGTAGAGGTCGCTGCGCGGGTCGGCGGTGGCGGCGAGGGCCTGTTCGGGGGCCATGTAGGCGGGGCTGCCGATGGGCACGCCGGTGAGGGTCAGGCGGGTGGTCTCGGTGTCGAGGGCGGTGGCGATGCCGAGGTCGAGGAGCACGGTGCGGCCGTCGGCGCGGACCATGACGTTGCTCGGTTTGAGGTCGCGGTGGACCACCGGGATGGCGTGGACGGCCGCCAGCGCCCCGCAGAGCTGGGCGGCGACGGCCACCGCGCGCTCGACCGGGAAGGGCGCGTCCTCGGCGATCAGGTCGGCGAGGCTGATGCCGGGGACGCGCTGCATGACGAGGTAGAGCTCGCCCTCGTCCTCGCCCGCGTCGAAGACGGTGACCAGCCCGGGGTGGTCGAGCGCGGCCGTCACCCGGCACTCGCGCAGGAAGCGGCGGCTCAACTCGTCGCCGTGGCGGCGGCGTTCGGTGCTCGTGGCGCCGGTGCCGAACCCGCTGCCGGAGCCGCCGGGCAGCAGGTGTTCGGGGCGGAGCAGTTTGACGGCGACCTCGCGGTGCAGCCGTTCGTCCTGGCCGGCCCACACCTGGCCCATGCCGCCGTGGCCGATCTTCTCGGCGAGCCGGTAGCGGTCGGCGATCAGCCTGGTGCCGGTCACGAGCCGCCCTCGCGGGCCTGGCGGCGCAGCAGTTCACCGAGTTCGCGCAGGTCGTGGGAGGTCTCGACGGCCGGGGCGGGGACCGGGTTCGGGGCCGCGGCCGGAACCGGCGCCGGGGCGCCGTACCCGGGCGCGGTGGGCGCGTACGGCGCGGCGGCCGGCGGTGCGTACGGCGGGCCGACCGGCGGCCCGTACGAAGGGACGACGGGCTGCGGGGCGACGGGCCGGGGGCGGCCGGACTCCCAGACCTTGCGGCTGTCCAGGGCCAGGAAGTGCAGGGTCGGCGTCAGCCACAGCACGCCGAGGGTGAGATTGCCGGTGAAGTCGGCGGTCGGGTCTTTCAGGGTGCCCGCGATCCCGGCGGAGACGAAGAGCGTCAGCAGCAACCCGCAGAACACCACCGCGCCGAGGATGTCGTAGGCCCGTCGGCGCCGGACGGCCAGCAGCAGCGACGGGACGACGCCGAGCAGCCCGAAGGAAAGCAGCGGGACGAGCGCGCACAGCACCCGGGCGGGCACTCCGAACCGGCCCGGGATCGGGGCCGGGCGGTACGGCGGGCCACCGGGCGTCGGTCCGTACGGCCCGGGGTGCTGCCCTGACATGTGTGCTCCTGAGCTGGAGGGAACCGGCGCCGGCCGTAGCGCGGACGGCCCAGCACACCGTACCGCCCGGCCTGGCGGCCTCGGAGTCCTTCGGTCCGCTCGGTGCCGCTCCGACACCGGGCCGATGCCGGAGCGGTACTGAACCGGTGTCAGTCCTCCGGCGGCGCCATGGCGCCCGTCGCCAGCGCGTCCGTCGCGGCCCGGGCGAGGGTGTGGCCGAGGGCGGCGGCCCGGGTGAGGGCGGTGTCGAAGGCGGCGAGGCGGGCGAAGGCCGCACCCAGGCGCTGTTGGGCGGGGAGCGGGAGGCGGGGCAGTTCGACGCGGCGGATGTCGAGGCGGGCGGTGGTGGTGGCGTGGCTGGCGGCACGCCGGGTGCCCGCGGTGGAGCGGAACTGGCCGGCCAGGAACTCCGGGTCGAGCGCGGCCGGGTCGGGCCGCAGCAGGTGGAGCTGGCGGCCGAGGGCCGCGCCGACCAGCGGGCCTTCGGCGGGGACGACCAGGGCGGCGCCACCGCCGAGGGCGGGGACCAGGACGTCGCCCGGCCTGGTCCGGACCTCCCCCGCCGCCCCGGTGGCCACGGCTCCCCCGGCTCCGGAGGTCGTGGCGAGGACGGCACCGGGCCGGGCCCCGGTGGCGAGGTCCTGGTCGGTGATCACCGGAACGCCCCCCGGGGCGCCGCCCGCCGGACGGGTGGCGGCGCCGGTGCCGGAGGAGTACACCTCCAGCGCGCCGCCGCGGACCAGCTCGCCCACGGTGACCAGGCCGGCCGGCGCCGCGTCGGCGGCCGCCTGCCCGCCGGGCCCCGGGAGCAGCGTGATCGGGTCGGCCAGCTCGGCCAACAGCTCGGCCAACCGGGCACCGAGGTGGGAGAGTTCGGCCGGCCCGCCGAGCCGGACGGCAGGCGGGACGTGCCGGGCCGGGGAGAGGTCGGTCTCGTCGTCCAGCAGGTCGATGGCGGCCATGGTCCGGTGGACGCCGGCCCGGTCGGCGGGGACGGGCAGGCCCTCCCGGGCGGCGAGGTCGAACCCGCGCCAGGAGTCCAGGACGGTCCGGCGCAGCTCGGGCCAGTCCACCTTGCCCCGGCCGCCCTCCGCGGCCGCCGGGCCCGGCGCCCCACCGGACGCCCCACCCGGCGCCGCCCCGGCGTCGACCAGCAGGACCTGCCGGAAGTCGTCGCCCGGCCTGGGGGCGCGCAGCACCCACAGGTGCAGCGGGACGCCGTACGGCGGGGCGGCCCCGGCGGGCAGGGCGATGACGGCGCGCAGGGCGCCGGTGCGGAGCAGCTCGGCCCGGATCCGGCGGCCGGCCCGGCGGGAGGCGACGGTCGGTGGGAGGAGCAGGGCGGCGAGGCCGCCGGGGCGGGTGTGGGCCAGGCAGTGCAGCACCCAGGCGAGTTCGGACTCGCCGCGCGGCGGGACGAGGCCGCCGGGCCAGCGGGTGTCGAACTGCAACTCGTCGTGGCCCCAGTCGCGTTCGTTGTACGGGGGCTGGCAGAGCACCGCGTCGAAGGTGTCCCCGGGGTAGCCGTCGGCGCGCAGGGCGTCGCCGCTGCGCAGGTCCAGCGGGAGCGGACCGGGCTCGTCGGCGGGGGTGTGCAGGGCGAGCCGGAGTCGGGCGAGGGCGGCCGCGACCGGGTCCGCGTCCTGGCCGTAGCGGCCGGTGGTCGGCGGGTGGGCGAGCAGCACGGCGCCGAGGCCGACGGCCGGGTCCAGCACGGTGGCGGGGACTCCGGCGACGGCGGCGAGCAGTTCGGCGGCCTCCGGCGGGGTCGGGCTGAGCTGGCGGGCGTTGGCCTCGGCGTGCCGGGTGAGCAGCTGCTCGTACGCGCCCGTCGGCCCGGACTCGGCCGCGAGCGC
The DNA here is from genome assembly GCF_040303105.1 of Kitasatospora sp. NPDC096128. Classification (NCBI taxonomy): domain Bacteria; kingdom Bacillati; phylum Actinomycetota; class Actinomycetes; order Kitasatosporales; family Streptomycetaceae; genus Kitasatospora; species Kitasatospora sp. NPDC096128. The sequence continues at coordinate 55,788 of NZ_JBEOSP010000045.1, read as the reverse complement.
GGCGAGCAGTCGGGCGAGGTCCAGCTGGGTGCTGCCGAGCAGGACGGGCAGCCGCAGCTCGCGCGGGCCGTCCGGGCCGAAGGCCTGGACGGCTGCGTCGGCGACGGCGCGGGGCAGCGCGGTGGCGAGCCGGCTGTCGGGCTGGTCTGCGAGGTCGGCCCAGTGCCCGGGGGCGCGGTGCAGCAGCAGGAGGACGGCGCCGGCCTCGACCAGCGGGGCGGCGGGGTGGCCGGCCGGGTCGCGCAGGGTGTCGACGAGCTGCCAGACCCGCTCCAGCGGCGGGAGTTCGGCGATCTTGCCCTGGGCGCGCAGCCAGGACCCGACCTCGTCGAGGGCGAAGGTCGGGCTGGCGTCGGTGCCGCCGACCGGGCGGGGGAAGTCGGGGTGGCGGCGGCGCCAGTTGCTGACCGCGGCCCGGCCGACGCCGGCCAGCCGGGCGATCTCGACGGCGGTCACTTCGGGGCGGTCCGGCACGGGAGGGCTCCTTCGGTGGGGCTGTGACCGCACAGCATAGCGAGGATGACCCTGCTCGGAGTTCACATGTGAACAGAGCTCTTTTGTGAAATGTCGTTGACATGGTTCACGCCCTAATGGTGTGATCTCTTCGTCGCCACCGGACGGGGGCGACGCCCAGGAAGACCACCGATCACGGGAGAACAGCCATGTCCGCCACCGCCCGCCGCACCACCACCCGCCGCACCGCCGCCCTGCTCCTGGGCGCAGCGCTGGTCGCCCTCACCGCTACCGCCTGCAACTCCACCGGCGGTGCCTCCGTCTCGACCGAGGCGAAGCAGACCGCGGCCGCCACCACGGGGCCCGCCAAGGCCGCCGACGCCCCCAAGGCCCCGGCCGGGATCGGCGACACCATCGCGCTCAAGGGCACGGACAAGGGCAACACCGCCGACGTCACCGCGGTGAAGGTGGTCGACCCGGCCGAGAGCGCCAGCGAGTACCTCAAGCCGGCCGACGGCAAGCACTACGTGGCGGTGCAGTTCCAGATCAAGGCCACCGGCGCCCAGGCGTACGGCGAGGTCCCGGCCAGCAGCGCCAAGGTCGTGGACACCCAGGGCCAGGCCTACGGCCCGAACCTGGAGGACACCAAGGCCGGCCCGGCCTTCCAGACCCCCACCAGCATCGCCCCCGGCGAGACCGGCAAGGGCTTCGTCACCTTCGAGGTCCCGGACGGAACCAAGCTCGACAAGGTCCAGTTCGCCCTGGACAACGGCTTCGCCCCGCAGACCGGCCAGTGGAAGATCGGCTGACCCCGGGCGCACCGGGTACGAGGCGCACCGGGTACAAGCAGAACGGCGGCCCCGGGCAGAGCCCGAGACCGCCGTGAACCACCGCCGGCGTGAACCACCGCCGGCGTGAACGCCCGCCGACGCAGACCGTCGGCCGACCGGCAGGTGCTACTTCTTCGCCCCCGCCAGGTCGTCGAACATCGCCGACAGGAACTCGGTGCACCAGCCGAGCAGCTCCCGCCCGACGAGCGGCTTGCCGCCGATCCGGCCGGTGCTCGGCCGCGGCACCAGCAGCTGCTGGGCCGCCGCCTTGACCTGGCTGCGCGGGTAGAGCCGGTTCAGCCGCAGTTGCTGGGACTCCCGCAGCTCCACCGGGCCGAAGCGGACGTTCGAGCCCTGCAGGGTGATGTCCGAGATCCCGCAGCGGCGGGCGAACAGCCGCAGCCCGGCGACCATCAGCAGGTTCTCCACCGGCTCGGGCAGCTTCCCGTAGCGGTCCACCAGCTCGTCCCGAACCTGCTGGATGTCCTCCTCCGAGTTGACCGCCGCGATCGAGCGGTAGGCCTGCAGCCGCAGCCGCTCGCCGGGCGCGTAGTCGTGCGGCACATGGGCGTCGACCGGCAGCTCGATCTTCACCTCCAGCGGCTCCTCCTCCGGCTCGCCGCCGTTCGCCAGCGACTCGCGGAACTCGGCCACCGCCTCGCCGACCATCCGCATGTAGAGGTCGAAGCCGACGCCCGCGATGTGCCCGGACTGCTCGCCGCCGAGCAGGTTGCCGGCGCCGCGGATCTCCAGGTCCTTCATGGCGACGTACATGCCGGCGCCCATCTCGGTGTGCTGGGCGATGGTGGCCAGCCGCTCGTGGGCCGTCTCGGTGAGCGGCTTCTCCGGCGGGTACAGCATGTACGCGTAGCCGCGCTCGCGCCCTCGCCCGACCCGGCCGCGCAGCTGGTGCAGCTGGGAGAGGCCGAAGGTGTCGCCGCGCTCGACGATCAGGGTGTTGGCGTTGGAGATGTCGATGCCGGACTCCACGATCGTGGTCGACACCAGGACGTCGAACTCCTTCTCCCAGAAGTCGACGACGACCTTCTCCAGCTGGGTCTCCCCCATCTGCCCGTGCGCGGTGGCGATCCGCGCCTCGGGCACCAGGTCCTTCAGCCGGGCGGCCGCCTTGTCGATCGACTCGACCCGGTTGTGGATGTAGAACACCTGGCCCTCGCGCAGGAGTTCGCGCCGGATCGCGGCCGAGATCTGCTTCTCGTCGTACGGCCCGACGAAGGTCAGCACCGGGTGCCGCTCCTCCGGCGGGGTGGTGATGGTGGACATCTCGCGGATGCCGGTGACGGCCATCTCCAGGGTGCGCGGGATCGGCGTCGCGGACATGGTGAGCACGTCCACGTTGGCGCGCAGCTTCTTGAGCTGCTCCTTGTGCTCGACGCCGAAGCGCTGCTCCTCGTCGACGATGACCAGGCCGAGGTCCTTGAACCTGGTCTCGGAGGAGAACAGCCGGTGGGTGCCGATGACGACGTCCACCGAGCCCTCGAACAGCCCCTCCAGGACGGCCTTGGCCTCGCTGTCGGTCTGGAAGCGGGACAGCGCCTTCACGGTGACCGGGAAGTTGGCGTACCGCTCGGCGAAGGTGGAGAAGTGCTGCTGCACCAGCAGGGTGGTCGGCACCAGCACCGCGACCTGCTTACCGTCCTGCACCGCCTTGAACGCGGCCCGCACCGCGATCTCGGTCTTGCCGTAGCCGACGTCGCCGCAGATCAGCCGGTCCATCGGGACGGACTTCTCCATGTCCGACTTGACCTCGGCGATGGTGGTCAGCTGATCCGGCGTCTCCGCGTACGGGAAGGCGTCCTCCAGCTCGCGCTGCCACGGGGTGTCCGGGCCGAAGGTGTGGCCGGGCGCGGCCATCCGCGCCGAGTACAGCTTGATCAGGTCGGCGGCGATCTCCTTGACCGCCTTCTTGGCCCGCTGCTTGGTCTTCGCCCAGTCCGCGCCGCCGAGCCGGTGCAGCGTCGGGGCCTCGCCGCCGACGTACTTGGTGACCTGGTCGAGCTGGTCGGTCGGCACGAACAGCCGGTCGCCGGGGTGGCCGCGCTTGGCGGGGGCGTACTCCAGCACCAGGTACTCGCGGGTGGCGCCCTGGACGGTGCGCTGCACCATCTCGACGTACCGGCCGACGCCGTGCGCCTCGTGCACGACGTAGTCGCCGGCCGCCAGGGCCAGCGGGTCGATCGCGTTGCGGCGCCGGGACGGCATCCGGCGCATGTCCTTGGTGGAGGACTTCTGCCCGGACAGGTCGGTCTCGGTGATGACGGTGAGCTTCAGGTCCTCGTCGACGAAGCCGTGCTCGATGGAGCCGCAGGAGACGTAGACGACGTCCCGGGTGGGCGCCTCGGCGAGGTCGGCGACCAGTCGGGCGGGGATGCCCTCGTTGCCGAGCACCTCGGCCAGACGGGAGGCGGGGCCGTGGCCCTCCGTCACCATGACGACCCGCCAGTCGGCGGCCAGCCGCTCCTTGGCGTCGGCGATCGCCCGGGCGGTGTCGCCCCGGTAGGCCTCGACGGCGTGCATGCCGAGGGTCAGCGTGTTGACGTCGCCGTGCCAGTCGGCGACGCCGTCGCGGGCGAGGATGCCGTCGACCGTCGACTCGCTGGTCGCGAACGGGCTGACGGACCACCAGGGCAGCCCGATCTCGTCCGCGTGCTCGCGCACCTCGGCGAGCGAGCGCAGCGAGGCGGCGGAGACGTCGATGGTCTCCAGGTCGATCGGCCGGTCGCCGCCGGCCGCCGCGGCCACCCAGGAGGCCTGGAGGAACTCCTGACTGGTGGCCACCAGGTCGGCGGCCCTGGTCCGGACCCGCTCCGGGTCGCAGACCACGGCGACCGAGCCGAGCGGCAGCACGTCGAGCAGCAGCTCCATGTCGTCCACCAGCACGGGGGCCAGCGACTCCATGCCCTCGACCGCGATGCCCTCCGCGATCTTGTCCAGGATCTCGGCCAATCCGGGCTGCTGGACGGCCAGTTCGGCGGCCCGGGCGCGCACCGCGTCGGTCAGCAGCAGCTCCCGGCAGGGCGGCGCCCACAGTCCGTGCTCGGCGATCTCCAGCGAGCGCTGGTCGGCGACCTTGAAGTAGCGGATCTCCTCGACGTCGTCGCCCCAGAACTCCACCCGCAGGGGGTGCTCCTCGGTCGGCGGGAAGACGTCCAGGATGCCGCCGCGGACGGCGAACTCGCCGCGCTTCTCGACCAGTTCGACCCGCGCGTAGGCGGCCGCGGCGAGCCGCCGGGCCACCTCCTCCAGGTCGTGCGACTCACCGCGCTGGACGGCCACCGGCTCCAGCTCGGCCAGCCCCTTCACCTGCGGCTGCAGCACCGAACGGACCGGGGCGACGATCACCTGCACCGGCCCGGCCGCCGGGTCGTCCGCCCGCGGGTGCACGATCCGGCGCAGCACGGCCAGTCGGCGGCCGACGGTGTCCGAGCGGGGCGACAGCCGCTCGTGCGGCAGGGTCTCCCAGGCGGGGTACTCGGCGACCGCGTCGGCGGGCAGCAGCGAGCGCAGCGAGGCGGCCAGGTCCTCGGCCTCCCGGCCGGTCGCGGTGACGGCCAGCACCGGGCGGCCCCGCTCGCCGGCCGCCCGGCCGGCCAGCGCGCGGGCCAGCGCGGCGACGGCGAACGGCCGGGCGGCGGGCGGTCCGACCAGGTCCAGGTGGCGGCGGCCGCCGGCCGCGGCTCCGGTGGCGGTGGCCGCCTCGATGGCCTCGGAGAGCGCCGCGTCCCGCGCGACGACATCGAGCAGTCCGGTCAGACTCATCTGGGGTCTCTTCTTCGTGCCGTGGCTGGTGCTGCCTCCGGGCGGCGGGCAGCCCGCCGGGGCAACGCGAACGGCCCGGCGCGCCGAGCGGCCGGGGGTCTCCAGCCTACGCCGCGGCACGGACGGGCACGCGGCGTACGAGCCGGGCGGGGCCGCGCCGCGCGGGCGACGGACCGCGCGGGGACGAACCGGCGGCCGCACGCGTCGCACTGTCAGGAGCACGAGCGCGGACGAACCACTGGACGGAACACCGGACCGGCCGGTGGACGGGCCGGTCGGTCAGCGGTCCGGACCGGGCTCCGCATCCGCCACGAACTGGACATACTCCTGTCACTGGCCGTCCATGGAGATCGCGCACCATGGTGAATGTGCCCGCCGCACCCAACCGTGGGGGATGGCTGTGGCGGCACTGTCGCACCCCCGATGGGGGTCGGAGGTGCGAGGCCGGGCGACCCTGGGTGGGGGCGCCCGCCCAAGCGCCGGGAACCGTGGCGCCCTTTCCTGGAGGGCGCCACGGGTCTCGGCCTCTTCGCTTTCGCGCCCCGGCGCTCCGCCGCCCCGGACGTCCGCACCCGCCCGGAGCCGGCGCCCGGGCCTACCAGCGGGACAGGTTGATGTCGTACATCATCACCTGGTGCCCCTGGCTGGCGTTGAAGTCGTAGCGCTCCCAGGTGAAGACGGTCCAGGAGCCGAGCCCGCCGCCCAGGTAGGTGATGACCTTGTTGTTGCCCGCGTCGATCCGGTCCACGTTGTAGACGCGCAGCGACATCCAGCCGTCGTTCGCGAAGCAGAGCTGCCCGCTGTAGCCGTAGTTCCAGACCTTCGCGAAATCGTCCCGGTTCCCGCAGTCGACCCGCTCGACGGCCCGGGCCGCGGTCACCGGCAGCAGGGTCGCGGCAGCGGCGGCCAGAACCACCAGAACACCCGTGCGCCGGGCCTTGCCGTTTCTGTTCCGGAACTCGGATCGGGGATTAGTGCGGCGAATCATGTAACCCCTCCATCGATAGCGGCTGGGTTCCCGAGATTTGCATGGCGGGCCTGCACGGCACAGCTGTTTTCCGGCCAAGCCGGTCTTCGCCCGGCGCCCGGGGAACGTACCCGGACGAAATGAGCTATGGTCCCAACACGCTTGCCGCGCTTGAGGATCGGAGCAGAAGCTTGGCACGTCCCGCCCAATTCGGACGATTCACCGCCCTCACTCTCGCGGCCGTTCTGTCGGTATTGTCCGCGGGTTGTTCGGGCAACTCCGGGAAGGACTCCGCGGAATCCGCGCCGACTCCGCCGGAACTCGGTTCCACGGCCGCCCCGGAATCCGGTCGGGGTGGATTGACCGGACTTCCGCTCTCCGCTTATCAGGCCGACGACCGGTCCTCGGTCAAGGAGATCCGGGCCCGGAACGCGCTGATCGTCGCATGCATGCACCGGGCCGGTTTCTCCGCGTTCACCGGGGACGGACTGCAGGCCGCGCAGCCGCCGGACAACGCGACCGCGCTGCCGGCCGGCCCCTGGGGCTACCTCGGCACCCAGGCCGCCGCGACCCTGGGCTTCCACCCGCCGAAGCGGACGGCCCCCCGGCCCGACCCCGCCCCGGCCGGCGCCGGGGAGGCCTACGACGGCGCCCGGGTGGACTGCGACCGGCAGGCCGCCGAGCGGATCGGCTCGCCGCCCGCCGCGGGCAGCCGGCTGGTCGACCGGCTGTTCGACGAGTCGACGAAGGCCACCGCCAAGGACGCCCGGGTGGTGGCGGCCACCGGGCGGTGGACCGCCTGCATGACGGCCGCCGGATTCGCGGCCACCACCCCGGAGGAGTTGTCGCACCAGTACCGGACCACGCCGGAGGCCACCCCGGCCGAGCTGGCCGCCGCCCGCGCGGACGCCGACTGCACCGCCCGGTCCGAGCTGGCCGGCCTCTGGTTCGCCGTGCTGGCCGGTTACCAGCGCCAGCTGATCGACCGCAACGCGCAGGCCCTGACCGCCCAGCAGGAGGCGGTCAGGGCCCAGGACGCGAAGCTCACCGGCCTGATCGCGGGTGAGACCGGCGGCTGACGGCTACCGGCGGCGGTAGGACACCGTGTTCGGGGGCGCGTAGCCGACGCCGTCGTCCACGATGATGATCTTCGGGATGATCCGGGTCTCCTCGGCGCCGTCCGCACCGGCCGCGCCTTCCGCAGCGCCCGCACCGGCCGCAGCCACCGCGCCGTCCCGCCCGGCCACCGGCACGGGCGGCGCGGCCGGCTTCGGCGGCACCGCGGCCGGGGCGACCGGACCGGTCAGCACCGGGTCGGCGTCGCCGACGGCGCCCCTGGCCTCCGCGGTCCTGCCGCCGACGGCCCGGGAACCGGCCACGGCACCACCGACCACCGGCTGGCGCAGCACCGCCGTCGCCCCGGCCGTCGCGCCGGGCTCGGCGACAGCCGGACCGTCCGCCGGGGCGTCGACCGGGACATCGGTCGGGCCGTCGACCGGGGCAGCGACCGGAGCAGCGGCGGCCGCCACGCCCGGGGCGCCGGCCGGCGCCGCGGTCTTGCGCAGGTTCGGCAGCGGGACCTCCCCGGTGTCCGCCTCCGGGTCGACCGGCGCCTCATCCGGCACCGCGTCCACCACCGCGTCCACCACCGCGTCCGCCGGACCGGCCGCCGCGGCCCCGGCGGCGGCCGCGACCAGCCGCTCGGGCTCGATCTGGCCGACCGCCGCGCCGGTGAGCGAGGCCAGGGTGGCCTTGATGTGGTCCAGGTGCTGCTGCACCGTCTCCAGCCGGGCGTCGAACTCGCGCTGCTCGCGCTCGCTCTCCGCGTTGATCCTCTCGGCCTCCCGGCGCGCCTGCTCGACCAGCTGGTCGGCCTTGGCCTGGGCGTCGGTCTCCAGCTGCTTGATCCGGTTCAGCACCGTCTCCCGGTGCTGCTCGGCCTCCTTGACCCGGCGCTCGGCGGTCGCCGAGACGTCCGCGTCCTCGGCGTCGGCCTTGGCCTGGGCCTCGGCGAAGGCCTCGTCGGCCTTGCGGCGCTTGGCGGCCAGCTCGGCCTCGGCGTGCTCCTCGGCCTCGGCGGCGGCCACCCGGACCTTGGCGGCGTAGGCGGTGGCGGCATCCCGGGCCGCCCGGCTCTCCCGGTCGGCCTCGGCCCGGATGCCCTCGGCCTCGGCGCGGGTGCGCTCGTCGGTGCGGCGGGCGGCGGCGTCGGCCTCGGCGCGGGTGGCGACGGCGTACTCCTTGGCGGCCCGCTCGGCCTCCTGCCCCGCCTCGTACACCTCGTCCCGCAGGTCCTCGGCGAAGCGCTCGGCCCTCTCCTTCACGGCGCGGGCCTCGTTCCGGGCCATCTCGGCCAGTCCGGCGGCCTGCTCGCTGAGCACCTGGTAGTCCGGTTCCGGGGCCTCCTCGGCGGCCTGGCGGATGGCGTCCAGTCTGGTCTCCATCTGCCGGATCCCGGCACCCAGGACGCTCAGCCGTTCCCAGGCCTCGTCGCGTTGCGCGGTCAGGGCGACGAGCGCCCGGTCGACCTGCTCGGGCGCGTAGCCGCGCCGGGCCTGGGTGAAGCCGTACTGGGGGACGGCGTCGCTCATGGGCTCTTCCCCTCGTTTCGCGGGCTGCGGAGCCCATGATCGGACGGACTGGGCGGATCCGGAACCGGTTGGGACACCGGGGCCGAATCCGGTCGTCGTGCGGACCGGAATGCGTCGAGGACGGGACGAATAGACCCATCCTCTTGACCTATTTTGCGCAGATCCGGACGAAACCCCAACGAGGCACAGCTGCCGGGGCACGCCGAAGGGGTCGTTCCGGACACCGGAACGACCCCTCCCACCTGCGGGGATCCGCGACGGTCCGCTACAGCAGACCGTCCCAGAACTGCTCCAACAGCACGGCCCACCAGGTGTCCGTGGTCTGCAGGGCCGCCGGGTCGATCGCGGCGAGCTGGGCCTGGAAGTCGGTCGTCCAGCGACCGGCCTGCTCCGGCGTCAGCCCGTACCGCAGCCGCCACATCCGGCCCAGCAGGGCCAGCGCGCGGACGAACTCCGGTACACCGCTGTTGACGAAGCGCGGCGGCTGGCCGGTTCCGTCGACGTCCACGGCGACCACGTTCGCGGTGCCGTACTGGACGCACAGCTGACGGCCGTAGTCGTTGCCGAGCACCAGGTAGCCGCCGAAGTCCGCCGCCGCCGGCAGACCGCGCTCGGCGGCCAGCTCGGCCAGCGTCGGGATCGGCCGGCCCTCCTGCGCCTGGGCCCAGAAGAACGGCCCGAAGTCGCGCGGCAGCCCGGCCCACATCAGCGTCTGCGACACCGGCTCCGGCACGCCCTGGCGGGAGACGGCACGCTGCTCGTAGCGGAACAGGTTCTGTCCGAAGGCCGTCCCGAGCTCCTGGGCGAGCTGCTGGGGCGGCAGCGGGGGCAGCGTCTGGACCGTCCCCGGCGCGGGCAGCGGCACCCGGAACGGGCGGACCCGCTGGGCCCCGGAGGCCAGCTGGTGCAGCTCGTCCAGGTGGTCCAGCAGCTCGGCCATCCCGGCCTGCCGGGAGGCGTGGTCGCGGCCGTACGGGGCGGTGTGGGTCAGCCGCACGTTCGGCCAGGAGGCCGCGATCATGCGGTTGCAGTAGCCGCCGGGCAGATCACACGACTCCAGCTCGGTGTAGAGCTCCAGCACCTGCTCCGGCGGCACGTTCAGCCGCCGCAGGTCCTGGAGGATCTTCCACTCCGGGTGCGGGGTGCCGGGCTCGCTGCGGTGCAGCAGCTTCTGCTCCGAGCCGTCCGGGCCCCGGTAGCTGAGCGCGGCGAAGTAGCCCGGGCCCACCACGGGCACCCCGGGCGGCACCGGCGCGCCCGGCGGCGGGCCGGTGACCGGGGTCGGCGGGACGACGCCGGGCGCGGCACCCGCGTTCGGGTAGCCGTACCCGGCCGCGGGCGCGGCCGGAGCCGCCGGGCCGCCGGGCGGCGGCGGGACGGCGGGGCCGCCGGACGGCGGGGTGCCCGGGTCCGCCGGTCCGCCGAGCAGCGCCGGGTCGATCGCGCTCGCCAGCTGGGTCGCCTCGTACGCCACCCCGGCGGCGGCCGGGGCGGGCGCGCCCTGCGGCGCGGAAGCCGGGGCGTCGCCGGAGCGCAGGCCGGCCGGCGGCGGGGGCGGCGGGGTCGAACCGCCCGACCGGCCACCCGGTCCGGCGGCGGGCGTGCCCTGGCCCGGGGTCTGCCGCAGCTCGGCGGGCGGGGGCGGCGGCGGGGCCGAACCGGAGTTGCGACCCAGCCCGCCCGCACCGGGCGCACCGGCACCGGCACCGGACGAGCCGCCCGGACCACCACGCAGCGCGGCCGGCGGGGGCGGCGGCGGGGCCGAACCCGGGCCGCGGCCGAGACCGCCCTGGGATGCGGCGGCGGGCGGGGCGGCCGGGCCGGGGGCGCCGGGCAGGCCGGCCAGTCCGCCGGACGAGGCCAGCATGGTCGGCGCCTGCTCGACCGGCGCGCCCTGCGGGGCGGGGGCCGGGGCGCCGGGCAGGCCCATCAGGCCCGGCATGGCGTCCGGCGGTGCGAGCAGGGTCGGTGCCGGCTCGGCGGCCGGGGCGGGCGCCGGGGCCGGCGGGGCGACGGGCGCCGCGGCCGGGGGCTGGGCGCCCGGAGTCTGAGCAAGCGGAGTCTGAGCAAGCGGAGCCTGGGCACCGACCGGCGGGACCGGCGGCATGCCGTAGCCGCCGCTGCCCGGGGGCATCAGCACGGTCGCGGCCTCGGCACCGGCCGGGGCGGGCGCCTCGGGCAGGTCCGAGCCGGAGGTGCGCAGGCCCTCGGGCATCAGCACGGTCGCCGCCTCGGCACCGACCGGGGCGACCGGCGGCGTCGGGGCGGCCGGCGGCAGCGGCGCGGCCGGTGGCAGCGGGGCGGCGAACGGGTCCTCACCGGGCGGCGGCGCCAGCATGGTCGGCGCGTCCCCGGCGGGCCGGTCGGAGACCGGCGGCTCGGTCAGCACGGCGGGCCCGGGCGGCACCGGAACCGGCGCGGGCGGAACCGGCGCGACCGGAACCGGCGCGGGCGGCACGTCAGCGGGCGCAGGCACAGGGGCAGGCGCCGGGGCCTCGACAGGGGCCGTGGTCGGAGCCGCGGCACCCCCCAGCTTCTCCGCCTCCGCGGCGAGCGCCGCCGCCCCCGCCTCCTGGAGCCACTGCGGCGGGCTGAGCAGGAACGAGGTCGCCTCCACCGGCCCCGGCGCGGGCTTCGCCGCCCCGGCCGGGTTGGCCGCGACCGGCCGCCCGTACACCTCCTCGAACTGCCGGACCACCTCGTTGACGGGCAGCGCGGGCCACAGCGTGCTGGCGCCCGAGTCCCGGGCGATCACCAGCCGCGCCCCGCCCGCACCGGCGCCGCCGTCGGCACCGGCGGCGGGCCCGCCCGCCGCGTCCGCGGGCGACACCGCCCAGCAGACGAAGCCCAGGTCGAACTCCCGGACCCGCACCTCGCGCTGCTGCCCGTGCGGCACCCCGCCGTTGATCCACTCCTCGGCGAGTTCCTGCGCCTGCGCGTACGTCACCACGCCCGGTTCACCCCTGTCCCCGTCGTCCCCACTCGTTCCCTCAACGCCGTTCCCGCGGTCACGTCAGTCCACCGGGACGGCCCGGGCGAACCCGCCGTCCACCATCAGCTCCGCGACCGTCTCCAGCTCCGGCGGGCTGCCGGCCAGCCGCAGCAGGAACGCGTCGAAGTCGTCCCCGCAGGGCAGCAGCAGCCGGGCGCAGCGGTCCTCCGGAGCCTCCGGCCCGCCGGTGTCCCGGGCGTCGTCGTACAGGTGGAACCAGACCGAGCCGACCTGGTCGCCGCGCACCTTGAGGGCGATGATGCCGCCCTGCGCGTAGGCGATGCCCAGGTAGTCCTTGGTGAGGTGGTCGCGCAGGCACTTGTTGGCGTAGACGACGTCCTCGGTGCCGTACTCCTCGGTGAGGGTCAGGAACGGCTGGTCGAGCAGCATGCCGAGCTCGGTGTCCAGCGCGACCCCGACCGGGCCGCGGCCGCCGCCCAGCTTGAGGAAGGTGCGGTAGGCGCCGGGGAGCCGGTAGCCGAGGCGCTCCTCGGCGCGCTGGAGCAGGTCCTCGGGGACGCCGATCGGGTCGCCGCCGTCCTTGGCCAGCGAGAAGTGGACGGGCCGGTGCTCCTGCAGCGGGCGGGTGCCCCGGCGGGTGTGGTCGGCGGGCGAGGTGGCCAGGCCGCCGTGGTGCCGCAGCAGGGCCTTGACCTCGACCGGGACGAGCTCCATCCGGCGCCAGCCGGGGGCGGCCCGGCCGACCGCGTGGTGCCAGGTCCAGCCGGGCGGGGTGGCCACGGCGGTCTCCAGGTCGGCCCAGAGCGGGTGGCCCTGGGTGAACAGCGCGGCGTTGGCCGAGACGTAGTCGGTCAGCCGCAGTTCGTCCACGCCGAAGCCCTCCGGCGGGTCGGCGACCTCGGCGGCCGCGGCCGCGTACGGACCGAAGTCCGGGTAGCCGGCCTCGTCCACCCGGACCCCGGCCGGGTGCCGCTCGGCACGGACCGGGTCCGGGAACTGCACCACCTGACCTGCGTACGCCGCGTTCGGTGCGGCGGTGACGCCGGGCCGACCTGTCGTCATCTGGGAGCCCCCACTGGCTGCTGCAAATTCTTCGGTGCGCTTGCTCGGCACCAGCCTATTGGGTCACCCGCCCGGCCGACCCCCCGCACCCAGGGCCCGCCGCAACACCTCCACGACCCGTACCTGCTGGGCCTCCGTGAGGTGCGGGTGCAGCGGCAGGCTGAGCAGTTCGCCGGCCGCCCGTTCGGCGACCGGGAAGGCGCCCGCGCCGTACCCGAGCGGGCGGAACGCGGGCTGGAGGTGCACCGGGACGGGGTAGTGCACCCCGGCGCCGATACCGGCGGCGCGCAGCGCGCCGAGCACGGCGTCGCGGCCGCGGGCGATCCGCACCGGGTAGAGGTGGCGGACGTGTTCGTTGCCCGGCGCGGTGCCCGGCGGGGTGACGCCCGGGAGGCCGTCGAGCAGCCGGTCGTAGCGGGCCGCGGCGGCGCGGCGGGCGGCGTTCCAGTCGGGCAGCCGGCGCAGTTTGGCCCGCAGGACGACGGCTTGCAGTGCGTCCATCCGGGAGTTGAAGCCGAAGCGCTCGTGCAGGTACTTGTCGCGGGCGCCGTGGTCGCCGATCAGCCGTACCGCGGCGGCGAGTTCGTCGTCGTCGGTGAGCACCGCCCCGGCGTCGCCGTAGCCGCCGAGGTTCTTGCCCGGGTAGAAGCTGGTCGCCGCGATCCGCCCGTACCGGCCGCGGCCGTGCCGCCGGGCACCCTGGGACTGCGCGGCGTCCTCCACCACCGGGCGGCCGTCGGCGAGTTCCAGCAGCGCCTCCATCGGCGCGCACTGGCCGAACAGGTGCACCGGCAGCAGGGCCGCCGCCCCGGGCAGCGCGGCGGCGACCCGGTCCGGGTCGATCAGCAGGTGCTCGGGGTCGACGTCGACCGGCACCGGGCGCAGCCCGGCCCGCTGCACGGCCTCGGCGGTGGCGACGAAGGTGTTGGCGGGCAGCACCACCCCGGCGCCGGGCGGCAGGTCGAGGGCGCGCAGGGCGAGTTCCAGGGCATCGGTGCCGTTGGCGGCGCCGACGCAGTGCCGGACGCCCGCGAAGGCGGCGTACTCCCGCTCGAAGGCGGCCACTTCGGGGCCCTTGACGAAGGTGCCGCTCGCCAGCACCCGGTCGAAGCCGGCCCGCACCTCGGCCTCGACCTCGGCGTGCGCGGCCGCCAGGTCGACCAGGGGGATCTGCGCCGTCACCGGACCGCCTCCCGCTCCCCCGCGCCCACCGGGACGGTGACGCCGCCGAGTTCGAGGCTCAGCGAGGCCGCCTCCAGCAGTTCCAGCACCCGGACCCCGGCCCGCCCGTCGGTGAGCGGGGCCCGGCCCTCGACGACGGCGGCCGCGAACTCGGCCATCACGTTGCGCAGCGCCTCCTGCTCGACCAGCGCGGGCGCGACCATCTCGCCGACCCGGTAGGAGATCAGCGCCCGGCGCCGGATGGCCTCGGTGAGCTGGTCGGGCGGGGTGAGGTCCACCCCGCGGTCGTGCACGGCCAGCCGGGCCTGCGGGTTGAGGTCGTCCCAGACCAGAGTGCGCCGGGAGCCGCCGATCAGCGTGGTGCGGACCTTCGTCGGGGAGAGCCAGTTGACGTGGCAGTGCGCCAGCGCGCCGTTGCTGAGCCGCACCGTCAGGTAGGCGACGCAGGCCCGGCCGGCCCCGATCGGGTCGGCGCCCTGGGCGGAGACGCCGACCGGTACGACCCCGGGCGGCAGCACGAAGTCCAGGATGGACAGGTCGTGCGGGGCGAGGTCCCACAGCACGTCGACGTCCGGCTGGACCAGGCCGAGGTTGATCCGCACCGAGTCGAAGAACTGGACGTCGCCGATCTCCCCGCCGTGCACCAGCTCGCGGATCCGGCGGACCACCGGGGTGTAGCAGAAGGTGTGGTCGCACATCAGCACCAGCCCGGCGGCCTCGGCCAGTTCGACGAGTTCGACGGCCTGGGCGGCGGAGGTGGTGATCGGCTTCTCCACCAGCACGTGCTTGCCGGCCTCCAGCGCGGCCAGCACCAGCGGGTAGTGGGAGCCCGCCGGGGTGGCCACCGCGACGGCGTCGACCCGTTCGTCCGCCAGCACCCGCTCGTACCGGCCGGTCGCCCCGACGGTGCTGTACTCCCCCAGCACGGTACGGGCCTTGGCCTCGTCCAGGTCGCACAGCCAGTGCAGCCGCAGCGCCGGGGTGTGCTGGGCGTTGCGGACCAGCTTCGGCCCCCAGTAGCCGGCCCCGACCACCGCGATGCCCACCGGCCGTTCCGGCACCGGCCGGGGCACCTCGCCCGGGGTGGGCAGGTGGCCACCGGGCGCCTGGTTGGCCGTCCCGTCCGCCCACTGCTTCGACGTCATCGCTCGGGCCCCCTCAATGGAAGGCCCGGCTGGGCCCTCCCTGGCTCCGGCGCCGGGGCGGGCCCGCGCCCGCCCCGGCGGCCTCAACGTCCGGTGCGGGCACCGGAGTCGGCCCGGCCGGTCGCGGCCGGGCCGGGGTCCTCCTCGGCTCGCTGCCGGAACCGTACCGGGCGGGGCCGGGGGGAGGGGGCGGTTTCGGTAGATCGGCGGACAAGTCAGGACGACGGTGTGCGGGTCCGGCCGTGGTACGGCCAGGATTCGGGTGGGACGGGCACCCGGCCCCCGGCGACCGCACGGGTGTTCGGTCCGCGCCGCACCCCGGTTGTGCGGTTGTCGGTGTCAAATGACAGGCTTGCCCCGGGACCGACCGGAGCCAACGGGAACCGGACCGCCAGGAACGAGGAGGAGGACACCGCATGACCACCGGTGAGCCGGCGGGCCCGCCCGTGCTGCGCCACCACCGCGACAGCCTGTTGCCGGCCGTCGCCGCCGCGCTGTCGCTCAAGGGCGGCGAGGTGCACACCCTGGCGGGCGACAAGGACGACCGGCGCCCGGTCCTGCACCCGCTGGTCGGCGAGTTCCTGGACACCCTGCCGGTCGAGGCCCGCGAACGGTTCACCGGCCGCTGCCCGGAGGCCGTCCTGCTCTCCCAGTACCTGACCACGGTCGACGGGAAGCGCTCCAAGCGCGCCGCCCGCAAGCCGATGAGCCTGCACGAGGCCCGCAAGGCCCTCAAGGGCTCCCGGATGACGACGCTCCGGATCCGCGAGGAGGGCGACCCGGCGCACGGCACCCACGCCCCGCCGTGCCGCTCCTGCGGCCCGATGCTGGAGCACTTCACAGTGCTGAGCGTCGCCGTCGGGCCGCCCGCGCGCTGAACCGTCCGCACGCCGGGCGCCCACACCCGGCCGCCCCTCGTACGCCCCCTGTCCCCGAGCCCCGGAGCACGCCCTGAATCCGCCCAGCCCGCCCCCGCCCCCGCCGGCCACCCTCGCCCCGACCATCCTGCCCCCGGCCGGTCCGCCCCCGGCCGGCCCCGCCGGGCGGACCCGACCGCGCTTCCCCGCCGACGTCGCCGCCGAGCTCAAGGCGGCCGGCTGGCACCCCGGCCGATGGCAGATCCGGCAGGCCGAGGAGTGGGCCGACGCCCTGGTCGGGCACGGCGGTCCCGACGGCGTGCCGCACGCGGTGTTCCCGGCGGCCGTGGAGGCCTGGGCCGAGTTCGGCGGCCTCGCCTTCGACCTGTCCGGGCCGGGCCGCCAGCTGGCCCGCACCCCGTTCCTGATCGACCCGATGTGCGGCGTGCACCAGCCGCGCACCCTGTTCGACCTCGGCCGGGCCCTGGGCTGCCGGCTCGCCCCGCTCGGCGAGGAGGCGTACGGGCAGGCGCTGCTGGCCGTCGACGAGGAGGGCCGGGTCTACAGCCTGGACCACACCGGCGAGTGGTTCCTCGGCCACGGCATCGACCAGGCGATCAGCACCCTGGTCCTGGGCACCGCCCCGGAACGGCTGCGCACCGCCGAGGAGTACGGCCGGGAGTACGTCTAGCGGCCGGTCCGGAAGCGCGGCCGGTCCGTGAGGGTCGGCCGGTCCGCGAGGGTCGGCCGCCGGGGAAAGGCCTCAGCCGAGCCGGTCCCCGCGGACGGCCAGCCGGGACGGCAGCACCGCCTCGACCCGGAAGCCCCCGTCCGCCTCCGGCCCGGACGAGAAGGTGCCGCCCAGCGCGATCACCCGCTCCCGCATCCCGACCAGCCCGTTGCCCCCGCTGGGCAGTTGCGCGGAGCCCCGCTCCCCGCCCGGGCAGGCGTTCACCACGCTGACCCGGACTCCGTTCGGCGCGTACGCCAGCAGTACCGACACCTGCGCCCCGCCCGCGTGCTTGTGGGCGTTGGTCAGCCCCTCCTGGACGACCCGGTAGGCGGTCTGCTCGGCCTCGGCGGTGAACTCCTGCCGGCTGCCGCTGACCGTCAGGGTCACGGCCATCCCGGCCGCCCGGGACTGGTCCACCAGCCGGGGCAGCCCGACCAGCGAGTCCGGCTCCTGAGGACGCTCGTCGTCCATCCGCAGCACGCCGAGGATCTCGCGCAGCTCGTTCAGCGCCTGCCGGCCCACCTCGCCCATCAGCTTGGCGCTCTGCGCGGCCTTCTCCGGGTCCTTGACGGCTATTCGCTCCAACGCACCGGAGTGCACCACCATCAGCGAGACCCGGTGCGCGACCACGTCGTGCATCTCCCGGGCTATCCGGGTGCGCTCCTCCAGCCGGGCCCGGCGGGCACGTTCCTGGGCCTGCTCGGCCAGCAGGTCCAGCTCGGTCTCCAGGCCGTGCGCGCGGTCCTTGAGCGACTCGATCAGCCGCCGCCGCGCCCCCACGTACAGGCCGGTCACCACCGGGGCGACGGTCAGTCCGACCGCGACCATCAGCGACAGCACGACCAGGCCCCACAGCGGCGGCCGCTCCGCCGCCATCGAGTCGTCCGGGGTCATCAGCTGCAGCGCCATCACGGCGCTCGCCTCGGCGAAGGCCAGCCCGGAAAGCGCCACCACCCGGCGGCGCCGGGAGGGCCACTCCCAGGTCGCCGCCAGCGTGTACATCGACACCACCAGCAGCACCACGCCCAGCATCCCGGGCAGCACCAGCAGGGTCGCCACCACCGGGACGGCCGGGCACCGCCGGCGCACCACCAGCGAGCCGCCGGCCAGTGTGCCGAGCACCGCGACCCCGATCGCGCCGAGCGCGGTCACGTGCATCCGGGCGGACAGGAAGGCGATCGTGCTGGCCGAGCACTCGACCGCGGCGAGCAGCGCCAGCCCGATGTCGAGGAGGGCGCTGCGCCGCCGCTCCCACCACCAGAACGACCGGACCGGCACGCGCTCCCCAGGCGACTTGCTCATGCCTGACAGATTAAGCGGCAACCCCTCCCCGTCCCCACCCGGATTACCCGGCACACCCCCGACCCCCCCTCAAGTGGTCCAGACCACAGGTGGTTTTCGGCGGCCCTGTCCGCCATCCGGCCACCTCGCGGACAGCGACGGCCCCGACACCTATGCTGGTCGCGTCGGACAGCGCGGTCCGCACGCGTCACACCCGCCACACTGCGCGTGGACCTGTGACGATGAGCCGTTGCCGAACCCCACCACCTCAGGGAGCCAGCCGTGACCGCTCCGGTCCCCGCCCAGGCGGACAGCCCCACCGCCGTCGCCGACAATGCCGCCCTGCGCGCGGACATCCGCCGCCTCGGCGACCTGCTCGGCGAGACGCTGGTCCGCCAGGAGGGCCCGCAGCTGCTGGGCCTGGTCGAACAGGTCCGCCTGCTCAGCCGCACCGACGGCGAGGCCACCGCCGAACTCCTCTCCGACATCGACCTGGACACGGCCGCCAAGCTGGTCCGCGCCTTCTCCACCTACTTCCACCTCGCCAACGTCACCGAGCAGGTGCACCGCGGCCGGGAGTTCGCCACCCGCCGCGCCCGCGAGGGCTCACTGCTGGCCCAGACCGCCGACCAGCTCGCCGAGGCCGACCCCAAGCACCTCCAGGACACCCTGGCCCACCTCGCGGTCCGCCCGGTCTTCACCGCCCACCCCACCGAGGCCGCCCGCCGCAGCGTGCTCAACAAGCTGCGCCGGATCGGCGAACTCCTCGACCGCATCCACCGCGAGGAGGTCAGCAACGGCCTGGCCGCCGCCGGCGCGGCCCGCACCAGCAGCGCCAAGCGCTCCGCCGACCGCCGCCTCGCCGAGGTCATCGACCTGCTCTGGCAGACCGACGAGCTGCGCATCGCCCGCCCCGAGCCCACCGACGAGGCCCGCAACGCCGTCTACTACCTGGACGAGCTCTACCGCGAGGCCGTCCCCGAGGTACTGGAGGAGCTGCACGAGGAGCTCGCCCGGGTCGGCCTCGGCCTGCCCGACGGCGTGCGCCCGCTGACCTTCGGCACCTGGATCGGCGGCGACCGCGACGGCAACCCCAACGTCACCCCGCAGGTCACCTGGGACGTCCTCAACCTCCAGCACGAGTACGGCATCAAGGACGCCCTCGCCGCGATCGACGACCTGCGCAACACCCTCTCCACCTCCGAGCGGCTGGCCGGCGCCTCGGTCGAACTGCTCGCCTCGCTCAACACCGACCTGCACCGGCTCCCCGAACTCAGCCCCCGCTACAAGCGGATGAACGCCGAGGAGCCCTACCGCCTCAAGGCCACCTGCATCCGGCTCAAGCTGGAGAACACCCGCGAGCGCCTGGCCGGCGGCACCCCGCACGTCGAGGGCCGCGACTACGTCGGCACTCGCGAGCTGATCACCGACCTGCGGCTGATCCAGGACTCGCTGCGCGCCCACCGCGGCGAGCTGATCGCCGACGGCCGGCTGGCCCGCGCCATCCGCACCATCGAGGCCTTCGGCCTCCAGCTCGCCACCATGGACGTGCGCGAGCACGCCGAGGCCCACCACCACGCACTCGGCCAGCTCTTCGACCGCCTCGGCGAGGAGGCCTGGCGCTACGCCGACATGCCCCGCGAGTACCGGCAGAAGCTGCTCGCCAAGGAGCTGCGCTCGCGCCGCCCGCTGGCCCCCACCCCGGCCCCGCTGGACGAGGCCGGCACCAAGACCCTGGGCGTCTTCAACACCATCCGCCAGGGCTTCGAGCGCTTCGGCGACGAGATCGTCGAGAGCTACATCATCTCGATGTGCCAGGGCGCCGACGACGTCTTCGCGGCCACCGTGCTGGCCCGCGAGGCCGGTCTGATCGACCTGCACGCCGGCATCGCCAAGATCGGCATCGTGCCGCTGCTGGAGACCACCGACGAACTCCAGCAGGCCGACCGCATCATGGACGAGATGCTGTCCGACCCCTCCTACCGGCTGCTCGTCTCGCTGCGCGGCGACGTCCAGGAGGTCATGCTCGGCTACTCCGACTCCTCCAAGTTCGGCGGCATCACCACCTCCCAGTGGGAGATCCACCGTGCCCAGCGCCGACTGCGCGACGTCGCCCACCGCTACGGCATCCGGCTGCGCCTGTTCCACGGCCGCGGCGGCACCGTCGGCCGCGGCGGCGGCCCCTCCCACGAGGCCATCCTGGCCCAGCCCTGGGGCACCCTGGAGGGCGAGATCAAGGTCACCGAGCAGGGCGAGGTCATCTCCGACAAGTACCTGCTCCCCTCCCTCGCCCGGGAGAACCTGGAGCTGACCATCTCCGCCACCCTCGCCGCCTCCGCGCTGCACACCGCCCCGCGCCAGGCCCCCGAGGAACTGGCCCGCTGGGACGCCGCGATGGACCGGGTCTCCGAGGCCGCCCACACCTCCTACCGCGCCCTCGTCGACCAGGAGGACCTGCCGAAGTACTTCTTCGCCTCCACCCCGGTCGACCAGCTCGCCTCGCTGCACCTGGGCTCCCGCCCGTCCCGCCGCCCCGACTCCGGCGCCGGCCTGGACGGCCTGCGCGCCATCCCGTGGGTGTTCGGCTGGACCCAGTCCCGCCAGATCGTCCCCGGCTGGTACGGCGTCGGCTCCGGCCTCGCCGCCGCCCGCGCGGCCGGCCTCGGCGACGTGCTGGACGAGATGCACGGCCAGTGGCACTTCTTCCGCAACTTCCTGTCCAACGTCGCCATGACGCTGGCCAAGACCGACCTGCGGATCGCCCGCCACTACGTCGAGCAGCTGGTGCCCGGCGAGCTGCGGCACATCTTCGACCAGATCGTCGCCGAGCACGACCTCACCCTGCGCGAGGTGCTGCGGCTCACCGGCGAGAGCGAACTGCTCGAACACAACCCGGTGTTGAAGCAGACCTTCACCGTCCGCGACGCCTACCTCGACCCGATCTCCTACCTCCAGGTCGCGCTGCTGCGCCGCCAGCGCGAGGAGGTGGCGACCGGCCGCCCGGAGGACCCGCTGCGCGCCCGCGCGCTGCTGCTCACCGTCAACGGCATCGCCGCCGGCCTGCGCAACACCGGCTGACGGCGGGCACGTCGTAGGGCCGGTGCCTCCCCCCGGAGGCACCGGCCCTACGCATCCGGCTCAGAGGCTGACCGAGACCAGGTTCCCGTACTGCTTGACGAGTTCGGACCGGGCGGCCTCCGCCTGCGGGGTGTGGACGACCACCCCCGTGCCGTCCACGGCGATCTCCACCGAGGCGATGAGCACGTGGTTCGTCGCCGCCCAGTCCCCGGCCTCCGCGCGGATCTCCCGGGCGAGCGTCAGCAGCGCGGGGTACGCGGGCGCGGCGACGAACCGCACCTTCACGTCGGGCCATGGGGCCACGGCCTGCGTCACGGCGGCGTCCAGACCGGTCGGGCCGGGGCTGCGCATCACGACCAGCGTGTCCTCGGCCGCGTCCCGGCAGGTCGCGAAGTAGTGGTCCGCGTAGTCCCGCCGGGCCAGCTGCTCGGCCGCCCGGCCCGCCTCCTCCAGATCGCGCTGCGCCCCCTGGCCCTGGGGAGGCGACGTCGGCGCCGACGAGGACGCCCCGGTCCGGCAGCTCAGGACGCCCTTCACCCGCTCGTCGGTCTCCGCCCCCCGCGTCTGCCTCGCCTTCCCGGTCGGGGTCGGGGTCACGGTCGGCTGCACGACCGTGCCCGCCGACGCCGGCCCTTCGGCCGAACTCCCCACGCCGCCCAGCCGGATCAGCACCCCCGCGCCGACGGCCAGCACCGCCACCGCCGTGACCGCCCGCGTGACCCCCCGTCGCCGTGCCCGTCGGCGCCCGGCCTCGCGCAGCTCGGCCAACGGCGGGCTGCCCGCGACCCCCGCCGCGCGCGTCCCGAGCCGGACGGCCAGCTCCTCCTCGAACTCGTCCTCAGCGCGCACGCCCCACCAACTCCCTCGCCGGTTCCAGTTCCTGTCGAAGCGCCTTGATGCCCCGCGCCAGGTGGGTCTTCGCCGTGGTCTCCGAGCACCCCAGCTCCACCGCCACCTGCGCGACCGGCAGGTCCAGGTAGTAGCGCAGCACCACCGCCGCCCGCTGCCGCCGCGGCAGTGCGGCCAGGGCCGCCGCCAACTGCCCGTCCCGCTCGGCATCCTGGGCCGCCGGACCGTCCGGCGGTTCGGACGTCAGCACCTCGCGTCTGGTCCGGCGCCACCGCGAGACGTGGGTGCGGACCATCGTCCGGCGGACGTACCCCTCGGCCGCCCCCGGGTCCCTGATCGCCGACCGCTTCGGGTAGACCCGGGCCAGGGCGTCGTGCAGCAGGTCCCGGGCGTCGTGGAGATCCCCGGTGATCAGGTACGCCCCCCGCAGCAGGGCCTGGTACCGCGCCGCGACGAACTCGTCGAACGGGTCGGATCCGGAGCCCCCCGGGCGCATGGATTCGCGCTTCATACCCACAGGACGCACCGGCCGCCGGAAACGGATGACAAGCGGATCGGCGGAATTTCCGGACCCCGGGCGCACCGGACCCCGGCCGCACCGGACCCGGGCAGCAGGAGGGGCCGGCGCCCACTCCCGTGGACACCGGCCCCTCACCGCACGTTCCTACTCCGCGGGCTCACCCGCGCGCCGGCGCTTCAACCACAGCGCCGCACCGCCGGCCGCGACCACCAGGCCGCCGCCGACCGCCAGCAGCCCCGCGTCCGGGCCGACCGAGTCGCCGAGCACCGGCCCGAACTGCGCCGCCGCGGGCTCCGGCGAGACCACCGGATCCGGCTCGGCCACCGGATCCGCGTGCGCCACCGCACCGCTGGACAGCAGCATCCCCGCCGCCCCCAGCGCACCGGCCGTGCCGACCCGCCGTCCGAACTGCTTCAGCCGGACCACCCGGAGCCGCCGGAGTCGGCGGACCGGACGCAATCTGCGCATCGAGAACTCCCCAGGACCCGTTCGCGTACCAGGCCGACGGTATCCGATCCCGCACAGGGTTCTCACACGGATTCAGGTTTGCCGGGCAAGCGTTGCACGACTGTTGTGTACTCGGCACACCGCGCACATGACACCGCGTCAGAACCGGTCGGGGTCAGGAGTTGTACGAACCCTGCGCGCGCTCCAGCCCCTCGGACAGCAGCGCCTCCACCGCGTCGGCCGAGCGGTCCACGAACCACTCCAGCTCCTTGCGCTCGGTCGAGGAGAAGTCCTTCAGGACGAAGTCCGCGACCTCCATCCGGCCCGGCGGACGGCCGATCCCGCAGCGCACCCGGTGGTAGTCCGGGCCCAGCGACTTGGTGATCGACTTCAGCCCGTTGTGGCCGTTGTCCCCGCCGCCGAGCTTGAGCCGCAGCGCCGCGTAGTCGATGTCCAGCTCGTCGTGGACGGCGATCAGCGCCGAGGCGGGCACCTTGTAGAAGTCCCGCAGCGCCGTCACCGGCCCGCCGGAGAGGTTCATGAAGGACATCGGCTTGGCGAGCACCACCCGCTTGCCCGCCAGCCGACCCTCGGCCACCTGCGCCCGGCTCTTGTGCGCCTTGAACTTGGCGCCCATCCGCTGCGCCAGCAGGTCCACCACCATGAACCCGATGTTGTGCCGGTTCCGGGCGTACTGCTCGCCCGGGTTGCCCAACCCGACCACCAGCCAGGGGCCCTCGTACTCGTCCGCCATCACGCCCTCACTCCTCGCCTGCACGCTCGACGTCATCATCCCGGACACACCGCTGCCCCGGCCGCTCCGTCGGGAGCGACCGGGGCAGCGGTCACAGCTACGGCTTCGTCAGCCGGCCAGAGGGGGAGGCTCAGGCCTCGGCACCCTCGGCCTCGGCGGCCTCGGCGTCGGCGTCGGCCTGCGAGGCCTGGGCGCCGATGACCTGCAGCACGACGGTGTCGGCCTCGACGGCCAGCGCGGTGCCCTTGGGCAGCTCGATGTCACCGGCGGTGATCGAGGCGCCGGCCTCCAGGCCCTCGATCGAGACGGTGACCGACTCGGGCAGGTGGGTGGCCTCGGCCTCGATCGGCAGCGCGTTGAGGACGTGCTCCAGCAGGTTGCCGCCCGGGGCCAGCTCGCCCTCGGTGTGGACCGGGATCTCGACGGTGACCTTCTCGCCACGCTTGACCAGCAGCAGGTCGACGTGCTCGATGGTGCGCTTGATGGCCTCGCGCTGGACGGCCTTCGGCAGGACGTACTCGTCCTTGCCCTCGATCGGGACGACCAGCAGGGCGTTCGGGGTCTTGAGGGCCATCATCAGGTCATGGCTCGGCAGGTTCAGGTGAACCGGGGTGTGGCCGTGGCCGTAGACGACACCGGGGACGAAGCCGGCGCGGCGGGCGCGACGGGCGGCACCCTTGCCGAACTCGGTACGGGTCTCAGCGGCAAGGCGGATCTCGGACACGACTGCACTCCTCGGGAAGACTGGCGCGGGGGTGCAGGCAACGCGAAAAACCGCCGGGACCACACCCTCAGTACGTTCGGGGGTCACTCGGCGGCAACGACTTCTGCCGACGGACGGAATCCGCTACCGGCAGCGCGTCGATCACGGAGTCGGTGTCCGTCGAGCGGGCACACGACATCCCTCGCCGAGCAGTTTCACGAGTCTAACCGCACCGGCCCCCTCCCGCGAAATCGGCCCCGGCCGAACGCGCGGGAGGGGCCCGCGCCGACCGGCGAACCGCAGGCGGCCCCGGACCGAAGTGGTCCGGGGCCGCCTGTGCGGGGCTTCGTCAGTGCACGCCCTCGAAGAGGCTGGTGACCGAGCCCTCCTCGAAGACCTCGCGGATCGCGGCGGCGATCGACGGGGCGATGGACAGCGTGGTGATCTTGTCCAGCTGGAGCTCGGCCGGGGTGGGCAGCGTGTTGGTGAACACGAACTCGCTCACCCGCGAGTTCTTCAGCCGGTCCGCGGCCGGGCCGGAGAGCACGCCGTGGGTGGCGGCCACCAGGACGTCCGCGGCGCCGTTCTCGAACAGCGCGTCGGCGGCGGCGCAGATCGTGCCGGCCGTGTCGATCATGTCGTCGACCAGGACGCAGACCCGGTCCTTGACGTCACCGACGACCTCGGCCGACAGGATCGTGTTGGCCTGGGACATGTCGCGGCGCTTGTGGATGATCGCCAGCGGCGCGTCCAGCCGGTCGCACCACTGGTCGGCCACCTTCACCCGGCCGGCGTCCGGCGAGACGATCGTCAGCTTGGAGCGGTCGACCCGCTCGCCCACGTAGTCGGCCAGCATCGGCAGCGCGAACAGGTGGTCCACCGGGCCGTCGAAGAAGCCCTGGATCTGCGCGGTGTGCAGGTCCACGGCCATCAGGCGGTCGGCGCCGGCCTGGCGCAGCAGGTCGGCGATCAGGCGGGCCGAGATGGGCTCGCGGCCGAGGTGCTTCTTGTCCTGGCGGGCGTAGCCGTAGAACGGCAGGATCGCGGTGATGCTCTTGGCGGAGGCCCGCTTCAGAGCATCGATCATGATCAGCTGCTCCATGATCCACTGGTTGATGGGAGCCGTGTGGCTCTGCATCACGAAGCAGTCCGCGCCGCGCGCGGAGTCCAGGAAGCGGACGTAGATCTCGCCGTTGGCGAAGTCCAGGGCCTTGGTCGGGACCAGCTCGGTCCCCAGCGCCTCGGCCACCTCCCTCGCCAGCTCCGGGTGGGCACGGCCGGAGAAGAGCTTCAGCTTCTTCTCACCCGACGTCGTGATCCCGCTCACTGCACCGTCTCCTCGCGTCGCGAACGCTGAACCCCGTCCCCGGGGAGGGCAGGCCAAGCCCGCGCTCACGGGGGATCAGGGAAATGTCGGTACGCCTGGACACGGGCGGTAAGCCCAGTGGCGCACGTATGTCCCCAAGGTTACGCGCCCGCGCAGAAACCGTCCGCCCCGGGATCGCCCCGGGGCTGCCCGGGCGGCCGCCGGCCGGCCCGTCAGGCCTCCGCGGCACCGTCCGTCGCGGCCTGCGCGGCCTGGGCGGACACCGTTCCGGGGCGCTTGCGCTCGACCCAGCCCTCGATGTTGCGCTGCTGCGCGCGGTTCACGCCGAGTGCGCCGGGCGGAACATCGGTGGTGATCACCGAGCCCGCGCCGGTGTAAGCGCCGTCACCGATGGTGACCGGGGCGATGAACATGTTGTCCGAGCCGGTGCGGCAGTGCGCGCCGATCACGGTGCGGTGCTTCTTGACCCCGTCGTAGTTCACGGTGACCGAGGCCGCGCCGACGTTGGTGCCCTCGCCGATCGTGGCGTCGCCGATGTAGGAGAGGTGCGGCACCTTGGAGCCCTCGCCCAGCTCGGAGTTCTTGACCTCGACGTAGGTGCCGACCTTCGCCTTGCGGGCCAGCTTCGCCCCCGGCCGCAGGTAGGCGTACGGGCCGGTGGAGGCCAGCTCGCCGATCTCGGCGCGGTCGGCCGTGGTGTTGCTCACACGGGCGCCGGCGCCGACCAGGGTGTCCTTGAGGGTGGAGTTCGGTCCCACCTCGCAGTCCTCGCCCAGGTGGGTCGCGCCCTGCAGCTGGGTGTTCGGCAGCACGACGGCGTCCGGCTCGTACGTCACCTGGACGTCCAGCCAGGTGGTGGCCGGGTCGACCACGGTGACGCCCGCGCGCATCGCCCGCTCCAGCAGGCGGTCGTTCAGCAGCCGGCGGGCCTGTGCCAGCTGCACCCGGTCGTTGATGCCCAGGATGTCCCGGTGGTCCTCGGCGACCACGGCGCCGACCCGGTGCCCGGCCGTGCGCAGGATCTCCAGGGTGTCGGTCAGGTACTCCTCGCCCTGCGAGTTGTCCGTGGTGAGCTCGGCCAGCGCCTCGGTGAGCAGCTTGGCGTCGAAGGCGAAGACGCCGGAGTTGATCTCGGCGATGGCGCGCTGGGTGTCGGTGGCGTCCCGCTCCTCGACGATCGCCGCGACGGTGCCGTCCTCGTCGCGCAGGATCCGGCCGTAGCCGAAGGGCTCGGGGACGACGGCGGTCAGCACGGTGACACCGTTCTGCTGCGCCTCGTGCGAGCGGGCCAGCCGGCGCAGGGTGTCGCCGGTCAGCAGCGGCGAGTCCCCGGCGGTGATGATCACGGTGCCGTCCAGGGTCACGCCGTCGGCGGCCAGCGCCTCCAGCGCGGTGCGGACCGCGTGGCCGGTGCCGTTCTGCTCCTCCTGCACGACCGGGCGCGCGGCCGGGTAGTGCGCCGCCAGGTGCTCCTCGACCTGCTCGCGCTGGTGCCCGACCACCACGACGAGCTGCCCCGGCGTCAGATCCCCGGCCGCCGACACCGCGTGACCCACCAGCGAACGGCCGCACACCTCGTGCAGCACCTTGGGCAGCTTGTTCGACTTCATCCGGGTCCCGCCACCGGCGGCGAGCACGACAACGGCGGCAAGCGAATTGGCACCCATGCGGGGAGGCTCCTCATTAGGTTCACAGAGAGGCAGAGCAGGCCAGAACGCGGTCCGCACATGTGCTCTGGCAGTTCGAGGATAGTGCGGGGCAGCCGGCCGAAATGCCAGCGGCCCGGCCCGCGCATGCCCGCCCGCGGCCGTACTCAGTGCTCCCGGAGGAGGATTCGAACCCCCATAAGCTGGACCAAAACCAGCTGTCCTGCCCTTAGACGATCCGGGACCGGAGCTCCGCCGCCGGAGACCCGACGGCGCGCTGGGCCAAGACTACGGGGTAGCGCGCCTCACATCTACCACCAATGCCGACCCTCCTGGCCCGTCCGATCCCGGCACGGGAGGGGCCCGGGGTTCATCCATCCAGTCGGGTGAATTCACTCGAGCGCCGCGCGGCGGTGTGTTCCCCTGGACACGGAGCGCAACCTACGATGCCGTAGGTTACGCCAACGTAGGTCCGCTCTGTCCCGCTCCGGGACGCCGCGAAGGGACGCCCATGACCATCCAGGCCGGCGAGGCGGGCGCGGGGGCCGCCGCGCTCCCCCATCCCTCCTCCGATCCCTGCGCCGACGCGGCGACCCGGCTGTCCGCCACCCGCGGCGGGGAGAAGCAGGGCGCCGCCGAGCGGATCGCGCTCGGGCTCTTCATCCTGGTGCCGTTCGCCGCCCTGGTCGCCGCCGTCCCGGTGGCCTGGGGGCGGGGGCTGGGGTGGACGGACGTGGCGGTCACCGTCGCCATGTACTTCCTCACCTGTCACGGCATCACCGTCGGCTACCACCGCTACTTCACCCACGGCGCCTTCAAGGCCTCCCGCCCGATGCGGCTGGCCCTCGCCGTCGTCGGCAGCCTCGCGGTCGAGGGCCCGCTGGTGCGCTGGGTGGCCGACCACCGCAAGCACCACCGGTTCAGCGACAAGGACGGCGACCCGCACTCGCCCTGGCGCTACGGGGAGAGCGTCCCGGCGCTGATCAAGGGCCTGTGGTGGGCCCACATGGGCTGGATGTTCGACGAGGAGCAGACCCCGCAGCTCAAGTACGCCCCGGACCTGATCGGCGACCCGGCGCTGCGGCGGATCTCCCGGCTGTTCTGGCTCTGGACCACCATCTCGCTGCTGCTGCCCGCCCTGGTCGGCGGCCTGGTGAGCCTCTCCTGGGAGGGCGCGCTGTCCGCCTTCTTCTGGGGCTCGCTGGTCCGCGTCGCCCTGCTGCACCACGTCACCTGGTCGATCAACTCGATCTGCCACGCCGTCGGCCGGCGCCCGTTCCGCTCCCGGGACCGCTCCGGCAACGTCTGGTGGCTCGCGGTGCTCTCCTGCGGCGAGTCCTGGCACAACCTGCACCACGCCGACCCGACCTCGGCCCGGCACGGCGTGCTGCGCGGGCAGATCGACTCCTCGGCCCGGCTGATCCGCTGGTTCGAGCTGGCCGGCTGGGTCCGGGACGTCCGCTGGCCGGACGCGGAGCGGATCGCCGCCCGCCGCGCCGCATGAGGCGGCGCTTCCAGCATGATGTAGGGGTGAACGGGAGCAGCGCAGACAGCACAGGCGGTCATCAGAGCACGCGGACGGACGCGGCGCCCGGAACGGCGCCCGCCCGTCCGCGGGCCGCTGCGGCGCCGGGCGCGGCCTCCGACGGCGGCGCCGGGCGGTCAGCGGCCGCCCCGGCCCCTCGCCGCCGGAGCGGCCGGGTCCGGATGACCGGCAAGCAGCGCCGGGAGCAGCTGCTGGAGATCGGCCGGACGGTCTTCGCGGAACGCGGCTACGACGGCACCTCGGTGGAGGAGATCGCCGAGCGCGCCGGGGTGTCGAAGCCGGTGGTGTACGAGCACTTCGGGGGCAAGGAGGGGCTGTACGCGGTGGTGGTGGACCGCGAGATGCAGCTGCTGCTGGACATGGTGACCGGGGCGCTGACCGGCGGGCACTCCCGTGAGCTGCTGGAGCAGGCGGCGTTCGCGCTGATGGACTACATCGACACCTCGACGGACGGCTTCCGGATCCTGGTCCGGGACTCCCCGGTGGCCCAGTCGACCGGCACCTTCGCCTCGCTGATCAGCGACATCGCCACCCAGGTCGAGGACATCCTGGGCCTGGAGTTCAAGTCCCGGGGCTTCGACGCCCGGCTGGCCCCGATGTACTCGCAGATGCTGGTCGGGATGGTCGCGCTGACCGGCCAGTGGTGGCTGGAGGTCCGCAAGCCGGACAAGGCCACGGTGGCGGCGCACCTGGTGAACCTGGCCTGGCACGGGCTGGAGGGCCTGGAGCGGCACCCGAAGCTGGTCGGCGAGCGCTCGGCCTGACCGCCCGGGTGCCCGACCCCGCGGACCGGTACGGCTAGCGCTTGACCCCGACGGCGAAGATCCGCCGGAACGGGAAGACCGTCCCGTGCGGCCCGGCCGGGTAGGCCTCGCGCAGCAGCCGCCCGTACTCGGCGAGGAAGGCGGCCCGGTCGGCCGGGTCGGTGAGCCGGCCGAGGACGGGCCGCAGCGCGGTGCCCTTGACCCACTCCAGCACCGGGTCCGGCCCGGGCAGCAGGGTGCTGTAGGTGGTCTCCCAGACATCGGCGGCGCAGCCGGCCGCGACGAGGGCGTCCAGGTACCGCCCGGGCGGGTGGACGCCGCCCCGGACGGCGTCGGTGCCGAGGACCTCGCGCCAGCGGGCGCTGCGGCGCAGGTCGGCGAGCAGGGTGTGACTGGGGGCCTCGAAGTTGCCGGGCACCTGGACGGCGACCGCCCCGCCGGGCCGGAGGGCGTCCGCCCAGCGCGCCAGCACCGCCAGGTGCCCGTCCACCCACTGGAGGGTCGCGTTCGAGGCGATCAGGTCGGGCGCGGCCGGGGCCGGGTCGTAGTCGCGGGCGTCGGCGAGCAGGTAGTCGGCGGTGGGCTCACCCTCGGCGCGGGCGGCCTCCAGCATCGGGGCGGAGTTGTCGACGCCGGTGAGCCGGGCCTTCGGCCAGCGTTCGCGCAGCACGGCGGTGGAGTTGCCGGGGCCGCAGCCGATGTCGAGGACCGTCGGGGCGGGCTCGTTCGGCAGGGCGGGGACCCGGGCGAGCAGGTCGCGCAGCGGGCGGGTCCGTTCGTCGGCGAAGCGCAGGTACTGCGCCGGGTCCCAGACGGGGCTGGTCATGGTTCACCTCGCAGGTATCTCGACATCAAGATATCCCCGAAAGCCTCGCTGGCACATTTCTCGATGTCAAGAGACTTCACATCGACACATCCACCGATACACTGATCGTCATGGAGGACGAGGTCGACAGGCTGGTCGCAGCGTGGCGCCGGGAGCGCCCCGACCTCGACGTGGAGCCGCTGGAGGTGCTCAGCCGGGTCAGCCGGCTCGCCCGCCACCTCGACCGCGCCCGCCGCACCGCCTTCGCCGAGCACGGCCTGGAGCCCTGGGAGTTCGACGTCCTGACCGCCCTGCGGCGGGCCGGCTCCCCGTACCAGCTCTCCCCCGGCCAGCTGCTCACCCAGACCCTGGTCACCTCCGGCACCATGACCAACCGGATCGACCGCCTCACCGGCAAGGGCCTGGTCAAGCGACTGCCCGACCCCGACGACCGCCGCGGCGTGCTCGTCCGGCTCACCGACGACGGCCGCGACCGCGCCGACCAGGCCCTGGCCGGCCTGCTCGCCCACGAACGCGAACTGCTGGCCCAGCTCAGCTCCGGCCAGCAGGGCGAACTCGCCTCCCTGCTGCGACTGCTGGTCGCCCCGTTCGACAACATCCCGGGCTGAACGGGCCGCACGGGCTCGACGGGCTCGACGGGCTCGACGGGCCGAACGTCCCCGACGTCGTCGCTACGGCGCGGAGGCGATCGACGGCGGCACGGCCGGCTCCGCCGGACTGACCCCGGCCCGCCGGGCCACCGCCACGGCGGCCAGCGTGGAGTGCACCCCCAACTTCCCCAGCACGTTCTGCATGTGGGTGCGGACGGTGTGCGGCGACAGGTAGAGCCGCTCCGCCACCGCCTGCCGTCCCAGGCCCGCCACCATGCAGCGCAGGATCTGCTTCTCCCGCGGGGTCAGGGTGTCGACCAGCCGCTCGCTCTCGGTGCGGTCCCGCCGGGCAGTGGTGAGCTCACGGATCACCCCGGTGAGCAGCGCCGGCGGCAGATGGGTCTCGTCCCGCAGCACGCCCCGGACCACCGCGAGCAGCCGGGCCAGCGAACTCTCCTTCGCCACCCAGCCGGTGGCGCCCGCGTGCAGCGCCCGGGCGGCCCGGTGCGGATCGTCCGCGGTGGCCAGCACCACCGCGCGCAGCCCCGGATGGGCCCGGCGGAGCCGGCCCAGCAGGGCGATGCCGTCCGGCGGCGGGGCCGCGGGCCGCAGCTGCTCGGCCCGCGGCTGGTCGGCGGGGCGGGCCGCGACCGTCGGGACCGCCGGCACGGTGCCCGTCCGGCGAGGCGGCGGCACCGCCGGGGCCGGGCGGCGCCGGGCCTCCTCGACCGCTTCCGGCCCGGGCCGGGCCCGGGCCGCCGGACCGGCCGCCTCGGCCCCCAGGTCGGCGTCGATCAGCGCCACGTCGTAGGCCCGTCCCTCGGTCGCCGCACGCTCCAGCGCCCGCTCGGCGGCGGCCGCGCTGCCGGCCGCGCCCACCTCCACGTCGGGCTCGGCGGCGAGGGCCGCGGCCAGTGCCTCGGCGAAGATCCGGTGGTCGTCGACCACCAGGACCCGGATCCGCCCCATCGTCACTACCCCCTGCTCAGAGCGCCCGAGCCCGGGAGCGGGGACCGGTCCGGCGTCCGCGTTCCGGAGCCGCCGTTCCGCCCGCCCACCGGTGGCCGGTGAAGCCGAAAGGACGCCGGCCCCCACCGGTACCGCACTCAGCGTACGGGCCGGGAAACGCTCCCGTGGCGGTTCGGTGAAGTTTCGTCAGGAGGTGCGTGAGGGTCCGGACTTGCCCGGCCGGACGGCCCGGGACGCGTCACCACGCCCCGGGCCGTCCTCCGACCGCATGCCTACCGGCCGCTCTGCTCCAGGGCGAACTTCCAGGCGTCGGCGACGATGTCGTCCAGCTCCGGGCGGCGCGGCGTCCAGCCCAGCTCCCGGTGGGCGCGCTCGGCGGAGGCCACCAGCACGGCCGGGTCGCCCGCACGGCGACCGGCGACCTGCACCGGGATCTCCCGGCCGGTGACGCGCTTGACCGACTCGATCACCTCGCGCACCGAGAAGCCGCTGCCGTTGCCCAGGTTGCAGATCAGGTGCTCGCCCGGCTTGGCGGCGTCCAGCGCCAGCAGGTGCGCGTCGGCCAGGTCCGCGACGTGGATGTAGTCACGGATGCAGGTGCCGTCCGGGGTCGGGTAGTCGTCGCCGAACACCGAGATGTGCGGACGCCGGCCGAGCGCGGCCTGGAAGACCAGCGGGATCAGGTGCGACTCGGGGTCGTGCCGCTCGCCGTAGACGCCGTACGCGCCCGCCACGTTGAAGTAGCGCAGCGAGACGGCGGCCAGGCCGTGGGCGACGGCCTCGCTGGTGATCATGTGGTCCATGGCGAGCTTGCTGGCGCCGTAGGTGTTGGTCGGCGAGGTCCGGGCGGTCTCGGCGATCGGCACGACCTCCGGCTCGCCGTACACGGCCGCGGTGGAGGAGAACACCAGCGTGCGCACGCCCGCCGCGCGCATCGCGGTGATCAGCTCCAGCGAGCCGGCCACGTTGTTGCGCCAGTACTTCTCCGGGTCCACGACCGACTCGCCGACCTGCGAGGAGGCGGCGAAGTGCAGCACGCCGTCGAAGGAGCCGTCCAGCACCCGGCCGGCCTCCTGGATCCGGCCCTCGACGAACTCGGCTCCGGCCGGGACGGCCTCGCGGAAACCGGTGGAGAGGTCGTCCAGGACGGTCACCTGGTGACCCGCCTCCAGCAGGTGAGCGGCCACCACGCTGCCGACGTAGCCGGCGCCACCCGTGACCAGGTACTTACTCATGATGAGACCTCCAGCGGGCGATGGTCCGCCCGGTCGGCGGCGCCATCGACGGAATGCGTACGACTGCGCTCAATTGTCCCTGCCCGTCGGGGTGCTCCCGACCACCGGGGCACTCGCTCCCGCGCTTTCTCACCCACTCCTCAGCCGGGCTCCACGCCCCTCGGCCGGGCTCCACGGGCGCCCTCGACGGGCACCCTCGACAGGCGGCGTCCAGGGGTGATCTCCACAAGTGCCGGGAGCCGTGCCGCGTCTCCCGGCCGTCGCCCGGGGCCCTCCTCAGCCGCCGGCCATCCGCTCCAGCAGACCGGTGCGCGCGGCCACCGCGGCCGCCTCCAGCCGGGTCCGCGCGCCGAGCTTCATCAACACCCGCTGCACGTGGGTACGGGCGGTGCTCGCGGCGATCCGCATCCCGGCGGCGATCGCCGCGGTGTCCTCGCCGTCCGCGATCCGGGCCAGCACCTGCACCTCACGGCGGGTCAGCAGCCGCAGCAGCCGGACCGCCTCGTCGTCCGGCTCGGCCACCGGACGCAGCAACTGGTCGAAGGCCCCGCGCAGGACGTCCACCGCCACCGCGGCCTCGCCCGCCCGGGCCCGCCCGATCGCCCGCTCGACCACCTCGATCCGCTCGTCGCTGGGCACGTAGCCCGCCGCCCCGGCCGCGAACGCGCAAGCCACACCCCGGAGTTCGCCGACCGGCCCGAGCACGATCACGGCCACCTCGGGGCGCTCCCGGCGGATCCGGCGCAGCCCGTCGAAGGCCCCCGGCTCCCCCGGCGCGGTCACCCCCAGCAGACACACCTCGGGCCGTCGCCCGGCCACCAGATCGGCCGCGACGCCGGCCGGCGAGCCGACCGCGAGCACCCGGTGGCCGCGCAGTTGCAGCGCGGTGGCCAGCGCCTCGGCCAGCAGCCGGTGGTCGTCGACCACCACGAGTCGAACACCCATGACGCCCTCCCGGTCGGGGTCCGGCTCGCGCCCGCACCCCTCGGGCGGGCGGCCGATGACGCACCATCACAGCGCATTCCGTGCCCGACCCGCTAGGTCACCGCGTGTCGCGGGCCCGTACCGCGCCCACTGCGCAGAACGCGAAAGACCCCCGCCGTGAGGCGAGGGTCTTTCAGTGGAGCCCCCATGCGGAATCGAACCGCAGACCTTCTCCTTACCATGGAGACGCTCTACCGACTGAGCTATAGGGGCTTGGCCTTGCGTTTCCGCCTGGCCGGTCGAACAAGGAAGACATTACACGGCCGTCGACCCGGAAGGGAA
Organism: Kitasatospora sp. NPDC096128; assembly: GCF_040303105.1. NCBI lineage: Bacteria > Bacillati > Actinomycetota > Actinomycetes > Kitasatosporales > Streptomycetaceae > Kitasatospora > Kitasatospora sp. NPDC096128. The sequence continues at coordinate 21,434 of NZ_JBEOSP010000045.1, read as the reverse complement.
ATCGGCTCCGCACCGGGCCGCTCACCCCCGGCCGCCCACCCCCGGGCCAGCCACCCGGGCCAGCCACCGCGGCCGGCCCGCGGCGCGCACCTCGGCCGGTCCCCGGCGTGCGCCGCGGTCAGCCCTCGGCGTGCGCCGCGTCGAACTCCTGGCGGGCCGCGAGCATCTGCCGGGCACGCCGCTCCGTCCAGTGCCCGAGCGGGGCGACCAGCTCGGCCAGCTCCCGACCGAGCGGCCGCAGGTCGTAGACCACCCGCGGCGGCGTCTCCGGGAAGACCGTGCGCAGCACGAGGCCGCTGCGCTCCAGATTGCGCAGCGACTGGGTGAGCATCTTGCGGCTGACCCCGCCGACCCCGCGCTGGAGCTCGGAGAAGCGCTGCGGCCCGCAGGCGGACAGGCTCATCAGGATCAGCATCGACCACTTGTCGGCGAGCTCGGCGAACAGCTCGCGACTGGGGCAGAGCTGGGCGAAGACGTCGAGCTCCAGCCTCCCGCACTGTTCGGCCCCGATTTGGACCGTTTCCTCCGTCGTCATACGCCCAGGGTAGACCTGTGGTCTCCGATCCGCACCTGGTCTCCAACAGAGACCTGGTCTATATTGGAGACTGTTCGACGGAGCGGGTCCGCCCCGATCCGTCCCCTTTGCCCTCGCCCTCACGCCTTCCCGCCCACAGGAGTGCCCGCATGACCGCCGTCCGCCCGACCGTCGCCCTCGCCTACCACTCCGGCTACGGCCACACCGCCGTGATCGCCGAGGCCGTCGCCCGCGGCGCCGCCGCCGCGGGTGCCGAGGTCATCTCGATCGCCGTCGACACCATCACCGAGGAGCAGTGGGCCCAGCTGGACGCCGCCGACGCGATCGTCTTCGGCTCCCCCACCTACATGGGCACCGCCTCCGGCGCCTTCCACGTCTTCGCCGAGGCCACCAGCAAGCGCTGGTTCACCTACGCCTGGAAGGACAAGGTCGCGGCCGGCTTCACCAACTCCGCCTCCAAGAGCGGCGACAAGGCCGGCACCCTCGGCTTCTTCCAGACCCTCGCCGCCCAGCACGCCATGACCTGGGTCAACCTCGGCCTCAAGCCCGGCTGGAACGCCACCACCGCCTCCGAGGACGACCTCAACCGCCTCGGCTTCTTCAACGGCGCCGCCGCCTCCTCGCCGTCCGACGCCGGCGCCGAGGGCGTCCACAAGGCCGACATCGCGACCGCCGAGCACCTGGGCGAGCGCGTCGCCCAGCACACCGCCATCGTGCTGGCCGGCCGCGCCGCCCTGGCCGGCTGACCCCACCCCGCACGGCTACGCCGCCGGGTCCGTCCCCAGGACGGGCACCCGGCGGCGTCCGCCGTCCACCGCCGCCAACTCCGCGCCCGTGGTCTCCGGCAACAGCCACAGACAGCCAAGGGCCAGCAGCCCCAACACCGCCAGGTACCAGCCGACCGGCTGCGCCGTCCCGTACTCCTCCGTCAGCCGGGTCGCCACCAGCGGCGTCATCCCCCCGCCCAGCACACCGCCCAGGTTGTACGTCAACGCGGCGCCCGTGTAGCGCACCCGGGTCGGGAACAGCTCCGGCAGAAACGCCGCCACCGGGCCCATCAGGCACCCCAGCACCACCAGCGCCCCCGCCAACGCCAGGAACATCAACGGCCGGCGCACCGTCTCCAACAGCGGGAACAGCACCAGCGACCACCCCGCCACCAGGCCCGTCGCCCACCGCATCGTCCGCCGCCGCCCCCACCGGTCACTGTGCGAGGCACTCAGCCACACCGTCACGGCACCACCCACCGAGCCGACCAGCAGCATCGCCAACACCAGCGTGCTCGCCACCCCCAGACCGGACGTCGCGTACGCCAACGCGTAGGTGGTGGTCAGGTAGAACAACGCGTACCCGACCGTGATCGCCCCACCACCCGCCAACACCGGCCGCCAGTGCTCCCGCAGCAGCTCCACCACCGGCGGACGCTCCCGCCGCTCGTCCGCCCGGAACAACGGCGACTCCGCCAGGCGCAGCCGCACGAACAGCCCCACCGCCACCAGCGCCAGCGAGGCCACGAACGGCACCCGCCACCCCCACGCCCGGAACGACCCCTCGTCCAGGCCCAGTTGAAGCGCCAGGAACGCCCCGTTCGCCAACACGAACCCGCCCGACGGCCCCAACTGCAGGAACCCGCCGTACCGCCCGCGCCGCCCGGGCGGCGCGTTCTCCGCGATCAACAGCGCCGCCCCGCCCCACTCCCCGCCCAACCCGACGCCCTGGCACACCCGCAACACCACCAACAGCGCCGGCGACCACCACCCCCACACCGCGAACCCCGGCAACAACCCGACCGCCGCCGTCGCCAAGCCCATCAGCAGCAGCGACACCACCAACGTCGCCTTCCGCCCCACCCGGTCCCCGAAGTGCCCGAACACCACCGCCCCCAACGGCCGGGCCAGGAACGCCACCGCGTACACCGAGAAGGCCGCCAACAGCGACCCCACCCCACCCAGCCCGGGAAAGAACACCGGCCCGAACACCAGCGCCGCCGCCGTCCCGTACAGGAAGAAGTCGTAGAACTCGATCGCCGTCCCGATCAACGCCGCAGCCGCGGCCCGCCGCAACTGCCCAACCCGCCAAGCACCCTCCGCATCCATACCGCCACCCTCGCCACCATCCGCACCCCCCACCAGCCCCCACCCGAGTGACTCCGGCGCACACCCCGACCCCCCACGCCCACCAAAAAGCCCGGGCGCCGCCCCCGCGACACCCGGGCCCATCCGCCCCAACCCGCCTACTGCGCGTACGGGTTGTCCCCCGGCGGCACCGGCGGCTGATACGACGGCGGAGGCGGCAGAGGCGGCGCGCCCATCGGCGGCACGGCCGCCTTCCGCCTCCGCAGCACGGCGAACACCACCCCGGCCACCACGACCAGCCCGGCCACGACCCCGCCGACGACCGGCAGCGAACTGCCCGCCCCGGACGACGCCTCCGCCTTGGGCTGCACCGTCGGCGCCGCGGCCGCAGCTCCAGCCGGGCTCGGCGACGAAGACGCGGGCACCGACGCGCCCCCCGACGGCGACGGCGACGGCGCAGCCGAAGGCGTCACCGCATCAGCCGGAAGCGGCGACACATCCGCCGGACCGGGATCGCCCGGATCCGTCAACGCGATCCGCGGCCGAACCGCACCCCAACCCGCATCGTCCGTGCGACTGGTCCCGCCGTTGGCCCTCCCCGCGGTATTGATGAGCACCCGCAGGACCTGGTTCGCCGACCAGTCCTTGTGCACCGACCACACCAACGCCGCCGAGGCGGAGACCAGAGCACTCGCATCGGACGTGCCATGGCTCTTGCAATACCCGGTGTCGGAGGTGCAGGCCTCAACCATGTCCTCGCCCGGGGCTACGAGCGCAACCTGTGGCCCCGTCTCGGACTCCGCCGTCACAGTCCCGGTCCGGTCGACAGCCCCGACCCCGACAACATTCGGCAACGCGCCCGGGTACTCGACCAGATTGCCCTTCTGTGCAGAATTCCCCACGCTGGAGACCACCAACGAACCCTTGGCTCGCGCATTCGCAAGGATACGGGTCAGTTTGGCGACGTCTTCGGGAGAAGTCCTGGCTTCGGCAACCCCCTGCGAAATATTGATGACCTTGGCACCTTGGCTCACCGCATAGTCAACGGCCTGGCCGATCTGGTCGAGAAATTCCGTCGTATCAAACGCACCCTCGGAGCCATTGGCAATCTTCAGTGGCAGAATCCTGACGGCGGGAGCCAGCCCGGAGGCCCCGGTCCCCCCTTGGCCCTTCCCGGTTCCCGCAATGAGGCTGGCCATCTGGGTGCCATGGCCTTCGGCATCGGACCCGACACCACGGGAACTGCCACTGAAGTCCTTACCGGGCAGAAACTGCCCGACCAGATCCGGATGATCGAGCTTGAAGCCCCCGTCGATCACCGCAACGGTGACTCCCGCCCCCTTCGAAACCTGCCACATCTCCGAGGCGTGCATGGCATCCAGATACCATTGATTGGAACGGATCGAACCATCGGCAAATGCTGGTACTGCGGCCTGACCGAGCACCGCCCCCGCAGCCAGAGCTGCCACGGCGAGCACTCGCCAAGGCGCCCGTGCGTTCGTCCGCCCCATCACAACTCCTAGTCAATCTCTCCGTTGGGAGACCTTGCCCCGAACAGGTCTGCCCGGTCACTGGGCGGGCCCAATGACCGGGCAGACATTGCCGTCCTACTCAATCACGTCCGGATTGCTGTGCGGCGTACCGCTGGTCCAGGTCTCCTCGTCCTCGTGGAGGTAGTCCGCGCGGTTGCGCCGGTCGCGTTCCTTCCTGTTGCCGTGACCGCCCGCACCCGGGGCCATCATCCCGTTCTGTCCGGACCGGGCACCGCCCTCGGCGGCTCCCGCCGCAGCCGCACGGTTGCGCAGGCCCGTACCGCCCGGGGTGAACTCCCCACCGGCAGCAGGGCCCTTGCGGCCACCGACCGTTCCACCCGGGGTGGAGGTCAGGCCCCGACCACGCGAGCCGCCGACACCGCCGACACCGCCGTGGCCGCCGCCCATGCCCGGATGCATGCCACCCATGCCACTACCCATGGATGAACCTCCGACCCGGCCACCGCCGGCCGCGCCCTCACGACCGAAGACCGTTCCGCTCGGGAGCCCCGGCGTGCCGGCCTTGCCGGGAACCGAGCCGCCGCTGAACGGGCCGGTGCGCAGGGGAATCGAGCCGCCGCCCTTGCCGGGAATGCTGCCGACGCCCCTGGTCGGGACAGAGCCACCACCGGTCCCGCCCGGGAAACCCGCGATCGGCCCGCTGCCCGGCACGCCGGGCAAGCTGCCGGGGCCGCCGGGCCCACCCGGGTAAGTGGGAGTTCCACTCGGGCCGCTCGGCAGCACGGGGCCGCTACCAGGGCCGACCGGGGCGGTCTGGTCCGGCAGGGTCGGGAGGCTGTCGAGACCGGTACCCGGGCGCGTGACCGGGTCCGACGGGTGGGACGGCGGGGTGGGGGTGCCCGGGTCCTGCGGCGGCGGAGGCAGCTGGCCGCGGTCGTACGGGGGAACCGGTCCGGGGTGGGTCGGGTTGGACGGGTCCTGCCAGCCCGTTGCCGGATCGCGAGGCCTCATGGTGGCGCCACCGTAGCTGCCACCGGACTGGCCGTAGCCCCCACCGGTGCTGCCGCCAGTCGTTCGGGGGCTACGGAGCGCGGAGCCGGAGCCTCCCCCGGAGCCACCACCGGTGGGGAAGGTCGACGAACTGTCTCGGCTACCACCATCGGGCGTCCCCGGCAGCGTCACGTCGGCGGGAATCCCGTTCAGCGTCGTCGTCGCCGCACTGTACGCCTGGGCCAGGTTCCCGACCTGCTTCGCGGCCTCCTGCTGCTCCTTCTGGATCGTCGCCTTGAACGCGTCGTACTCGTTCTTGGTGACCCAACCGTCCTGGAGCTTCGCCTTCATGTAGTCGTCGGCGGTGCCCCCGACCGTCGAAATCTTCGTCTGTACGTCCGGGGGTACCGTCTGCTTCTGGTAAGCGGCGACCTTGTCCATCGCGTGCTGGGGAATCGGGGGCATCGCGACCTTGGCCGTGCTGAGCGCTTCGCCCGCCTGAGTCATCGCCCCGCCGGCGGTCGTGGAGTGCTGACCGATGATCGCCGCGGACTTGTACAGGTTCCCTGCCCAGGTCTTGAAGTTCTCAGCGGCCTGCCCCTCCCAGGTGACCGTACCGAGGTGGGACTGGAGGGCCGTGCTGAGTTCCGTCAGAACCCGACCGGCGTCCTGGAGCTTGCCGGCTCGCTTCAGCAGCATGTCAGGCGCGGTGCCGTCGACCAGCGCCTTGAGTTCGGCATGCTTCATGTCGTTGTATTCGTCTGCCATGACCTGTTCCCCGTTTCCCCGTGAGCCTCTCCCGTACCGCCGTCAGAGGTTCGTGTTGGACTTCGGCGCCGTGACGCCCGCGCTCCTCGCCACCGCGTTCTGGTCGGCGGCCGCGTTCTCGTCGCTGGTCCCGTAGGAGCCCGCCGACTGGACGACGGCCTTCTGCATCGCCTTGATCTGCGCTGTGAAGTCCTTGTGGAGCTGGACGAGCTGGCTGTGGACCTTGTTGTAGGCGGAATTCAGGGCCACCGCTTCCGAGAACGCCCCCGGGTTCTGCCCGCTGACGAAATTCTCCCGAGTCAGCTTCTGCGCCTCGAGCTTGTACGGCGCAGCCTCCGAGCCCTCCATCGCCGCGAGCAGGGCCTCGACCTTCTTGGCGAACTCCGTAAGGGTGTTGATCTCGACCTGAACGTCGTTCTTCCCGAAGGCCGCCACCAGGTCGCCTGCGCTGACGCTCGTCTGCGCGGTACTGACCACGGGGGCGATCTTGATCCCGTGCCCCCAGGGCAGCGGGATCGTCGGCCCGTCCAGCATGAACGGCGTCGCGTCCGGCGTCCCCGGTGCCGGCGTCGTACCCGCGCCCGGCGTGGTCGTCGGCTCTCCCACAGCAATCCACCTCTCCCCCGTACGGCCGGCCGCTCCGGGCGTCTCCCGGGCTTCCGTGCCGCAACACACCGTCAACTTCTGGCAGGTGCCGTCCTGGTCGGTGCGACCGCCCGCCCCGGGGGCGGCCCCCGCCTCTGTCATGGTAGCCATCGCCTCTGTCGGCCCGGCAGGGCCCATGGTCTGCGCGGGCGCGATCGGTACGAACTTGACACGTACAGCCCGGGGTCGGGCCGCTGGATAGACTGCCCCGGTACGCCCCATCTGCCGTGCAATGTCGCTCAGCAGCGAGCCGTGGCCGCAGAACGGACGTGTGACGACATGCCTGAACACAAGCCGAATCCAGGTGCGACCCCCTGGTGGGCCCGGGCCGTGCGGCCCGCGCGGCCGCCGGTGCCGGTGGTGTTGATGGTGCGGGCGGCCGTCGGGATGGCGGTGCCGCTGGCGGTGGGGCTGGGGGCGCACCGGCTGGATCTGGGGGTGTTCGCCGGGCTGGGGGCGATGCACGCGACGATGAACGACCGCGTCGAGCCGGTACGGCTGCGGACGGCGCGGATCGGGTCGGCGGTGGCGGCTTCGGCCTTGGGGATGCTGATCGGTACAGCCTTGCAGCACGCCCACGCGGGGGCGGTGGCGCTCGGCGCCGGGCTGACGCTGACGGCGTTCGTGTCGGGCGCGCTGAGTGCGACGGGCCCGCGCGGGTCGGCGGCGGGGATGCTGCTGCTGGTGTCGGCGGCGTTGGGCAGTGGGATGCCGTTGCCGGGGCCGTGGTGGGCGGCGGCGCCGATGCTGCTGGTGGGGGCCGCGTTCGTCGTGCTGCTGGGTCTGCCCGGTCGCGCGGGCGATCCGCGCACCCGGGCGTTGGCGGCGGTGTACGAGGCGCTCGGCCGGGTGCTCGTCGATCTGGGTACGGCGCGGGGCGCGGAGTCCCGCCGGGTGCTGACGGCCCGCCTGGACCAGTGGCAGGACCTGCTCCCCGGGCACGGCAGGACGGCCCTGCGCCCGGTGTACGAGGCGGCGCTGACCGCGACCGAGGCGGCGACGGGCCTGTTGTGGGCGCGGCGGCCGGTGCCGCCGGAGGTGGCGGCGGTCCCGGACCGGCTGGCGCAGGCGGTACGACGCGGCGGTGGCGAGGTGGTGGTGCCCGAGTGGCGGCCGGACACCCCGGCGCGGCAGGCCCTGGACGTGGCGCTGCGGGCCGCCGCGGACGCCGTCGCGGGCCGGCCGGCGCGGATCGCCGCGGCTCCCGCGCCGCCGCCGGACCCGTGGCGGCTGCGGGGGCGGTTGTGGTCCGGTCCGTCGGTCCGGTACGGGCTGCGGGTGGCGCTGTGCATCGCGGTGGGTTCGGCGGTGACGGCCAACTACCCGCTGAGCAAGAGCTACTGGGTGCCGATGACGATCGCGTTCGTGCTGAAGCCGGATCTGGGTTCGGTGTTCCTGCGGGCGGTCAGCCGGGCGGTCGGCACGGTGCTGGGCGTGGCGGTGACGGCGGCACTGCTGGCGTGGACCACCGAGGAGTGGGCGCTGACGGCGGTGGCGGCGCTGTGCGTGGCCCTGCTGCCGTACGTGACGGCGGCGCACTACGGGCTGAACACGGTGGCGATGACGCCGATGGCGCTGGTGCTGCTCCAACTCGGCGGGCAGAGCAGCGCGGCCGAGTTCTGGCCGCGGGTTCTGGACACGGTCCTGGCGAGCGCGATCGTGCTGCTCTTCGGCTACCTGCTGTGGCCGGAGCGCCCGCGGCACCGGATCGAGCCGCGGCTGGTGACGGCGACGACCGCCCTGCGCGCCTACCTGGACGCGGTGACGGAGCACCGGACCGGCGAGGTGTGGCTGCGCCGTACGGCCTACCGGTCGCTGGCGGACGCCCGGCAGGAGGTGCGGCGGGGGCTGGCCGAGCCGCCGCCCGCGGGCCGGTCGGCCGAGCAGTGGCTGCCGGCCACGGCGGCGCTGGAGCGGCTGGGCGGGGCGGTGGCGGCGTTCGCCGCGCAGATCCGGTACGGCGGCCGGGTGCCGGATCCGGCGGAGACCGAGCGGGTCCGCCGGGCCTTGGACGAGTTGGCGGCCGCCGCCCGCGAGCACCGGCCGCCGACCACGCCGGTGCCCGGTGCTCCCGACGTGCCGCACGACCCGGCGCTCAGTGCGCTGGGCCGTGCGGCGGACGAGTTGGAACTCCTGCTCAGGCAGCGGTAGTTCGGGAACGTCAAGCAGGTCAGACCTGCTCGGCCAGCTCCAGCCAGGTCATCTCCAGCTCCTCCTTCTCCTCCCGGACGGTGCGCAGCTTCCCGTCCAGTTCGGCGACCTTGGAGAAGTCGGCGGCGTGCTCGGCGAGTTGGGCGTGCAGCTTGGACTCCTTCTCGTCCAGCTTGGCGATCTGCCGCTCGATCTTCTGCATCTCCTTCTTGGCCGCCCGGAGGTCCCCGCCGGAGAGCCCGGCGTCGACGGCCGGGGCCGCGGCGGCGGGGGCGGCCTGCGCCGCGGCGGCGGCCATCCGGGCCCGGCGCTCCAGGTACTCGTCGACGCCGCCGGGCAGCATCCGCATCTTCTTGTCGCCGAGCAGCGCGTGGACGACGTCCGTGGTCCGCTCGATGAAGAACCGGTCGTGGCTGATGACGACCATCGAGCCGGGCCAGCCGTCGAGCAGGTCCTCCAGCTGGTTGAGGGTCTCGATGTCCAGGTCGTTGGTCGGCTCGTCGAGGAACAGCACGTTGGGCTCGTCCATCAGCAGCCGCAGCAGCTGGAGCCGGCGCCGCTCGCCGCCGGACAAGTCGCCGACCGGCGTCCACTGCTTGTCCTTGCCGAAGCCGAACTGCTCGCACAGCTGGCCGGCGCTCATCTCCCGGCCCTTGCCGAGGTCGACCCGGGAGCGGACCTGCTCGACGGCCTGCAGCACCCGGGTCGTCGGCTCCAGTTCGGCGACCTCCTGGGACAGGTAGGCCAGCCGCACGGTCTTGCCGACCTTGATCACGCCGGAGGCGGGCTGCACGTCGCCCTCGCTGGCGAAGGCGTCGCGCATGGCGCGCAGCAGCGAGGTCTTGCCGGCGCCGTTGACGCCGAGCAGGCCGATCCGGTCGCCGGGGCCGAGCTGCCAGGTGAGGTTCTCCAGCAGCAGCTTGGGACCGGCCTTGACGGTGACGTTCTCCAGGTCGAAGACGGTCTTCCCGAGCCGGGCGTTGGCGAACTTCATCAGCTCGCTCTTGTCCCGGGGGTCCGGCACGTCGGCGATCAGGGCGTTGGCCGCCTCGATCCGGTAGCGCGGCTTGGAGGTGCGGGCGGGGGCGCCGCGGCGCAGCCAGGCCAGCTCCTTGCGGGCGAGGTTCTGGCGCTTCTGCTCCTCGACGGCCTCGATCCGGGAGCGCTCGGCGCGGGCGAAGACGTAGTCGGAGTAGCCGCCCTCGTACTCGTGCACCTCGCCGTGCTGGACGTCCCACATCCGGGTGCAGACCTGGTCGAGGAACCAGCGGTCGTGGGTGACGCAGACCAGCGCGGAGCGGCGCTTCTGCAGGTGCTGGGCGAGCCAGTTGATGCCCTCGACGTCGAGGTGGTTGGTGGGCTCGTCGAGGATGATCAGCTCGGGGGAGCCGAGCAGCAGCTTGGCGAGGGCGATCCGGCGGCGCTCGCCGCCGGAGAGCGGGCCGATGACGGTGTCGAGGCCGTCGGCGAAGCCGGGCAGGTCGAGGCCGCCGAAGAGGCCTTCGATGATGTCGCGGATCCGGGCGTCGCCGAGCCACTCGTGGTCGGCGCGGCCGGCGATGACCTCGTGCCGGATGGTGGCCTCGGGGTCGAGCGAGTCGTGCTGGGTGAGGACGGCCGGTTCGAGGCCGCCGTTCCAGGTGATCCGGCCGCCGTCGGGCTCCTCCAGCTTGGCGAGCATCCGGATCAGGGTGGTCTTGCCGTCGCCGTTGCGGCCGACGACGCCGATCCGGTCGCCCTCACTCACGCCCAGGCTCACACCGTCCAGCAGGGCGCGGGTGCCGTAGACCTTCGTGACGGACTCGATGGTGGCGAGGTTGACGGCCACGTGTGCTGCGCTCCTGGGTTCGGCGGTCGGGGGCGGGCCCAGCCCGCCCCGCTCTCGGGGACGCCCCGATCACCCCAGCCTAATGGGCGGGCCGCCGCACCTTCACCGCCCCGAGACGCCACCTGCACCGCCCCGAGGCGGCACCCGCACCGCCCGGAGACAGCACCCTCACCACCCCGAGGCGGCACCCGCACCGCCTCACGACCGCTTTACGGCAGCACCGACGCCCCCGGCACCGGCCCGTACGTGGCGTGCGCGGCCCGGCAGGTGCCGGAGGCCAGCAGCGCCTCGGCGACGACGGCGGCCGCCTCGGCGTCCTTGACCAGGAAGGCGCAGGTCGGCCCGGAGCCGGAGACCAGGGCGCCGAGCGCGCCGGCCTCGGTGCCGGCCCGCAGGGTGGCGGCCAGCGCGGGGCGCAGGGAGAGCGCGGCGGGCTGGAGGTCGTTGGTGAGCGCGGTGGCCAGGGCGACGGCGTCGCCGTCGGCGAGGGCGGCGAGCAGCGCCGGGTCGGCGTCGGGCGTGGGCACGTGGACGTCGCTGGAGCCGGTGCCGGCCTCCTCGCGCAGCCGGTCGCACTCGCGGAAGACGGCGGGGGTGGACAGGCCGCCGTCGGCGACCGCGAAGACCCAGTGGAAGGTGCCGGAGACGGTGACCGGCTCCAGGATCTCGCCCCGGCCGCGGCCCAGCGCGACGCCGCCGAGCAGGGCGAACGGCACGTCGGAGCCCAGTTCGGCGGCCAGTTCCAGCAGCGCGGCGAGGGGGGTGTCGAGCTTCCACAGCGCGTCGCAGGCGAGCAGCGCGGCGGCGCAGTCGGCGCTGCCGCCGGCCATGCCGCCGGCGACCGGGATGGCCTTGGCGATGTGCAGGTGCACGCCCGGGTCGGCGATCCCGTGGTGGGCGGCGAGCAGCCGGGCGGCGCGGGCGGCGAGGTTGCTGTCGTCGAGCGGGACGGCGCCCGCATCGGGTCCGGAGCAGCTGAGCGTGACGCCCTCGCCCGGGGTGGCCGTGACCTCGTCGCCCAGGGCGACCGCGAAGAACACGTTGGCCAGGTCGTGGAACCCGTCGGCGCGCAGTCCGCCGACCCCGAGCTGGACGTTGACCTTGGCCGGTACCCGTACGGTGATCACTCGTCGTCCTCAGCAGACGTGGCAGACGTGGCGGGCGCGGCAGGCTCGGCCGGAGCCGCGGCCGCGACGGGCTTGTGCTCGGCGATCGCGGCGAACTGCTCCACCGTCAGCATCTCGCCCCGCAGCTTGTGGTCGATCCCGGCGGCCGCGAGCGCCTGCTCGGCCCCGGCGGCGGAGCCGGCCCAGCCGGCCAGCGCGGCGCGCAGGGTCTTGCGGCGCTGGGCGAACGCGGCGTCGACCACCGCGAACACCTCCGCGCGGCTGGCGGTGGTCTTCGGCGGGTCGCGGCGGATCAGCGAGACCAGCCCGGAGTCGACGTTGGGGGCGGGCCAGAACACGTTCCGCCCGATCGCGCCGGCCCGCTTCACCTCGGCGTACCAGTTGGCCTTGACCGACGGGACGCCGTACACCTTGTTGCCGGGCTTGGCGGCGAGCCGGTCGGCGACCTCGCTCTGCACCATCACCAGGGTCCGCTCGATGCTGGGGAAGGTCGCCAGCATGTGCAGCAGGACGGGCACGGCCACGTTGTACGGCAGGTTGGCGACCAGCGCGGTGGGCGCCGGGCCGGGCAGCTCGGTGACCTCCATGGCGTCGCTGAACACCAGGTCGAAGGAGTCCGCCTTGCGGGGCATCCGGGCCGCGACGGTGTCCGGCAGGTGCTGGGCGAGCACCGGGTCGATCTCGACCGCGGTGACGTGCCGGGCGACCTCCAGCAGCGCCAGCGTGAGCGAGCCGAGCCCGGGCCCGACCTCCACCACCGTGTCCTGCTCCGTCACCTCGGCGGCGCGGACGATCCGCCGCACGGTGTTGCCGTCGATGACGAAGTTCTGCCCGCGCTGCTTGGTCGGCTTCACGCCGAACGCGGCCGCCAGCTCCCGGATGTCGGCGGCGCCCAGCAGGTGGCTGTCAGGGGTGGGGTCGGTGGTGCTCACGCGCCAAGGATACGGGCGCGTGAGGGTCTCAGAGTTCGACGACCTCAGCGAGGTCGATCTCCACGGGGTACGGCACGGACGTCCGGAGCACCCCTTCGTGCTGGGCGACGGGCAGGTAGACGCCCTTCTCGTCGTCCCGGTGGAACTCGTGGACGATCGGCAGGTCGTCCACGCCGCGCTCGACCCGCCAGTAGTAGGGAATCCCCTTCTCCGCGTACAGGCCGGGCTTGGCGAAGCGGTCGTTGACCCGGGTGCCGTACGACACGACCTCGACCGCCAGCACTACGGACCCGACCGGCAGACAGTCCAGCTCGAAGACATCCAGCCCGGTCTTGTCGAACACCACCACATCGGGCTTGGCCGTGTTGCTCTCGTCCAGCAGCATGCACCGCTCCGGCAGGACGGCGCAGGGCTCGACACGTGCGGCGAACAGCCCTCGTTCCAGCCCCGAGCGCACCAGGTCGTGCCAGAAGTTCGTCTGCCCCCGGACCACGATGACTCCGTCCACCAGATCCCATTCGAACGGCAGGTCGAAATCCTGAGCCTGCTCGTACGTCCAGCCCTGGGACGGCGGAAGCTTCCAGTCGATCGGCTCGGCGGTCATCGCCACCTCCCTCACTGCACTCATGCTAACCAGCATCACAGCGCCGCGAGAGTGCCGAACCGTTTCCCCTGAACCGTAAGTCCGTTCGACCCCGCTCAGTACCCGAAGGCCCGCGCCGTGTTCGCCGCGATCGCCGTCGACAGCTCGTCCTCGTGCAGCCCCAGGGTGGCGGCCATCGAGCGGACCGTGACCGGGATGAGGTACGGCGCGTTCGGCCGCCCCCGGTACGGGTGCGGGGTGAGGAAGGGGGCGTCGGTCTCGACCAGGATCCGGTCGAGCGGGGTGGCGAGGAGCGCGTCGCGCAGCGGCTGGTTGGCCTTGAAGGTGACCGGGCCGGCGAAGGAGAGGTACCAGCCGTGCTCGGCGCAGGTCTTCGCCATCTCGGCGTCGCCGGAGTAGCAGTGGAAGACGGTGCGCTCCGGGGCGCCCTCGGCCAGCAGGACGGCGATGACGTCCTCGTGGGCGTCGCGGTCGTGGATGACCAGCGCCTTGCCGTGCCGCTTGGCCATCTCGATGTGGCGGCGGAACGACTCCTTCTGGATCTCCACGCCCTCCGGCCCGGTGCGGAAGTAGTCCAGGCCGGTCTCGCCGACGGCGCGGACCTGCGGCAGCGCGGCCAGCGCGTCGATCTCGGCGAGCGCCTCGTCCAGCGCCGCCCGGCCGCCCGCGAGCCGCTGCCGGCCGGACCATCCGTCGGCGTCGCCGAGGAAGATCCGCGGCGCCTCGTTGGGGTGCAGGGCGACGGCCGCGTGCACCTGCTCGTACTCGGCCGCCAGTTCGGCGGCCCAGCGCGAGCCGGGCACGTCGCAGCCCACCTGCACGACCGTGGTGACGCCGACCGAGGCGGCCCGGGCGAGCCCCTCGGCCGGGGTGCCGGCCTGCATGTCGAGGTGGGTGTGCGAGTCGGCCACCGCCACGGCCAGGGGTTCCGGCAGCGGCGGCGGGGTCGACCGGTCGTCGTCCTTGGCGGGCATCAGGCGCTCGGCTTCTCTTCGAGGCGCGGGAACAGGATGTCGCCCTTGGTGACGGTGGCACCGGCGGGCAGCCGGCCCCAGTCGCCGGCGGCGGCGACGCGCTGGTCGGCGAGCGCGCCGAGGCCCTCGGCGGCACCGAGCGAGGCCCACAGCTTCTCGGCGGTGGACGGCATCACCGGGTTGAGCAGCACGGCGGTGCCGCGCAGCGACTCGGCGGCGGTGTAGAGGATGGTGGCCAGTCGGGCCTGACCCTCGGCCGACTCGTCCTTGGCGACCTTCCACGGCTCCTGCGTGGTGAGGTAGCCGTTGACCTGCTTGACGAACTCGAAGATCGCCGCGAGGCCGCCGGCGAAGTCCAGCTCCTCGCCGATCTTGGCGTCGGCGGCGGCGACGGCCGCGGCCAGCCCGTCCGCGACGGCCTGCTCGGCCTCGCCGTGCGCGGCCGAGGCGGGCAGCGCCCCGCCGAAGTACTTGCCGACCATCGCGGCGACCCGGGAGGCCAGGTTGCCGAAGTCGTTGGCGAGCTCGGAGGTGTAGCGGGCGGTGAAGTCCTCCCAGGAGAACGAGCCGTCCGTGCCGAACGGGATCGCCCGCAGGAAGTAGTAGCGGTACGCGTCGACGCCGAAGTGCGAGGTCAGGTCGGTGGGCGCGATGCCGGTCAGGTTGGACTTGGACATCTTCTCGCCGCCGACCATCAGCCAGCCGTTGGCGACGACCCGCTTGGGCAGCGGCAGGCCCGCGGCCATCAGCATGGCCGGCCAGATCACCGCGTGGAAGCGCAGGATGTCCTTGCCGACCAGGTGGACGGAGGCCGGCCAGAGCTCGGCGAAGCGCTCCGGGTCGCTGCCGTAGCCGGCCGCGGTGATGTAGTTCAGCAGCGCGTCGACCCAGACGTAGAGGACGTGCTTCTCGTCCCAGGGCAGCGGAATGCCCCAGCTGAAGGTGGAGCGGGAGATCGAGAGGTCCTTGAGGTCCTGCTCGACGAAGCGCAGCACCTCGTTGCGGGCCGAGGCCGGCTGGATGAAGTCGGGGTTGGCGGCGTAGAACTCCAGCAGCCGCTCGCCGTAGGCGGAGAGCCGGAAGAAGTAGTTCTCCTCCTCCAGCCACTCGACCGGCTTCTTGTGGACCGGGCAGAGCTTCTCGTCCTCGGTGGCGCCGTCGAGCAGCTCGTTCGGGAGCTTGTACTCCTCGCAGCCGACGCAGTACGGGCCGGAGTAGCCGCCCTTGTAGATCTCGCCCTTGTCGAACAGCTCCTGGACGAACTCCTGCACCCGGTCGGTGTGCCGCTCCTGGGTGGTGCGGATGAAGTCGTCGTTGGCGATCTCCAGGTGCTGCCAGAGCGGCTTCCAGGCCTCCTCGACCAGCTTGTCGCACCACTCCTGCGGGCTGACGCCATTGGCCTCGGCGGTCCGCATGATCTTCTGACCGTGCTCGTCGGTGCCGGTCAGGTACCACACCTTCTCGCCGCGCTGGCGGTGCCAGCGGGTGAGGACGTCGCCCGCCACGGTGGTGTACGCGTGGCCCAGGTGGGGACGGTCGTTGACGTAGTAGATCGGGGTGGAAACGTAGTACGCCGGGGTGCTCGCCCCGGTGGTGCTGTGGTCTGCAGTGGCCGCCATGGTCGGAAAGCTTAGTCGGGCCCGAACGCACCCCTCGACCGGATTACCCCGGCACCCGGCCGGGCCCTCAGCCTCCAGGCGTACTGCGGGGCCGCCCGCCGCACTGCTCGCGGCGGGCGGCCCCGGTCGCGCTCCCCGGGCCCGTCGGCCCGGTCAGCCCAGGAGCCGCGACCAGAACCGGGCCCAGCGTCCCTGCGGCTCGGCCGTCCCCGACACCGGGGTCGCCCCGGCCGGCTCGGCGTGCGCCGGGTAGCCGGGGGCGTGCTGCCAGGGCTGGTCCGCGACGGCCACCCGGCCCTCGCGCATGATCCGGACGGTGTGTCCACCGCATCCCGGGCAGGTCGGCTTGAGCAGCGGGGACGGCACCCGGACACCGTTGGCGTGGTACTCGAACACGATGTGGCCGTCCTGGGCCACGTGGTGCTCGATGTCGTACGCCTGCTCCCAGCCGTACCCGCAGCGCAGGCAGGCGAAGGAGTAGGCCTCCCGCACGGTCTCGACGGGGGTGTGCGCCCGCCCCGCCAGGCCGGGGGCGCTCAGCGCGTTGCCACTGCGGGGGCTACCGATCGTGTCGCTCATAGCCAACTCCCAGTGCCCGTCGGGCCCTCGCCCGGCTGGGTCTTTCCGTTCAAGGAAATGCCCGTACCGCCCTGGCTGACGCCCTTCTTGTGAAGACTTGGAAGCGGGTTGGCGAGCCCTATACAAAGGGCGCGTCGCGAACCGGAATCCGGGGTCGAACCTTCAGCTCAGCGGGCGTTTAGCCGGGCCTTCACTCCAAGGTACGACTCCCCGCCCGCCACGCAACCCCCGGAATTCACCCCTTTTTCGCAGCCCCTTCGGGGCCGTCCTTCGGACCGTCCTTCTTCGCCGCGACCACCGCGTCGAAGACCTCCCGCTTGGGCACGGACAGTTCGACCGCGACCGCCGCGATGGCCTCCTTGCGGTGTTCCCCGGCCTCCTCCCGGACGGCCACCAGCCGGGCCAGCTCGGCCGGGGTCAGTTCCCGGGGCGCGGCCGGCGGGGCGCCCGCGACCACGACGGTGATCTCGCCCTTGACGCCGTCCGCCGCCCAGGCCGCCAGCTCGCCGATCGGCCCGCGCTTGACCTCCTCGTAGGTCTTGGTGAGCTCGCGGCACACGGCGGCCGGGCGCTCCGGCCCGAAGGCCCCGGCCATCGCGGCCAGCGCCTCGGCGATCCGGTGCGGTGCCTCGAAGAAGACCATGGTGCGCGGTTCGGCGGCGATCGAGGCCAGCTGCCGGGCCCGGTCGCCGGTCTTGCGCGGCAGGAAGCCCTCGAAGGTGAAGCGGTCGACCGGCAGGCCGGACAGCGCCAGCGCGGTGAGCACCGCGGACGGCCCGGGCACCGCGGTGACCTTCACGTCCGCCTCGACGGCGGCCGCCACCAGCCGGTAGCCGGGGTCGGAGACGGAGGGCATCCCGGCGTCGGTGACCAGCAGCACCCGGGCGCCGCCGAGCAGCGCCTCGACCAGCTCAGGGGTGCGGCCGACCTCGTTGCCCTCGAAGTACGAGACGACCCGCCCGGCCGGGGTCACCCCGAGCGCCTGGGTGAGCCGGCGCAGCCGCCGGGTGTCCTCGGCGGCGATGACGTCCGCCGTGGCCAGTTCGTTGACCAGCCGGGGCGGGGCGTCCGAGACGTCGCCGATGGGGGTGCCTGCGAGAACCAGTACTCCTGTCACGGCCCCATCTTCGCAGCTCCACCGCCCCCGGAGCTTTGGTGACGATTCGGGCAGCTTCCGAGGGACCGCTCACACGTACGAGGAGCGCCCCTACGATGTGGCGGATGAACGGCGACACGGCGGCGCAGACGCCCACTGGTACGGACCACTCCGCGCAGGGCGGTGTCGGCCTGCCGTCCCCCCGCTCACCCGAGTCCCCCGTCGGCTGGCGGGAGCGCCTGGCCGGGTACGGCTACCGGGCCCGCCCGACCGGCACGCTCACCGAGCGCCTCGTCCCGCCGATGCCGGACGGCCCCCGGGTGACGGCGCCCGACGTCCCGCAGTCCCCGCTGCTGCTGCGCCTGGGCCTGCGGCTGCCGCAGGGCCTCTGGTACTTCCTGTGCCGCTGGTCCGGCTGGCTGGGCCCGGTCGCGGTGGCGGTGTTCGCCGGGCTGCTGCGGTTCACGGACCTCGGCCAGCCGCACGCGATCATCTTCGACGAGACGTACTACGCCAAGGACGCCTACGCGCTCTGGCACGGCGGCTACGAGATCAACTGGCCGGAGGACGCCAACACGACGATCATGACGCCGGGCGCGGCCGTGCCGTACCGCCCGACGCCGTCGTACGTGGTGCACCCTCCGGTCGGCAAGTGGATCATCGGCGCGGGCGAGCAGCTGTTCGGCATGAACCCCTTCGGCTGGCGCTTCGCGGTGGCCCTGCTCGGCACCCTGTCGGTGCTGGTGCTGGCCCGGATCGCCCGCCGGATGTTCCGCTCCACCCTGCTGGGCTGCGTGGCCGGGCTGCTGCTCTCGGTCGACGGCCTGCACCTGGTGCTCAGCCGGACCGCCCTGCTCGACCTCGTCGTGATGTTCTGGATGCTCGCCGCCTTCGGCTTCCTGCTGCTGGACCGCGACCGCACCCGGGCCCGGTTCGCCGCGAAGCTCGGGGGGGTCGAGAACCCGCTGCTCGCCCAGCGGCTCAGCCTGGGCTGGCGCCCGTACCGGATCGCGGCCGGCGTCTGCGTCGGCCTGACCTGCGCCACCAAGTGGAGCGGCCTGTACGTCGCGGCGGCCTTCGGCGTGCTGACGGTGCTGTGGGACGTCGGCGCCCGCCGGCTGGCCGGCGCCCCCCGCCCGTACCTGGCGGTGCTGGCCCGGGACGTGGTGCCGGCCTTCGTGTCGGTCGTCGTGGTGTCGGTGGCCGTCTACCTGGCCTCCTGGTGGGGCTGGTTCGCCAGCAGCAACGCCCCCGGCCAGGGCGGCTGGGGGCGGGACTGGGCGGTCGGCCGTTCCACCGACTACCCGTGGATACCCGAGGGGCTGCGCGCCCTGTGGCACTACCACTCGACGGTCTACGAGTTCCACACCCACCTGACCGACCCGCACACCTACCAGTCGAACCCGTGGTCCTGGCTGGTGCTGGGCCGACCGGTCTCCTTCTACTACGAGTCCCCCAAGCTCGGCCAGAACGGCTGCACCGTCGCCGACTGCGCCCGCGAGGTGCTGGGCATCGGCACCCCGCTGCTGTGGTGGACGGCCGTGCTGGCGCTGGTCTACTGCCTGTGGCGGTGGGCGTTCCGCCGGGACTGGCGGGCCGGCGCGCTGCTGTGCGGCCTGGCCGCCGGCTACCTGCCGTGGTTCCTCTACCAGCAGCGGACGATCTTCCTCTTCTACGCGGTGGTCTTCGTCCCGTTCCTGGTGCTCGCCGTGACGATGCTGATCGGCGCGCTGATCGGGCCGGCCGGCGCCTCCCGGGACCGCCGGATCATCGGCTCGGCCGCGGCCGGGCTGCTGGTGCTGCTGATCATCTGGAACTTCCTGTACTTCTTCCCGCTGTTCACCGCGCAGACCATCCCGCTGGAGCAGTGGCGCAACCGGATGTGGTTCACCAGCTGGATCTGAGCGGCCCGCACACACTCCCCTCGAACCGTCCGTACCCGGTCCACGACACGTACCAGATCCGTCACAAGTCCCCGGCCTTTCGTCGGCGCACCGATCCCGCCTGCCTAGGGTGGGGGGCGTACCGCGTTTCCGGCCCCGCCGGTTGCGCCCGGCCGCGAGACCCCTGGGGGATTTGCACCATGCGCAGTGGCGCGAAGATCGGCATCATCACCGGCGTGTCCATCGCCGTCCTCGCGGGCGGCGGCTACGGGGCCTACAGCCTGGTGGGCGGCTCGGACTCCGGGTCCTCGGGCGACAAGAAGCCCCGCACCGTGGTCGCCGAGCCGCCCTCGGCCGATCAGGCGGCGAACGGTGCGAAGGACTTCCTGGCGGCCTGGGCCTCCGGCGACATCGCCAAGGCGGCCTCGCTGACGGACGACCCGGCGGCGGCCACCACGGCGCTGACGGCCTTCAAGGACCAGGTGAAGCCGAGCGCGCTGACCCTGACCCCGGCCGGCCCGGCCACCCCGCAGGCCTTCGCCTCGGCGACCGGCACCCCGACCCCGGCCAAGCCCACCGGCGCGGCCTCCGCGACCCCGACCGCGGGCGCCACCCCCGGCGCCACCGACTCGCCGTCCGCCACCGCCCCGGCCGGGCCCACCGGCGTGCTGATGGGCTTCAAGGCCCGGGCCGAGTTCGCCGGCACCAGCCGGGTCTGGGACTACAACGGCTTCCTCGGCGTCGTGAAGATGAGCGACAACACCCCGGCCGTGCACTGGGCGCCCTCGGTGATCCACCCGCACCTGTCCGGCAACGAGACCATCGCCACCCAGCAGGTCTTCGCCCCGCCGTCCACCGTGGTGGACCGCAACGGCAAGGCGCTGCAGGGCGCCTCGCTCACCCCGGCGCTGCTGGCCACCCTCCAGGACAACGCCCACAAGCTGCTGCCGCCGGACCCGAACAAGGACCAGGACGCGGGCAGCGCGGTGGTGATCACCGACCCGGCCGGCAAGACCGCCGCGGACAAGCTGTTCACCATCGTCGAGCCCAAGCCCGGCAAGCCCTTCAAGGTGACCATCGACAACACCCTCCAGGCCGCCGCCGAGAAGGCGATGACCGACCTGGGCGGCAAGCAGGGCTCCATCGTCGCCATCGAACCGAGCACCGGCCAGGTGCTGGCCTTCGCCAACGCCCCGGCCACCGGCCAGAACCGGGCCTTCACCGGCCTGCTCGCCCCCGGCTCGACGATGAAGATCGTCACCTCGACGGCCCTGCTGGAGGCCGGCCTCGGCCCGGACTCCCCGGTGGCCTGCCCGGAGAAGAGCAGCAACCCGGTGGCGATCCCGAACGACTTCCCCGGCGCCTTCCCGGACTACACGCTCCAGAAGGACTTCATGGTGTCCTGCAACACCGCCTTCATCAACCAGGGCCTGACCAGCCTCAAGCCCGAGACGCTGTCCGGCACCGCCAAGGACGTGTACGGCATCGGCCTGGAGTGGAAGACCGGCCTGCCGAACGCCGACGGCAAGATCCCGGCGACCCCGGGCAGCAAGGACGAGCAGGCGATGAACTACATCGGCCAGGGCAAGGTCCAGATGAACCCGCTGGCCATCGCCTCGATCACGGCGACCGTCCAGAGCGGCGCCTTCAAGCAGCCCGTCCTGGTCGCCGGCCTGCCGCAGCAGCAGGCGGCCCGGCAGATCTCGCCGGACGTCGCCGCCAAGCTGCGCGCGATGATGAACGCCACCGCCGTCGGCGGCACGGCCAGTCAGGTGATGGCCGGGATCACCGACAACGCGGGGGCCAAGACCGGCTCCGCCGAGGTCCAGGGCGCCTCCACCACCAACAGCTGGTTCACCGCCTTCCGCGGCAACCTCGCGGTCGCCGCCGAGGTCCAGGGCGGCGGCCACGGCGTGGACGCGGCCGGCCCGGCCGTCGCCTCGCTGCTCAAGACCGGCAACAAGTGACCGCCCGGCCGGTCCGCACCGCCTAGCCGGTCCACCCGGACGCACGGGAGCCCGCCACGTCGTCGTGGCGGGCTCCCAGCCGAGCTCGACCAGGCCGGCCACCAGGGTCTCGGTGGCGATGTCGGCACGCGGCAGCAGCACCCGGTCTTCGACCCGATCGACCGGGTG